>DATIHQ010000040.1:0-11743 GCA_035480535.1 Chlamydiales bacterium
GGGCGGCAGTATCTTAATTGGAGCGAGCCAGACCGTTTCTTCTTCGATGGAGATGAATGGCCCCGTGACTTTGACCGGACCCGGAGAATTTACCAACACGGGCACGGGAGCCATGTTGTTTGATTTCACAGTGACTGGCCACGCCCTCTCGCTCGCTGCGATTGGCGGTGGAAATATCACCTTTAGCGGTGCGATCGATACCTCGGCGACGGCTGGGACGGGTAAAAAGGGAGGCGATGTGACGATTTACTCATCTGGGGGCACGATTAGCGTCGCGAACATCACCGCTTCGGGGGGAAGCACCGGCGGCTCTTTCGGCGGCAATGGCGGCGACATCATCTTGCAGCCGAGCAGCGAATATACGATAGCGGCAAATGGCAATGTACCGGTAGGCAAACTCGTCTTCTTGGCTGGCGGCGGCCATCTCACCACGACGGGCGGCACCGGAGCTGCATTGGATGGAGAAGGGGGCACGGTTCAATTGGCTCCGCAGGGGCGCGCTGCGTTGATGAATATCGCGACCATCACTTCCCCCTCTGACTACACCGCTTTGACTCTCAACGTCAATTGCGGGACATTCATTATGGGATTCAATGAGGCGATGACGATTTTCGGCGACGTCAACATCACGGCTGCTACTTACGCCAACCTCAGCGATATCGTTTCTTTAGGGACAATCACTCTCACGACCTATCATGCCATTGATCCTCTGCAAACTTGGACAACGATCCTCGTCACTAGACCTCATGGCACGATCATTCACCCTAATGGCACCGGCTACACGAGCCAAAATATCCACCTCCTCGCCAACGGAGGGGTTCACCCCAATTCTCAAGTTACGCCCGATCCTACGGCCAACGCCCTCAATGTCGGCGCGATCGTGCCTCCGATCGTCCAAGCCGATCTGATCTCCCTGACCGATGGGGCTATCCTTAACTTTGACCAAACAACAACGCCAATCCCTCCCTGTCCGCCCTGTATTTGCAACTCTTGCTGCGCTCCCTGCCCCGGTTGCAACTCCTGCTGCCGTATTCCGATCCCTTCTCCCACGGGCGTCATCGTCGCTCAACTTCTCAATGCGGGCGCTGGCCAGCTGCAAGACATGCTGCCCACCTCCTTCTGGCCGCCTAGCCATCTCGTCCGCATTCCGAAAATGTGCCTCCTGATTGAAGGTGCGAGTCCCTGTGAAACTTCGATCAGAAAAAGGAGAAAATAGGTGAAAAAATCGATTCTCTTTTTGGCGATCCTCTTTCTTCCCTTTATCGAAATGCCTTCTATTGACGTTCTCGCGTTCAAAGAGCAAATAGAACCCATCGTAACAGGGGAGTGGGTAGCCGATGATTTTCCCATTGAATGGCAGCCCATTTCTTCATTCAATGAATCGGATCTTCTAGCTCCTTTTTGGTCCTGGACGAAAGACAACCTTTCGTATCTTACGCAAGGCTTTTTCTATCAAAGAATCAAATTAAATCTTCTAATCAAGATCGAACCTATCTGGTTTTTGATGAAAGAAAAAATTCAAGATCTGAAAGAATCATGGAACCAATTCTTCCTTTCTTTCCAAAAGATAAAATCGAATTTAACAAAGATTGAGCCTCCCATTCTTTCTTCTTCCAAAGAGGACGGTCGATCTGTGAAAAAGTCAACTCTTTTGGCAAAAGCTGAGCAGACTTGGGTCTCCATGAAAGAAGGGATACAAACTCTGAAGAAAGTGGGGAAGAGATCCGTCTATATTTCCGAAAAAGGAATAGCGAATTTTTTAACGAAGGTGGAACACATCTGGTCTTTTGTTAAAGAGGGCGCGCAATCTTTTGTGAAAGAATCGTGGGAACAGCTTGTCGACACCTTTCAAAGGATCAAATCTTGGACCTCGATCTCTATAAAAGAGGGGATGCAAACCCTATCCGATGCAGGCCACGACCTCTTCCATTTTTTCCAAAAGGGAGCACAGACTCTCTCAGCAAAAATCGAGCACACCCTCTCCTCTGCCAAAGAAAACATCACCTCATTTGCAAAAGAATCTTGGAAGCAAACTCTCTATTTCTCCCAAAAAGGAACAACAAATCTCTTAGCGAAAACCGAATCCATCCGATCCTCTCTCAAGGAATCGTACAAGCACCTCATCAACTTTTCTCAAAAAGTTAAATCAAACCTATCGGCGAAAATCGGATATGGCTGGCCGATAGTGAAAGACAGCGTCCTAGGGTTCGCGACTGGGGAGTGGGTTCCCGACATCGCCATCCCTTACCTTGAGAAAGAAGCTAAACCCATTGTCCAAAAAGTAGAAATTCCCCTTCCCCAACTAGAAGTGTCCATAGAGGCGCCCATCGCATCGATTCCAATCGAAGAGGAGCCCCCAAGACAACTTCCCCAAGAAAGTCCGCCGCCTAGCTTTCTTCCCCTCAACCCGGTAGTTTTCGATTCCCCTTGTTCGACCTACCGCTCCGCTCCCTGCGAAGAGCCCGTCTTGCAATTCCTCCCCTTCATCTTCGAAAGCGATGTCCATTGATTAAAAATAATCATCTCTACATAATCATTCCTTTTTATGAGAAAAATACTTTTCTTCCTCTGCTTTCTCCTCTCTCTTGAAGCCAAGGCGACGGTCTGTCTCAACATGATCGTCAAGAATGAGAGCCAAGTGATCGAAAAGTGTCTCAATTCTCTCAAAGAGCGGATCGATTATTGGGTCATCGTCGACACAGGCTCGACAGATGGGACGCAAGAGCTCATTCGCAAATTTATGAAAGGCGTGCCGGGCGAGCTGCATGAGCGGCCGTGGGTCAACTTTGCCCACAACCGCAATGAAGCGCTGGCGCTCGCCAAGAAAAAAGGCGATTACACCCTCTTCATCGATGCCGATGAGGTTCTCGTCTTTGATGAGGGATTTAAGTGGCCTGCCCCTCTGGATAAAGACGTCTACTACATGCGCGTGCGGGAAATCGATGCTGTCGAGTTCATTCGCGGCGCGCTCATCAAGAATGCGCTCGATTGGAAGTGGGTCGGGGCCCTGCATGAAGTGATCCATTGTCCCGACGTCAAGACCTATGGGCATTTGGAAGGGGTTCGCAATCTCTGCAATACCGGAAAAGGGGCGCGCACCCAAGATCCCCAAAAATTTGCCAAGGATGCCAAGGTTCTCGAAGATGCATTGAAGGAAGAACCCGACAATGAGCGCTATGTCTATTACTTGGCCCAGTGTTATTTCAATGCCAAAGAGTATCTCTTAGCGAAGAAAAACTATGAAAAGCGGCTCAAGATGGGGCAGGAGGACATTCATGAAACCTTCTTTTCTCACTATTACTTGGGGAGAATCAATGAAGAGCTCAATGATCTCGAGGCTGCCCTAGAGTGCTACTACAAAGCCTATGAATATCGCCCCAATCGCATCGAGCCTCTCTTTCGCATCTCCATAGCCTATCGCCAGCAGGGAAAGCTTCTCCTCGGCTATCTCATCGCGAAATATGCCCTCACCCATCCCTATCCCGCCAGCGAGCCCGCCATCGAGTACAAGACCTACGACCAAGATCTTCTCATCGAATTTGCCAACTGCGCCCTCCTCATTGGCAAATTTGACGAAGGGCTAGACGCCTGTGAAAAGCTCCTCGCCAAGCCCAACCTCCCTCCCGACATCAAACCCCTCGTCGAAAAGAACGCTGCCCTCGCCCGCACCCAATTGCAAAAAATCAAAAGGCAAACAGATCTTTGAGTACGATTTCTTGCGTTGCGAGTTCGTTGCTCCATAGCCCTTTCTTAATGCCAAAAGTCGTGATCGGTGCGAGAAAGACCTGTTTATTTGTCCGCGTTTTTTCCAGAAAGATGTCGATCTTGCGATGCAGTTCTTTGGCATAGGCTTTATCAATGACATATTTATTTGTACAATATTTGATCTCGCAGAGCGTCACTGCGTTGTCTTGGCGATCGAACAAAAGATCTATCTGGACACCTGTCTCTTTCACCCCCTTTTTGGGGATGAAGCGCCAGTTTCCCACCTCGCAGGGAATAGAGTTTAAGCGAAGAGCTTTTAGGATCTGCGGCAAATGTTTGAAGCAGACGCTTTCGAAGGCATAGCCGGCCCAGGAGGCCCATTTGGAGCTGCGGAGACATGATTTCCAATAGCTAGTTTGAGGAAACCCTTTTTCGACAACGGGATCGATCCAAGTGAGATAGAAAGCCGAATACTCATCCAGCACGCGGAAGTGCTGTTCCCTTTTTTTGTAACGATAGGGAATGAAGCCGCGGATAAATCCGGCAGCCTCTAATTCAGCCAATCGTTTCTTAAACGTTCCTCCCGAGAGCATTCCCAATTTCGAGAGAAGATCTCCCCGAGAAATCCCTTCTCTTTTACGCGCGATCTCTCGGATGATGCGCAAATGGGTCTCGGCGTCATCGAATAGAGAATGAAACAGGCGATTGAATTCCGTCAGGAGAACGCCATTTTGGGTAAAGCAGATTTCCTGGATGTTTTGTTCTGCCGATTTACCTGCCTCGATAGAATTGAGATAATAGGGGATGCCTCCCATGACCATGTAGAGATCCAACAAATGTTTTTCGTTAAGGCGGATCTTACGCGACGAGAGGTAATCTTTAGTTTCCGCTAAGCTCAGAGGCTGCAGTTGAATGATGCGCGTGATTCGATTGTGCAGGCCTCCTTTAGCATGAATCAAATGCTCCAGCATCCAGCTGGCTGCAGATCCGCATAAGACGACCTTTAGATTCGACATTTGGCTCCAAGAGCTGTTCCAAAAGTAGTCGAGCGCTTCAATGAAACCTGACTTTTGTGCCGCAAGCCAGGGAAGCTCATCGAAGAACAAAAGACATTTTTGCGAGGGAGTCTTTTCTATTTCACGCGTCAAAAGGGAAAGCGCATCGCGCCAGCTCTTAGGTACAGCAAGAGCAATGCCGGAATAGAACGTTTTTGAAAATGCCTCGGCAAAATTAATGAGCTGCTCATTCAAAGCGGCGTCTTTTTTCCCAGTGAGCTCAAAGTAGCGCTTTTCTGTGGAGAAGAGCTCTCTCACTAGAAAGGTCTTTCCGATTCGCCTGCGGCCATAAATGGCCACCATCTCTGCGCCCTTTGATCTCCAAAGCTTTCTTAAAATTTCCTGCTCTTTCCTGCGTCCTACGATCTTACTCATCCTAGATCCTCCGAGATATGGCTGACTTTGCACTCATCATACTCAGCCACATCTTTTCCGTCGATAGAGATATGGCTGACTTTGCATCCATCATACTCAGCCATATCTTCTAATGTTTACCTCAAAATAGACAATCGTTTATCCTCTCCCACCATGAAAAAAATCCTCCTCCTCTGCTCTCTATTCTCCTCCCTCTTCGCCCAATTCTCGCAAGCCTTTCATTACACTCTCGATTCCCAGCCCGAAGCTACCTGGCAAGAAGAATCTACGATGCCCTTCGATGAGCTCATTCTCTCTTGGAATGCGATCCGCCCCTCTTCTGGCCGCTTTGGGTTTCTCGTCAGCCTGCGCCAAAACGACGCCTGGTCTCCCTGGCTCTACTACGCCGAATGGGGCGCCCCCGGCCAGATCCTCTTCCGCGAAAATCCCCCTACCTCTTTTGCCGAAACCCGCTTTGGCGTCGCAGGTCCCCTCAAAGAGAATGGCAAAACAAAAAATCTCTGCACCGGTTTCCGCGTTAAAGTTCTCACCTCCGGCGGCGCCAGTCTTCACGCTCTCAAAAGCGTGGGCGTCAGCATCGCCCGTCTCTCAGAATTTAAAATCGCTCCCGTCGGCGATCTCTCCCGCGTTCTTTTCGAGAATGTACCGCGTCAATCGCAGATCATGCTCCGCCATCCCCGCTACACCGACCTCTCGATGCCCACGGCGATGACCGTTGCGCTCAACTATCTCCGCGGCAATCGGGACATCGACGGCTCTGATTTTGCTGAATCTGTGTGCGATGATGACAATCTCGGCTATGAGGATTGGGTTTTCAATGCGGCTGAAGGCTACAACCGCATCCAGCGCGAAGCGCTCGTCACCCGCCTACCCGACTTCGCCGCCCTCCACGCCTCCCTCCTCCGCGGCCTCCCCGTTCTCATCGGCATGAAAGGCTCCGTCACCGGCGGCCCCCGTCCCTTCTATCGCGAACACACCCTCTGCGTCATCGGCTACGACCCCGACCAGCGCAAAGTCCACTGCATCGACACGGCTTTTCCCAATGACCGCTCCACCGCCGTCGCCTATCCTCTCGACGACTTCCTCCGCGTCTGGGCCACCCAGCGCAACATCGCCTGCATCTTCTTAGAGAATTGATCAGTTCGCAATTCCCTCTTCTTCCCAAGCGGCTTCCTCTTCCCATCCCCAATGACAACAGTCCTCTTCATCCTCATCGCTTTCACAAGCGGAGATGACCACCCCACCTGTTATAAAAAAGGGTATTATGGCAACGCCGATGGCAACGCCGCGAGGGGCCGATCCGACCGTTATGGTCGCAGTCACTGTATTATTCGATGCGTTGATGACGCTCACGCTGTTAGAGCTGTTGTTGGCTACATAGACAAGAGAGCTATTTGGTGTGACAGCGAGATACCAAGGGCCCGATCCGACCGTTACGGTCGCAGTCACTGTATTATTTGACGTATCGATGACGCTCACGTTGGCGCCGCCGTTATTAGTCACATAGACAAACGAGCCGTTCGGTGAAATGGCGACGCCTTGAGGACTCGATCCCACTCCAATGGTCGCAACCACTGCATTGTCAGACATTCTGATGACGCTTGTAGTATTGCCGGTACTATTGGGCACATAGGCAAAAGAACCGTTTGGCGTAATGGCAATGTCTTGAGGTAGCGTCCCAACCGAAATAGTCGGACCTACCACATTGTCAGAAGTTCTGACGCGCCGCACGTTGTTGTTGGTGGCGTTACTGGTTATGTAGGCAAAAGCGCCGTCTGGCGTGAGGGCAACGCCCCTCAAGAACGACGCGCCTAACGCAAAACTCGTAGACACGGTATGGGTCGACACATCGATGATTCTCACGTTGGTGCCGCTGGCGTTATTGGTCACCCAGGCAAAAGAGCCGTTCGGCGTGAAGGCAACATCCTGAGGGCTCGATCCCACTCCAATGCTCGCAACCACCATATTGTCAAAGGTTCTGATAGCGCTTGTGGTAGCGCTACTTTGATTCGTCACATAGACAAAAGAGCCATTTGGCGAGATAGCAACGGAAGTAGAACCCGAACCAACCGCAACGGTCGCACTTATAGTATTCGTCACCGTATTGATGACACTTACGTTGCTAGAGCTAAAATTACCCACAAAAGCCTCAACAACCGCGATCGTCGTTTGCTGAGCATATCCACCCAAACCCAAGATGAGAAAAAGAAACCTCAAGCGCATGAGATCCTCCAGACGGCTGTCCATTTAGGATCCTAAATTTTACCATACAATCTTTCGAAGTCAATCTCAGATTGGATCGATTAATTCGTTGAGACGGTCACATTGCCTACATTCTTCGTGCCATCGAGATCGAAAGTAGAGAGCTCGGGCCTATAGATAAGTTGGTTTAGTCATTTCGCGATCCCCACTCCCTCTTCCCAAGCGTTCCACCATCTCCAATCCTGTTCTTCCTCATCGCCTTCACAAGCGGAGATGACCACCCCGCCTGTTGGAAAAAAGGGCCTGGCAACGCCGCCGATGGCAACGAATCGGCTCGATCCAACCGAAATGGTTGCAGTCACTACATTTGTCGCCGTATTGATGACGCTGACACCGCTGCTATTAGCTACATAGGCAAAAGAGCCGTTAGGGGTGATGGCGACGCCAGTAGCGGTCGATCCAACAGTTACAGTCGCAGTCACTATATTTGTCGCTGTATCGATGACGCTGACGTTGCTGCTACCTTGGTTGGACACATAGGCAAAAGAGCCGTTGGGGGTGATGGCGACAGCGGCAGGGGTCGACCCAACCGTTACAGTCGCAGTCACTGTATTTGTCCCCGTATCGATGATGCTGACGTTGCTGCTGAACCCGTTGGCCACATAGACAAAAGAGCCGTTGGGGGTGATGGCGGCGTCAAAAGGGTTCGATCCAACCGTTACGGTCGCAGTCACTATATTGGTTGCTGTATTAATGACGCTCACATTGGTACCGGCGCCTTCATTGCACACATAGGCAAAAGAGCCGTTGGGAGTGATAGCGATGCCTTGGGGAAGTGATCCAACCGTTACGGTCGCAGTCACTATATTTGTCGCTGTATTGATGACGCTGACGTTGGTACTACCTCTATTGGACACATAGGCAAAAGAACCATTGGGGGTGATGGTGACGCGGAAAGGGTTCGATCCAACTGTTACAGTCGCAGTTAGTGTATTTGTCGCTGTATTGATGACACTGACATTGGTGGCGCCGTTGTTGCATGCATAGGCAAAAGAGCCGTTGGGAGTGATAGTGATGCCTTGAAAGTTCGATCCACCTATTACAGTCGCAGTCACTGTATTTGTCGCCGTATCGATAACGCTAACAGTAGTAGCGTGGGTCGCAAAAGCTTCAACAACTACTGCGGCGTGGCCAACTAAAGAGAAGAAAAGAAAGCAAACAATCAAAAAGCGCATGACCTTCACCGATTCTTAGGAACATCGATACGATCAAGAAATTTATTTTTAGTGCCATCGAGATCGAACGTGGAGAGCTCCGGCCTATAGATCAGAAGCGAGGCGGGCACTACCGCTTTATAAGTGCTAAGAGCATAGGCTGTCCGGTTGAAGCGGACGTCTTCATCGATTTCTTTCGTCGCCATCCAATGCACTTTCTCGAAAACGGCGCGCACCATCGAAACGCTCCCATTATGAATATCCTGAATGGGAATCCGATCGTACACGCGCACCGAAGCGCAAAGCGGCGCTAGCGTCTCTGCATCATACTGATTAAACACAGTGCCCGATGATTGCCATTGATGGAGGAGATGTTCAATTTTGTAGTGCTCGAAGAGGTATTTAATGATCTCAACTCGTTGAGGATGAGGCAAATCATCGGCATCTTGGCAGATGAAGAGATCGCCCGTGGCTCGCGCGCAGGCTTCATTCCTGTTTCTACCTGGCGGGTAGGCTTTTGTGTGCTTCACGATCACAAGGGAAAAGGGCCATTGCTTTCCTTCTAATTCTGCAAGTGCGCGAGGATCCACTTTTTGGAATTCAGAAAGAGAAATCACCACCTCATCTGGAAGAACTGTTTGCGTAGTGAAAGCGGTCAGCAACGTATCGAGATAAATGAAATGAGAATAGTGGCAGGGGATGGGAATGGAGACGCGCATGGGCAGCGGTGCT
Source organism: Chlamydiales bacterium (assembly GCA_035480535.1). Taxonomy (GTDB): domain Bacteria; phylum Chlamydiota; class Chlamydiia; order Chlamydiales; family SM23-39; genus DATIHQ01. Next base: position 9,284 of record DATIHQ010000040.1, read on the forward strand.
TCTCGTCTTTCCAGTCCAAACAAAGCTGCCGCAATGAAAAGAAAAATCCATTGCAATCTAACAAAAATTTTCATATGTTTCTTCCCTTAAAGGTTAAAAATGTATCTCATTCTCCGCATTTTTGTCGCACTCTTTTTTGCTGGAACGCTTTTTGCTGACTACGACCGTGCCGTGACCTACACATTTAGCTACGGGCGATTCGGCGATAATTTACTCAGCTATCTCCACGCCAAGTGGATCTCTTACACGAATGACATGCCTCTCCTCTATAAACCTTTCGAGCTCTCAGAAGGACTCGTTTTATCGCAGCTGGAGAAACCCTATGCCGGTTCTGGCGCTGAAGGGTGGACTCCTGTGGAACTGGGCAGGGGACGAATGATCTATAAACGAACAGGCGGGCCGACCCTCTACATCAGCCCCTATTTTCCCGAAGATCCCCATGAACTCAAGAGCGGAAGAGATCTTAACCGCCGCAGCTGGCCCTATTTTGCCGTCGATTGGCATCATCCAGGATTTCGGAAAGTGGCTCGCGAGATGATCGCGCCCAAAGAGAACCTGAAACTCCTGGATCTCCCACAAAAAAAGATCACTATCGCTCTCCATTTTCGCGACGGGGGCGATTTCGATGGGCCTGATATGCATCTGAAGATCCCCTTAAAGTTTCCCCCGGCTAAATTTTATATCGAAGCTTTACGCGAAGTCTTTGCCCGATTTCCTGGCCATCAGTTCTATTGCTATATTTTCACCGATGCAAATTCTCCCGAAGAGGTGGCGCGCCGCATCTGCGAAGCCTTTCCACCAGACGCTCCCATCCAATTCGACTGGCGGAAAGAGAAAAATCACTGGGACCTCCACGTCCTAGAGGACTTTTTCTCCCTCTTTCTCTTCGATGTGCTCATCCATCCCCAGTCGAACTTCAGCGTTGTCCCCACTTTAATCCACACTTTTGCCATCGCCATCGCTCCGAAGGCATTTCACATGGATAAGCAAAAGAATGTCTTCATCGATGAAATAGATCAACAGATCGATCCTGAACTTTGTTCTCAAATACAATTGAGGTGTTTATGAACTTTTGGACCTTATTAGCGCGTAGATTCACTGGTCTTTGGTCACAGGTTTTTTTGGCCCTTATTCAACGCAAAGGCGCAAAGGCGCAAAGAAAAATATTTTTATATATTCTCTCTCCTTTGCGTCTTTGCGTCTTTGCGTTTAAAAAGGCTAGGTGCTGCTTTCATGTAGTACCAGCTATGATAATTTTTTTACTCTTCCCCATTTTGGCCTATTGTTTCAATACGCCAATCTATCGCCAGCCTTCCGATCCTTTTGTTTCGGGGGATACATTCCGCGCCCATAGCGATTTTGTCTATGACGACGAGGACAAAAGCTTCGATCCCGCCTCTGTCAGAGATTCACAAGTGATCTTTGTCAAAACAGATTTCATCGGCGAATTCTTTGAAAAGATCCATCCGCAGATTCAAGCGCGCTACATCTTGATCTGCCACAACAGCGACCATCCTTCCCCTGGAGAACACAAAGCCCATCTCGACGATCCCAAAATCATCGCCTGGTTTGCCCTCAATTACGACGGGACCATCCATCCCAAACTTCACCCCATTCCCTTTGGCATTGCCAATCGCATCTGGCCTTGGGGCAATGCCGACACGCTCAAAAAGGTGATGGAAAAAACAAAAGGCGCAGCCAAACAGCATCTCCTCTACATGAACTTCACCATCCAGAACTACTACGATGAACGGTGGCCTGTTTTCCGCCAATTTGCCCAAGCGCCCTTCATTTTCCGCACCGGCAAGAAACTCTTCGAGCCCTATCTCCACGATCTCGCCTCAACCCGTTTCGTCCTCGCTCCCCGCGGCGCCGGCATCGACACCTACCGCATCTGGGAATCGGTCTATCTCGGCGTCATCCCCATTGTCCGCACCTCCACAGTTGACTGCATTTACGAAGGACTCCCCATTCTCATCATCAAAGACTGGAAAGAAGTGACCGAGGCCTTCCTCAAGCAAAAAGATCTTGAATTTAGCCAAAAGACCTTTTCCCTCGACAAACTCGACATCAGCTACTGGCTCAACGAGATCGAACAGTGCAAACATTGATAGCCGGTACTACCCAACAGGGGCACCTAGCTTTTTTAAACGCAAAGGCGCAAAGGCGCAAAGAAGAGAATTATATATTTTATTTTTTCTCTGTGCCTTTGCGCCTTTGCGTTGAATTAAGCCAAAAAAGTCTGTTATTAAATGCCCTTTTCTTCCTTCTGCTTCCCTTCTATCTTCTCTCTGTGCCGTATTCGGAGAGGCGGGCGCCCTCAGATCCATTTGTGACGGGCGATGGCTTCCGCGCCTATTGCGACTATGTCTATGATGAAGAAGATGCTACTCTCGATCCCGCAGCCGTTCAACCTGGCAGCGCCATCTTTGTCAAGACAGACATGATCGATCTCTTTTT
>DATIHQ010000041.1:0-1745 GCA_035480535.1 Chlamydiales bacterium
TGAGTCGCTTTATAGTTGGGAAGAGAGGCCAATGCCTTTTGCTCATCGCGGGGGGGCGCAATGCTTTTTTCGAGGGGAACGCAGTGAGTTGTGGGGGGAATAAACGTTTTCCCAAACGGGAGTACTTTTTGATATTTGCTGTAATTCATACGGTTTAAAAAGGGATGGGCAAAAAGATCGAGAAGGAAGAGGGCCGATCCGATCGAAGTGATGGCGATGATGATTTGAGAAAGGGAAATTTTCAATGGCTTGCGGTGAGCGACTTTGGAGGTGAACCAATAAAAGAGGAGTCCTGCAAGGGGGATGGAAAAAATCGTAAAAAAGATGAGGAAGACCATAGTGCGGTTCATGTTGAGCGCCTGACAGGCTGCTTGAAGGTGCTCGATTCCGCTGCCAAGGAAAAATTTAAACATATACAGAATCGAAACATCCATCAGCCTCACGAGGGTAAAATCGGTGAAATGGACCAGCTGCAAAATGAAGGAAAAGGAGATGAAGAGCCAAAAGAGCCATTTGGGGGCCCATCGCTTGAGAACCCAGGCGATGAGGATAAATACGCAGATTTCGAGGAGGCCCTGGCCTAGAGCGTAAAGAAGGAAAAAGAGGGGGATGCCGAAGAGGGGCCTTTCGATCCAAAGAAAATGAGATAAACTCAAGAAGCTTAGGAAGATAAGGAGAAAGCTAAAGTAGAGGTAATTGATCTCATTGAATTGTTTCATAATCATAAATTTAATTGATCTCGGGCCTGTCGTCAATTGAATCATGGAGAGCTCTTTGCGGCTTTTCCAGCAGCTTTTCAGAGCTGCCCTTGGCCTAGTCTTCAACTATGTCCTACGGGCATGCGTGAAAATCTGCAGAAAAATCCATCAAAGATCTCCCAGAGACTCAAATGACGACAGGCCCTAAAAGCTCTTGACAAGTTCATTGAATTGCGGTTTAATAAATGCTTAACATCAGGGTGTTATGAAGCATTTGCTCAGTTCAATTATTTTGGCGTTTGGGTCTTTGACGGATCTTTCAGCAGTGGAAGAACCTCGAACAGAAATAAAGCTAGAAAAAGGAACCTCTGTCGTCATTATCGGAGGGGGGATTGGAGCGTTGACTTCGGCCCTTTATCTGGGGCGGGCAGGTCTGGAACCGATTGTCATTGAGGGGGCCACGCCAGGGGGTCTTTTGACCCAATCTCATTCTGTGCAAAATTGGCCGGGAGAATTGGAAATCGAAGGCTTTGAGCTCACCGATAAAGTGCGCAAGCAAGTGGAAGCCAACGGCGCCCAATTTCGCCAAGAAGAAGTGATTGCAGTGGATTTTTCAAAACGACCTTTCACAATCACGACGCGCGCTTTAGACAACCCAGATAAAATCAATACCATCCAAGCGGAAGCTTGCATCATCGCGATGGGGACTCAGCCCAATTTCCTCAATATTCCAGGTGAAACAGGTCCCAATGGCTATTGGGGACGGGGCGTGACGAATTGCGCCATTTGCGATGGAAGCTTGTACAAAGACCAAATCGTCGGGGTTGTTGGCGGGGGAGATGCGGCTGTTCTTGAAGCGCTTTATCTTTCCAATATCGCCAAAGAAGTGCATGTGTTTGTCCGCATAGATACACTCAGAGCCTTTGAAGAAAAACGAATTGAGACGCTCCTCGATAAATCGAATGTCACAATGCACTACAACACTGTAGTGAGAGAAGTGGTTGGGGATGAGAAAAAAGTGACTCATGTGATGCTCCAAAATGGAGA
>DATIHQ010000042.1:0-2596 GCA_035480535.1 Chlamydiales bacterium
CGCCCCCCCGCGATGAGCAAAAGGCATTGGCCTCTCTTCCCAACTATAAAGCGACTCATCTTCCCAATATTTATTTTTTTGTGATCGAAACTCTCCGCCGCGACTTTGTCAATGAAGAGATCGCCCCTCATTTAACTGCCTTTGGAAATGAAAACATTCAATTTCCCATCTCCTATGCAAATGGAAATTGCACCCATCTTTCCTGGTTTGCCCTTCTTCATTCCGATTTTCCCTATCACTGGGCCGACATGAGAGATGAATGGAAAGAGGGAAGTCTTCCTCTTCGAATTTTAAAAAAGCTCGGCTACAAAATCAGAGTCTACTCTTCCGCAGATCTCCGCTTCTACAACATGGATAAATTGCTCTTTGGACAAAAACGGCAGCTTGTCGACCATCTCGAGGAATATAATCTCAATCACGCTATTCAGCCCTGTGAGCGGGATGCTCTCGCCATTCAATCCTTTGCCAGAGACATTGACGATTCAACCCAGGGAAATCTCTTTCTCTTCTTCTTCGACTCCACCCATTCCGAATATAGCTTTCCCAAAGACTTTCCCCTGAAATTTGAGCCAATTTCCAAAGAGATCGATTATTTGACGATTGGTCCCCATAAAAAAGAACTCGAATGGATTAAAAATCGCTATCGAAACTCCATTCATTATGTCGATGGCTTAATGAATCAGTTTTTCACTCTTCTCAAAGAAAAAAATCTCTACGAAAATAGCCTCATTGCCATCACTGGGGATCACGGCGAAGAATTTTTCGAAGAGGGAGCCCTTTTTCATGGAACCCACCTCAATTCCTATCAACTGAGCGTTCCTATTTTTCTAAAATTTCCCAACCCCAACTGGAGGCCTCTCACCGAAGCGGCCACTCACATGGACCTATTCCCTTCCATCCTTCACTATTTAACGGGAGAAGGCGACTTCTCCCCCTTTTTTGATGGACAATCGATTTTTATTCCCAATCGATGGCCCTTCCGGATCGCCGTTTTGCAAAATGGCCCTGATACGCCCTGTGAATTTTCTCTTGAGAATAGTGAATGTAAGCTGCGAGCCCGTTTCCTCGACACCAAGAAGATGTATCAAGAATTGAATCTGGAAATCATTGAAGCTTCATTCGACAATCGCATCTCTGAGGCCTTGGTGCCCCTGCTGATCACTCATTAACTTGGCTTTTTTCAATCGTTCTAACGTACTTTGATACATCGCGCGGGCCCTCAATTCTTGCGCTTTCCATTGACGCAATTTCAATACGGCTTCCTCTTTTGCCTTGGCCATGTAGGGTTCGCAATCTGTCCCCAAACACTCCGCCTTATCTTTTGCAGACGATACAGCCACAGAGAGGGCAATCCGCCCCTTCATCAATTCCCATTCAACCGATTTCAAATGCCAGAGATCCTTTTTCGCACATTTCTCCAGCTCAGCCACTTGGCATTTCCAAAATGGATCGGGCCACAGAGATTCCCAAATCGAATCGCTTCCAATAATTACCCAACTGCTCAACGCAATGATCAAAATTTGCACGAGAACCATAAAAAATCCTTTTCAAGAAACTTTTCTCATCCTAAATTAAATCCCTTTTTTTAGGAGGTTTTTATGGTTCCATCTGCTGCTTCTACCCGTCCTGTCCTACCTCAATTCTTTGAGCGTAAACCACTTCAATGCATTTGTCTCCGCATTGTCGCCCTGCTTCGGCCGATTTTTGATTACTTCATCCGCATCATCGTGTTCCAACTCGGCATGATGAAAAGCTTTGGAGCCCGCCTCATCATGCGCACCTATCAGCGCCTCACCTCCGACCCCCGCGAAAAACGACCCTTTGATCTCCACCGGCTCGCTCAATCCAAATCTCTCCTCATCTCCTGCGGCGGCACCGAAGTCAGCCTCCCCACAGCCGATGGCAAAGCGCAAGTAAGCGGCCTCACCTTCACATCCAAAGGCTTTTTCCAACATTTCTTCAACCTGGGCGCAGAGATCAAACTAGTTCCCTATGACAATCAACTCCGCAAAGTCCTCGTTCCTTCGCCGCGCCTCTTGCAGCCTGAATATTCTCCCATGAAGGATCGCCTCTATCACGACCTGCATAAATTTAAATTCCCTCTCATTCCCGTTTCTCTACCCAGCGGCACCGTCCAAGCGGGACTTCTCCCCGAAGAGCCCACCTTCGTCGACGGCCCCGCCTTCATCATCCACTGCCATTCTCCTGGCCGGGCGTGGCCGATGGAGCGGAGTCTTTTCCGCCTGCTTTGCGGCGCTGGATACGATGGCGCATTCTGGGATCCCCGCGGTACGGAGGAGATCAAAGGAGACATTAAAGCGGGAAGCAAAGGCAACATTAAAGAAGATGGCGAAGGGGGCATTTATCTCGATCTCAGAGCCGTTTACAAACAGGCTAGAACTCTCGGCTATCTACCTCACCGCATTTACGCTTTCGGTTTTTGCGAAGGAGCCGCACATGCGGCCGAGCTCTATGCCGCATTCCGCGACCTTGGCATAAATTTTGTCGGCGCCAACCTCTTTGATTCCATGCACGGCCTCGTCCTCAATCACGGCCCCATCGGCAGAATCTTCGGCCCCCCCTCGATCCCCGCCCT
>DATIHQ010000043.1:0-9403 GCA_035480535.1 Chlamydiales bacterium
CTCAGCCGGGCAGTCCCCCATCCCGTGCCAGGGATCATGATAGGCAGAGGCTTATTAGGCTCCAAAAACGGTAGGATAGCTCTTGCCATAAAATTCATTCGAACAGCGGGATCACATTCGGGGCTGCAGGGATCGTTACGCCGTCGCCATTCCTCAAATGACATTGCATTGGGATTAGATCCGCCTATAGAAGCTGCTCCTGACATGATAAAACTCCATTTAGAAGAACAAGAATGGATGATGTTTGAATTAAAATCTAGTCAAACGATCGATCCAATCTTGGGGAATGCCGGCGAGGAGGCGAGGTTCTTCGTGGAGGACAAATCCCTTTGCGCGCTTGGGAGTGAGTTTGGTGGAGAGGCTGGTTGTCCAGGCGTCCCAAGGATCGAGGGTGGATTTGAGGCGATTGAGCCAGCGCCAGCCGAAGGAGACGTGATGGATTTCATCCTTGAGGATTTGGGCCATGAGGGCGGCGCTTTGGTCATCGCCAAAATGGGTGAATGATTTGCCATACAGGGGGGCGAAATCGAGATTGGCCATTTCAAAGGTGAGGCTCATTGCGCTCACATAGCGAATGGGGGAGGTGAGATCGGGCACATGATTCCAAAAGTGGCGATAGAGAGGCAAATCGCCAAACCTCAAGCCCATCGCCTCCATCCTATTAATATAAAGGCGGACGTGGCCCTGTTCTTCTTGCAAGGTATGGGCGACTCCTTTGCGGAACGCTTTGGGAGCATTGGGGAAGGCAGTCAAGGCATGCGCCATGATTTCGACGGCTAGTAATTCATGGCCGGCAAAACGATGGAGGCAAACGGCGCGATTTTCTTCCCTTCCATGGTCATGGAAAGGGGGGAGTTTTTCCTCCTTAGTCCGCCTATTGAATCCCATTCCAGCGGGGCGCACGGGTTCATTGAAAAAGAGGGGAGCGCCGGGGGCGTCGTCGGTCAACAACTCGGGGCAAAAGAGCTTTTCCTCCAGCGTATCTGCTGAAAGGATCCTCTCTGCCCACTCACGCAATTCCATACCGCCCATTGTAGCATGAAGAGGCAGATTCACAATAGGCTTATGGCTTGAGACGTAATACGAATATCAGCGCAGAGGAAAGAACTGAGATATCGCAGAGGACGAGAGGTGAGGGAAGCCCTCACGCTCCCAAAAAATTTAAAGATAGGCTGCGATTTTTGATTTCTACATCCCTTCTGGGGAGTGTGAGGGCTTCCCTCACCTCTGCGTTCTCCGCGGCTAACTCCCTTCGCGCGCCTCGCGCCTCTGCGCTGATATTCGCATTACGGTTCAGGCCATAAGCCTGTTTCTTCTCACTCCACGCCCAAGACGTAGTAGGCGGGGAAGGCGAAGTGGTTGTTAGGCCGCGGGCTGACCAATACCGTCACCGTTTTTCCCGCATACTTTTCTAGATCGACATGGGTGCTGTAGAGATAGGCAATGGGAGCGTTAGAAGAGCGGAGAACAAATTCGCCCGGTTTGTTTCTCACATCATGATCATAGGGTTCGATGAAACCAGTGAGCAGAGATGCATTGGCTTTTTGCTCGGCATAGAAATCATCGACTTTTTTCCCTGCATGAAAAGCTGTCCAGGAAAGATAGAGAGACTCTTCAATGGTGTCCCAAAGGGAAATGTTGTCCTTTTTATGCGGTCGCTTGCTCCAAAGCTCAGGATCTATATTGATGGGAGCATCGGCAAAGAGCTCGCGGCTCTCTTCCTTATGCTTTGCAAGGAGTTCTTTTTTCGCTGGCTCAGTTAGTTCCGCTCTGGCCTCGAGATAGTTGATCTTTTTATTGAGATAGGTCTCTTTGAGGAGAGCCAATCCATCCTTGGCTTGAGCTGTTACCTCAGGAAAATCGGCGAAGTTGCGTAAAATGGTTTGGAATTGGTCGATGATGTGCTGCGGCGCCATCTCCTCGAACGTTTTTTTGCATTCAGCTTCCGCATTGAAGTAAGCGCCCCTCAGCAATTCATCCACTTGGACTTTTCTCTTTTCCATATTCACAATGAACTCTGGCCCGCCCGCTTGCCCAATGTATTCTTTAGAGACAAAAAAACGGGTCGATTTTGGGGGAGCAATCTCAATCCATTTATGATTCATTGAGCAGACTTGTCCATGCACTTTATCTCCCGCTTGCAGTTGCGCAATGATGGGAGCGTCGACATGGGGCTCTAATCGGACATTGACGCGGTTGGCTTCCACGCAATCGTCGAGAATGTAGCTGCGGAAAACATAAGCTTTAGTATCTTTTGGAGGCTCGACGGCATAAAAATCTCCTTCTTCTCCAACGATGAGGAGGAGATCTCCTTTATTTACCTGGCGAATGATGTGCCCTTCAATATCGGCCTTCGCGCGGATTCTCACTTTATTGGCGACAATTTTCCCAGTGAATGGCTTAAAGGGATCGACCTTTTTTACACTTGGTTGCGCCGCTGCCGGGGGATTTTTAGGAGGCGCAGATTGAGGCGCTGCATTGAGAGCAAAGCAAAAAGAAAGTAAGCAAAGGTGCCGCAACATAGGAATCTCTCCACATCGATATCAGTATAAGAAAATACTATTCGGTTGCGCGATTATCAGAAAGAGAAATTTATGTATTTAGAACAGCGCGGATGTGTTCGCAATTTTTTGCGCCGCATGTGCAGCCGAGAGGCTCGCCCAAGAATACGCTGTAGTGTTCATTGGCATCGAGCGGGTTTGTGACGATGTAAAGTTTGTCTGCAGTTTGTTCCACTTCCCAACTGCGGAATTTTAGATCTTCTTCACTCACTTCCAATTCTGGGAGAGATTCTTCGCCGTGAAGGGCGCGCGCCACTTGGCAATAGACGCAATTGCAATGGGGTTCCGCTTTGGGAAGCACCGCGGGATCATCGATGCCAAACGCTTGGGCAATGGTGGTGATTTTTTTCAAAACATCGGGGGACATGAGAGGAAGATCAGCTTGCTCTGGATTGTGTTGCATCGATGTGGTCACTGAATCGAGCATGCCTCCTCCATTTTTATCGAGGGGAAGGCTAAAACTAATGGGAGTATCCAGAGGATTTTTAGGCGATTCGGTTTCCGCATATTGGGCGTGCGCTTCGAAAATCTGATCGACAGTCGGCTTTGCCAGATGGGGCACTTCAACTTCGGTTCTGTTTTGGAGGAGAACTACGAGAGTATAAGAGTCCTTTTCTTCTCGAACGTGCAACGAGGAAATATTCTTCCAAGTAGTTGAGAGGTAGGGGGGTATGCTTAATAGAGTCGCTGTAATCTTCATATGATTATAGGGGTTTTAATCTAGACCCTATTATAACGCGCAGTGGCCCGATCTGTCAACAAATTTAGCACTTGGCATGTAAAAGTGCTTAGTTATGGGTTTATAACGCTCTTTATTAGGGGTTTGATATGAAAATTGGGATAAGGGCTTGCATTCGTTTGGGTAAAGTCCTATAAGGTGGAATTTTAGCGCTGATGAGAAGGAGGGCTGGCTTAAGAAAACTATTAACAGACAATGAAATAATAACTTGAGGTACCCCTGATGATAGTCGCTCGTGCTGAGAACCGGAATCAAAAAAGTGTTTCTGAGGATAGAAAAGTGACCCGAAAAACATTTGTGATCGACACCAACGTTCTGGTTCATGATCCAACTTCCATTGCGAAGTTCAAGGATAATGATGTTGTCATTTCCCTATCAGTTCTTGAAGAATTGGATAGTTTAAAGCGTTACGCCGATGAGGTGGGGAAAAACGCCCGCGAAGTGATTCGCTACATCGATTCACTCAAAGCAGAGGAAAGCGGAAATCTCCACAATGGAGTGGTGATTCCTGAAGGTCCCAAAGTGAGGATCTTCCTGGAGAAAATCGAGCGCAATGAGCGGTTTCCTCTTCCTTTAGACCGCAATAGCAATAAGTTTCTCCTCGCCGCCTTCATGCTGAAGGAAAAAGGGGAATCGGTCGTGATCGTCTCGAAAGATTTCGTGACGCGCGTCAAGGCTGAAGCGATGGATCTCGAGTCGGAAGATTATGAAAACCTCAAGACTTCCTATGATGAGATCTATCGGGGACTCCGCAAAATCGATGTCCAGAAAAGAGATATCGATCTCTTCTATAAAGATGGGACGTTGCCGATGATGGAAGGGGGATTCCGCCCGAATGAGTATGCCCTTTTAACCTCTCCGGAAAACTCTTCGGCCGTTTGCAAATACAGTGAGAAATCGAAAAAGTTGGAGCCGCTCCTGCAGATTACCCGCGATATTTGGGGCATTCAGCCGCTCAACATCGAGCAGCGCTGCGCCATCGATCTTCTCCTACGAGATGACATTCATCTCGTCACCCTCGTCGGCCCTGCCGGCACAGGCAAAACGCTTCTAGCACTAGCTTGTGGAATGAGAAAGGTCTTTGACGACACTCTCTACTCGCGCATCCTCATCTCCCGCCCCATCGTTCCTCTTGGCAAAGACATTGGCTATCTGCCTGGGACCAAAGAGGAAAAGCTCTATCACTGGATGCAGCCGATTTACGATAACCTCGAATTTCTCTGCTCCACCACAAGTGGGGAGGGAAATGGCGCAGCCACGCTTGAGTTCATCATGGAAAGCAAGAAGATCGAAATGGAAGCGGTCACCTACATTCGCGGGCGCTCGCTCCCCAAGATGTACATGATCATCGACGAGGCGCAAAACCTAACGCCTCACGAGGTAAAAACGATCATTTCCCGCGCAGGGAAGGGAACGAAGGTGATCCTAACGGGAGATCCGACGCAGATCGACAATCCCTATCTCGACAAGGACTCAAACGGCCTCACCTACACGGTGAATAAGTTTAAAAATCAGCGGATCTACGGCCACATGTTCCTCGAAAGGACAGAGCGCTCTGAGCTCGCCTCCGTCGCCGCCGAAATCCTATAAAACAGCCGGGGAGAAATCCCCGGTTCCACCACGAGCCCGAGATTGAAGTGCTTTCATTTTTAATTGCACTTATTCTATAGTGAGCGCCCTATGGCATCGAGTGTAGCACACAAAATCACTTATCTCTGTAGCTGGTCACGCGAGGAGCTGCCACCAAATCAGGAGAAATTCGAAGACTTTGGTCCCCCTGATTGGATTGGCATGGGAGTTAAAGGGATTGTCCAACGCTGCATATATAAAAGGCCTCTTATTTCGGAAGAAGATGATCTTGAGCAAGTTCACGCGAAGTTAAAAGATCCTTACGAAGATTTTGAATACTGTCCCGATGTCAACGTATATACTGCTCCGAAGCTCTATGGGACCGGATTCTATCTTCTCCCTGAGATTGAGAAAGCCATTCGCATATGGGAAGAGAAAATAGGGAAAACCTCCAGCTCTGCCAAATGGCTCGAACAGCTCCGTCACTACCGCCAAGTTATTGAAGAGAAAATGGCCCTCGCAAACAATCTATTTGTCACAGCGGGCTTCCCCCACGTCCGAATTCAAGAGATCAGTACTTATCCGGAAGATTGAAGCAGGAGACAGAGATTCTCTCCTGCGTTCGTTGGAATCAACCCCAGCCTGAGCGTTTGCTGAAGGAGTTGCCGCCGCCAGAACTTGGTCTGCGGCGCCGATTCTGGAAGGGCTTGCGTTTGCGGGAATCGAATTGACCGGATGGCCGTTCGTTAGAGAATTTCTCATCTGGATTCATCAGGCGGGAAATCGCGTTCCATTTGCCATTATCGCCAGGGGAGAGAAAGCAAAGGGCGTTTCCTTCTGCGCCTGCGCGGGCTGTTCGGCCAATCCGATGGATATAGTCTTCAGGACACTGAGGCAAATCGTAATTGATCACGTGCATGATTTGCGGGATGTCGAGTCCGCGAGCGGCGATGTCGGTCGCTACGAGAATGCGAATTGCATTATTGCGGAAGGAGCGGATGACGCTATCGCGCCGCCCTTGAGAAAGATCGCCATGGATTGCATTGGTATTGTGTCCATAGGTTTTCAATTCTCTAGCTAGATGATCGGCACTTCGACGCGTCTTGGCAAAGATGAGAATAGAACCTTGCCGTAGATTGAGCTGGTCGAGGAGGAGATTGAACTTCTGCCCATTGGTCGTGCGGATGATCTCTTGTTTGATTTTCGGAGCCGTTTGCACAGTCGATTCAATTGAGATCCGCTGCGGATCGCGCAAATATCTTTGAGAGAGGCGATGGATATTTGGCGGCAAGGTGGCGGAGAACATCAGCGTTTGCCGAACAGGGGGGAGAAACTCTGCAATCTTGTCGAGCTGAATTCCAAAGCCCATATCGAGCATTCGGTCTGCTTCGTCCACGACGAGGAAGCGGGTCTCTTTTAAAGAGAGGCTGCCGCGCAATAGGTGGTCGGTGATACGGCCTGGAGTTCCCACGATGAACTGCGGCTTTTTGCGAAGGGCAGTCATTTGCCTAAACATGGGAGCGCCGCCGATCAGGAGGGCTGTTTTAAAGTTTGGAGCCAGCAGATTCAAGCATTGGTGGACTTGAGTGGCCAGTTCTCTGGTGGGAGTCAAAATAAGGGCAGTCTGATGAGGAGTCTGCAATAATTTGACAATCAATGGGATCGCGTAGGCAATGGTTTTGCCCGATCCTGTTTGCGCCGACGCTAAAATATCTTGCCCTTTCAGCCCAATGGGAATTGTGGCTTTTTGAATGGGGGTCGGGGTGGTGATTTGCATGCCTTTTAGCGATTCAATGAGCGCGCGGGGCAATTCGAATTCTTCAAAATCTGACATTAGGAAATCTTTTTGTTCTAGTGCGCTCAAGAGCATATCATGGGCACATTCAAATTGCACGCTTAATAAACGGATTAAAGAAAATCCTCGTATAAGCCGCGTATCTAGTTGATTGTCAATGAATTAAATATGAGTGGTTTGGCGAATTCGAGGAAGGAGTGGGGATCGGGGTGAAGAGAGGTGAGAATCGTCTGCCGCTTTTCTAGCAATTGGGCGTTTCCCTTGAAAAAGAAACTGAGGAGCTGCTTGAGCTTATTGACCCGCAGCTTCATCGTCGCATGAGGGGGCATGGAGAGAAGATAGGTTTCAAAATAGCGGATTAAATCATCCCATTTGGGGAGAAAGAGCTTTTGAGAAAAATGGGCCCGAATCTGATGAAAAATAAAGGGATTCATCAGGCTGCCTCGGCCAATCATGAGCGCATCGCATTTTGTAAAGCGCAACATGGCGAGGGCGTCTTCCACGGTGAGGATATCCCCATTGCCTACAAGGGGAATTTTGAGAAAAGACTTGGCCTCCGCAATGAGATCCCATTTAGCTGGGGGGCCATACCCATCGACTTTCGTCCTTGGATGGAGGGTGATGTAGCGAACTCCCGTTTCTTGAGCGGCCAAGAGATTTTCTTTAAATAACGAGGTATCTAGATATCCAGAGCGCATTTTCACAGTCACAGGAATGGAAACGGCTTTGACGACGGCTTTGACAATTTGGTTGAGAAAGTTGGGATCTTTTAAAAGACTTGAGCCCGCGCCCCGCCCCGTTACAGTATTGGAGGGGCAGCCGCAATTGACATCGATCCGCAGGGCCCCCTTCTGCTGGAGCTCAAAAGCCATGTCCGCCATTAATTGGGGATCTGCTCCCATGATTTGGGCGGCCAGGGGAATGGGGGCCAATTCGTCTGCTTCATATACTTTGGCTAAGCTCTTCACGTGAGCATTGGAAGGGACTCTAAGAAAATCGCGCACCGCCTCGTCAAAGCCACCGATTGAGGCCATCGCCTTTCGAAAGCTGCTATCTCCCACCCCTTCCATAGGGGCTAATTGAAGATAAGGACAGCCATTTGCATCTTTGGGAAGGATCGACATGTAAGACATGATACAACTTAGCTTCAATAGCTCCCGCTAAAAACTTTGCGCCTTTGCGCCTTTGCGTTTAAAAAGGCCCCACACACCTGTTACCAAATATACGTGGATTCACCGGCTTTTATTCACAGCGGCGTTTGGCTTTATTCAACGCAAAGGCGCAAAGGCGCAAAGAAAAAAATATAAATCCTCTTCTTAAAATATTTGACAATTCGGTGGTGAATCGACACCATGAGGTTCATATGAAAAGAATTTTTTTGAATCTTTGTCTGTGGATCTCCTGCGCGGGATTTGCTGAAGGGATTCAAGGATTTTGGAAAACGATCAATGAAGAGGGCGTCGCTCAATCGATCATTGCGATTTACCCTTATCAAGGACTTTATTACGGCCGGATCATCGCTACGTTTGACGAGAACGTGAAAATAAAAGATAGCATCTACCATCCTGTCGAACGGGCTCCCGGAGTTGTGGGCAATCCCTACTACAGCGGCTTGGATATCATTTGGTATCTTGAGGACAGGGGAATTAAATATAAGGGTAAAATTCTCGACCCGCAAAAAGGGAATGTCTATAACGCTGAGCTCTGGATTGAGAATGGCAACTTAATCGTCCGAGGAAAGTTGCTGATGTTCGGCAGAAACCAAGAATGGCTTCCTGTGGCCAACAGCGACTTCCCCAAAGATTTCAAAGTGCCCGACTTAAATACATTTGTCCCAACTATTCCACAAACTTAGAGACTGCCGCCTTCCTCGCTGTCGTCCAGCAAGCGGGGCAACTTGTCCAGGGAATTTGTTATGAATTGCCCAAATTCACCTCCGTTCAAGATCTGTCTCTGACGCAAAATGCAATGAATGATCTGATAGAGCATCTTGATTTCTAGAAGAGTTGGGCATGAGGGTTTCTCTACTAGATAGCGGCTAAAAAGCAAAATGGGTTCAATCAGCGGGCGATCTTCAGGAAAATGAGTGCAGTAATCTTCCGCAAATTGGGGGAGCATGATCAGAAAATCTACAAGAGTCTGATGATCTTCAACAGCGGGTAGATTGAGATTAGGAGAGAAGACCTTTGATCCAGTTTTCATATGCTTGCCCTTAGCATCGAGGACACCCTCTGGATGAAAGAGATAAAGTGGAAGTGGATCGGGTGCAATTTGAGAGTCAAGGACGACTCGGTTTAAGAACTGTTCGAGCACCTGCGCGGTATTCATATCTGGATTTTCAGGAGTGAGTTCAATGGAAAGCTCATTCGCTGTGATTTGATATTTAGGGAAAAAGTGGGGCGCGCAAAATTGGATGAAGAGATTCTTAGCCTTCTCGGTTGCACATTCGATGAGGACCACATTTTTCTCGAAGGGTTTAGAAGCCGTCACTTCCAATCGGATTTTCGACTCCGATTGCCTGAAAAATTTGGAAACCCATTCAGATGTCTTGTCAACAGATTCACCCATCACGCCAAAATGCATGATCCTTCTTTTACAACCTCCTTGTAGATCGTAAAAAATAAGGCCAAAGCGATCGTTCTCTAAGGGAGAGATGGCAAATGAATTGGCTTGCCCCAAAGGATACAGATTATCTCCTATCGGGAAATAGAGTTGCCCTCCATCAAATTTTAGGGGACA
>DATIHQ010000044.1:0-32586 GCA_035480535.1 Chlamydiales bacterium
TAGCGCGTTTGTGAATAATTATTATAGAATCAGAAACTCAATCAAACACAAAACCCCTTTTCATCTTCCAATTCCTCGAATGAATATTCGCATTGAGTCCGTCGGAGAAAAACTTGGAGAGGGGCGCAACTCCATCGCTTATAAATGTGAAGTCAATGGCGATATCAGAGGAACATATGTTTTAAAAATTCCTAAAGCGCTTCATAAAAAAGATTTTTGTGGAAATGAAGGTCTGCTGAGAGATCCTAGAGAGCTTGTAAGAAAAGGAGCCTGCCAGCTTCGACAATATACGCAATTCATGAGCGTTCCTCTCAATGAATCTTCACTTCCCTCCTACATTGCGCAACATTTGAACTTTGATCCTCATTTAGAAAAGACAAAAGAGCTTTTGGAAGACCACAAAAACAGCGGCTTAGACCTCATTGCTAGCACAAACGGATTCATAGATTTCATTCTCGAACGCGTTGAATGCCCCGTGTTATTGGTTGAATATCTTCCAGAACCATTTCCAGAGATATTTGATGCAAACGATCCTTGGGCGAAGCAATTGCACGAGATCCGAACAGAATGTGACAAATATCAGATTGTCCCCGATTCGAGAAAAAGCAATCTCCGCATGACTGAAAATGGGAAAGTGAAACTCATCGATCTGCTTGAAATTGAAGAAGAAGCGGCCAATCCTCTTCGAAACGAACTGAATGCAACGTTCGGCAAAAACGAATTGTTCTAGAATCTCCGATTCTGATACTCTGGCTCCCATCAAAAGGAGCCTTTCATGAAAAAAATGTTTTTTGCTCTAGGGATCGCATCCCTTTTATCTTCCTGTTCCGTTGTGATGGCCTCGAAGATCGAAGGGGTCGATATGGATACCGTTCAAAGCATCCGCAGCCGCTCGCAGCTCATCGCCATTGGCGCGCAGCCTGTCATCTCCGATCGCAATGAAGAAGGGCAGCTAGTAGAGACCTATCGCATCCTCGAGCAAAAAGGATCGGTCGCCCGCGCCTTTATGCATGGCCTCCTCGACATCAGCACCGCCTTCCTCTGGGAAATCGCCGGAACCCCGATTGAAAGCTCCCTCGGCCAAAGCAAATACTTCTCCCTCAAAGTCACCTTCGACGAAGAAGAGCAAATCAAGAAAATGGAGCTCTTCTAAAAAGTTGCTGCTGCAAACGGGCCTGTTCATAAAACATCTCCTCGCCATAAATGCACAGATGGCCCCTCTCCTTCGCCGCCCGTAAAATCGGGGTCTCCCTGGGAGCATACACCACGTCCATCACAGCCGCAGTCGGCTCTATCAACCGCTCTTGCCCCGGAATTGTATTGATCAGCAGTTCGTACTCTCCTACCTCACCCAAAGAACCACCAACACATCCCAGCCCTGCAGCCAGAGCCTTGGCCCTCTGTTCCGTTCGATTATAAATCGAAACCCGAGCCCCCCGCTTCATCGCCTCACTCGCAATTGCCCGCGCCGTCCCTCCCGCTCCTAAAATCGCCACCCGCTTCCCCTGCACGGGAAAATATCTCTCAATGACATTCAGCGCTCCCACTCCATCAGTATTGAAGCCCCTCATCCCCAAAACCGTATTTATCGCTCCCTTTCCCTCATCGAGAAAAGGGACGATCGCCTCCTTCAATGGCATTGTCACACTGAGACCACAGAATGGCAGCTGTTTGATCAAAGGGAAAAACTGAGGCAATTCTCCAACCCCCAAGCGCATTTTCACATAGACTGCATTTTGCTCCCCAAATTCTCGGTTATGGAAAAGATGGCCGATGCTCGCCTCTACCGGATCTCCGATCAGGGCAAAAATCTCTGTCTCCCGATTCAACTGGGAAAAGCGGAAGACATCATGCAATGTTTTCAGGCTATAGCGACAAAGCGGCGCCCCCACTTCCTCAGAGCTGGCGTAATCAAAGACATTCCCCATAACTGGCCCCAAGACCCGCGACGGCATCCCCCACTCCCCCATTGCAATCGCACTCAAAGGAATCGGGCAGCTCCGCTTAAAGGCCATCAGTCTCAACATATCGATCGTCGAATTCGCCTTCAGCGCCAGTTTGTAAGAGCTAAACCACGGCCTCCGCATCCCCTCCAACAACCCACCGAGATCCTCAGGCGTCTCCTCAAAGTTATGGTAAGATCTGATCCAATGAATCTTCGGATACTTCTTCGCGACCTGTTCGACATCTGCTTCCACATCGCAATAAGCCGGCTGCAAATCAAGAAGTTCCTCCGAAAAACACCCGGTAAACATCACAGGCAACTGCGCCTGCGCCATCAATTCGGGAAGCCTCTCATGCTCCTGAAAGCAATCAAGCCGCAACTCAATTCCCTGTGCATAGATGCGCGCCCGCTCTATCTCAGCAAGGGCCTCTCTATAACTGGGCTGGATAATGCAAGCTATCAACATATTGCTTTTAACTCTAGATAAGGGTAATTTAGAAGGCAAATGACATTCCCTGTACCAGAATATCATCATCATGAAGAGTTTGTGAATCGAAGCCGCAAGCTGGCGGAGATTCGGGCGTTGGGGGTTGACCCCTACCCGCCGAAGTATACCCATACCCAGAGGGCGGCCCAGCTGATTTTAGAGTCTGAGGGGAAAGAGGTGGGGCATTTCGACGATGCCGCAGCGGGGAAAACGCAACATGTCTTTGTGTCGGGGCGATTGGTGTTGTTTCGCCCGATGGGGAAAAATGCCTTCGCCCACATTCAGGATGAGACGGGGCGGATCCAGATCTTATGCAATCGGGATTTGACCCAGGTTAAGGGGTTGCAGCCGAGTGAAGAGGTGACGCCGCTGAAGTTCATCGAGAAGAAGCTCGATCTGGGCGATATTGTTGGGATTGAAGGGCATCTTTTTAAGACGCAAAAGGGGGAGTTGACCGTTTTCGCGAAAGTGGTGACGCTGCTTTGCAAGTCGCTGTTGCCTTTGCCCGATAAGCATAGCGGATTGGCCGATAAAGGGGTTCGCTACCGGAAGCGGTGGCTTGATTTGATCACCCACCCCGAATCGCTCGAACGGTTTCGAACGCGCTCCCGTATCCTTTTATCGATTCGCAATTATCTCGAAGAGGGGGGCTTTGAAGAGGTGGAAACGCCCATTCTGCAAAATATCTACGGCGGCGCCAATGCCCATCCGTTTGTCACCCATTTGAATGCATTGAAACAAGATATGTATCTCCGCATCGCCCTGGAAATCTCCCTGAAAAAGCTCATTGTGGGGGGCATGCAGAAGATCTTCGAGATGAGCAAGGTGTTCCGCAATGAAGGGATCGATCGCACTCACAATCCAGAATTCACCATGTTGGAGGCTTATGCCGCTGGCTGGGATTACAACGACATGATGGACTTCACCGAGGGGCTCTTTGAATCGATCGCCCTCCACCTCTTTGGAGACACCAAGGTGCGCGTCACGCCTGAAGGAGAGGGAACAGCCCTCGTCATCGATCTAAAGGCCCCCTGGAAGCGGCTAACGATGAAAGAGGCCATTAAAACCTACGCCCATCTCGATGTCGACAAGATGTCGGAACCTGAGATGCGCGCCTATCTTCTCAAAGAATCCTCTATCGATCCCAAAGGCGTTCACCACGCCCCCCGCGGCGCGCTCATCGCCATGCTCTTTGAAACCTTTGTGGAAAAGCACCTCATCCAGCCCCACCACATCATCGATCACCCCATCGAGACCACGCCCCTTTGCAAGATGCATCGAGACCCCGAAGCGCGCAAGGAGCGGCTCGTGGAGCGTTTTGAGAGCTTTATCCTCGCCCGCGAGATGTGCAACTCCTATTCGGAGCTGAACGATCCTGAATTACAACGGGAATTGCTCGTAGAACAGGCGCAAAAAAGGGAAAAGGGAGATACTGAGGCTCATCCTCTCGATGAGGAGTTCATTGAGGCGATTTGTCAAGGCATGCCGCCCACCGCAGGCGTCGGCATCGGCATCGATCGGCTCGTCATGCTCTTCACAAACGCCGACTCGATCCGCGACGTTCTCTTCTTCCCGATCATGCGACCGGAAGAGGCGCCTTAGCAGGAGGATTTACAAAGTCTAGATAGTTATTGATCGCTTTTCTGAATCGATCTTCTGCCTGCCCAACAGCAATAGCGAAATCATGGAAGATCTGATACCGTTTTAACAAGATGTTGCGCCCCTCGACGATGTTTGAGCGGGCCAGCATGGGCGATAGAATATGATAGATTGCGCCTTCGGTTAGCGGTTCCCCTGTTTTCAGATGATCTAAAAGGAGCAAAATAGCGTTCTTGACTGCGCCTCGATCAATTCCCTGTCTGCAGTTCGAGTGAATGCGCGTCGCATCGGTAGTTTCAATCATTCCCAGCGTTAAAAAGGCATCCAGGGTGTGAAGAATCAGTCGATTGGTTCGAGCATCAATTTCTACACCTTCAAACAACTCTTTGATTATTTTTACAGCTTCATTGAAGTGCTCTTCAGGCACATGATGAGCGAATGTATTCTTTTCTTGATCGAGTCTCATCCGGCCTACATATCTTTTAAGTAAGTTGTCTAACGTGGTTTCTTCTTTTGCCAGCTTTTTTTTCTCATCAAAGCCTACGTGGATATGTTCAACGGTCCCATTGGACTTCTCTGCGACTTCATCGGCTTTTTCAATCATCCATTTTTCATTTCCTGCATCTTCATCGAGGTAATCAAGACGCAATTCCTTTTCCCCATTTCCTTGAAGAGCGGGAACAACTGCTTGTTCATAAAGATGATCTCCGGGAGTGATGGCAGGGCCGTAAACCAGAGGGATCTTTTTCCCTTTTCGAACAAATTCATGGCCGATGAGCGTGGGGTTATTTAGGTTTGCATTGTAGTCATCTTTCTTTGCTCGTCTCGATTGATTTGCAGAAGTTCGATTGTGCATGCCCCAAGAAATAGTCTCGACGAGGTTGTCTCGTTTAAAACCCACTTCTGAGAGATAGTTGTCAGCAACCTCGGCTAATTGCCCATAGTTTCCAGTCTCCTTGACAGGACCGAGAACTTGACGGACATGATAATCTAAAACAGCTTGTCCATCAGTACTACCCAATTGATAGCCCACAGATTCGATAAATTGACGCACGGGATCATCGCCGGGAAGCTCTTGGAAAAAATTCTCCTGAACCAAAGCGTTCAATGGGTTATACACTTCTTTTTCTACAGAACCGATTTTCACATCATAAGGCAACTGTTTGATGGTTTGGCGGATCGCTATCACTCTATCGATGAAAGCTTCTGCCTTATTCTTGTTGGTGCCCGAGTAATTCTTTAGCCATTCTTTCTTATCTATCTTTCTTCCTTTTTCCAATGCGGGATCAAGGCTATCGATTCGTTTCTTTTCTATGCGGAGTTTTAAAATATCGGGGAATAAATAATCGGAGAATTTCTTGAATAATGTAAAAGTCGCTAGAGAGAAGATCAAGGCCAAGCACTGAACGACAAAAGATAAGGCCCTTTTCACTCGAACCGTCAGCGCGCTCTCAAAATTCTTAGAAATCCGCCCTTTTAATGGGTTTTCAGCTTGTGGAGAAGCGGAGCGCGGGCTCTCAATAGAAGCAGCGCTTACAGGGGAAGGCGAACGGGAATCTGAAGCTGTTGGAGAAGCTATAGCCATAATTAACTCTAATTAAAGTTTTATTTAATTATACCATAAATTAAACAAATTTTAAAGGTATTGTTAAGATATCGTAAGTGACTTAGAATAAGCTGATTAAAAGAAGCTCTTCAAGGGAGACTTTAGGCATTCCTCTAAAGGGATGCCCGGGTCGCCAATCTGATGGATTCGGGTGGGATGGAACTGTTCGACAAAGAGATCCATGCCCGATTTCCGGTCTAGACCGCTTTTGACCTCAATGGCGGCGAGCTGCTTCCCTTGCCGTAGAATGAAGTCAACTTCTCTGTCCCCTTCACGCCAGTAGAAAACCTCGATTTGAGTTCCTCTTGCAGCATTTAAGAAATAGGCTCCTACAGCGGATTCTACCAACCTTCCCCAAAAAGCTGGGTCTTTGCGGGCTTCCTCATAACTCTTTCCAGACTGGGCGCTCATAAGAGCTGTATTGAACACGCAGAATTTAGGACTCGATCCTTTTTGACGAACGGGTTGGGCGGCATATTTTTGTAGACCGCAAACCAATCCAGCTCCACACAAAAGATCTAAATAGTGAGCTAAGGTCGTCGTATTTCCACTTTCCTGGAGTTGGCCTAGCATCTTTGTATAGGAGAGAATTTGACCCGAGTAATTGCATGCTAGCTGAAATAGTCTGCGCAATAGGGCAGGTTTATTCACTTGAGACATCAATAGTATGTCTCGAGAAATCGTCGTTTCAATCAACGATTCATTGATGTAGTTAGTCCATCTCGAGAGATCTTTTGGATCGATAAGCGGAGCTGACCCAGGATATCCCCCAAAATAGATATATTCATTGAGAGAAAATCCAAAGGTCTCATGCATTTCTTCAAATGTCCAATGGGTCACAGGAAGAATTTCAAAACGGCCGGCTAGACTTTCAGATAACCCCTGCTGCATTAACCAAGGAGAAGATCCCAATAGTAAAACAGATAAATTAGTTTTCCTACGAGTATCTTGATCCCAAAGAGTTTTAATCATATCAGACCAATGGGGAATCTTTTGTACTTCATCGATGATCAGCAAAGCTCCTCTTTCAGGCTCGATCTTTTGACGAGCCGCTTCCCACTGCTGTTCGATCCAAGAAAGACTCTGCAAGGTAGCCAAATCAGCCGAGATGTAGTGACAAGGCTTCCGGATCGTTTCTGCAGCTTGCATGGCCAACGTTGTTTTCCCAACCTGCCGAGGACCTAAAAGAACTTGAATGAACTTGCGAGGCTCTTTCAACCTTTGAATTAACTGGGGAAAAATAGGCCGTTTATCCATTTGCTCACCTTATTGAGTAATTTTACTTAATGCGTTGAGTAAAAAACAACTTATATCATAAGTAACTTAGGCTAAGTGTTCTTCGACGAACTTATGGCCGTGGGGGGTGAGGTGGAGGTGGGTGTCGCTCACCTTCTTGACGAAGTTGGCCTGGGCGAGGTGTTTAATGATGTTCTTGGCTGCCGTCTCTTTTAGGGAGGCGGCGCGGGCGGCCAGGCGGGAGTCTATGGGTAGATCGCCGCTTTGCTGGGCTAGTTTATAGAGTTGGGCGAGGAGTCGCTCGTCGGGGGTTCGGCTTTTCATTTTTTCTTGAGCCTCGCGCCATTGGGGGTGTCCTCGATGAGATAGCCGCGCGCTAGGATCGCGTCGCGCATCGCATCGCTGAGTTTGTAATTCTTTTCTTTGCGCGCCTTTTCCCGCTGGTCTAGGAAATGGAGGAGATCGTGGGGAATGGGCTCTTCTTTTTTGTGAAGGGGCATGACGGCGAGGACGTGATTCCATTGAGAAAGAAGGTGGAGGATTTGGTCAGCCTGGTGATGGCCTATCTTCTGCTCGTCGCAAAGGGCGTTGATTTCGCGGATCATATCGAAAAGGGCTGCCAGGGCCACCGAGATGTTGATATCGTCGGCAAGGGCCGCTTTAAAGCGTAGGTCGGCCTTTTGGAGGAGAGAGTCGACAGAATCGGGAGTTGTTGTTTTGATTTCTCGCAGGCGGTCGATGAAGTCGTTCATGCGGTGGAGGCTGGCGCGGGCGGCGTCGAGGCCGGGAAGGGTAAAGTTGAGTTGTGTGCGGTAGTGGGTGGAGAGGAGAAGATAGCGCACTTCATCGCCTGTGTAACCGCGCTGCAGGAGATCGCGAAGGGTGTAGAAATTGCCGAGGCTTTTCGACATCTTTTTATGATCGACGAGGAGATGCTCGACGTGGACCCAATGGCGGACAAAGGGATGCCCTGTAAAGCATTCCGATTGGGCGATTTCATTTTCATGGTGGGGGAACATATTGTCGACGCCGCCACAATGGATATCGATGGTTTCTCCGAGAAGTTTCATCGCCATGGCAGAACATTCAATGTGCCAGCCGGGCCTTCCTTTGCCAAAGGGGCTTTCCCAGAAGGTCTGTCCATCGCGCGCGGGATCGTAAGCTTTCCAAAGAGTGAAATCGGCGACATTGTCTTTGTCGTATTCGTCAGCTTCATTCTCTCCTGAGGCGTTCACTTTTAGATCGCCGATGTGCAGATGAGAAAGGCGCCCATAAGAGGGAAATTTGCGGATGGAAAAGTAGATGCTTCCATTGGCGCTCCGGTAGGCGTATCCCCTATCGAGAAGGCCTTGAATGATGCGGATCATTTCGGGAATGTAATCGGTTGCTGCGGGGTAATGTTCCACTTTTTGGATACTGAGGGTGTGGAGATCTTCGAAAAAGGCAATGCGATACGGTTCGGTAAAGGCTTTTAGGGGGACATTTTTTGCAATGGCGCCGGCGAGCGTCTTATCATCGACATCGGTGAGGTTCATCGCCTGATCGATCTTAAAGCCAAAGAATTGGATGGTGCGGCGCAAGAGATCTTCGAATACGTAGGTGCGGAAATTGCCAATGTGGGCAAAGTTATAGATGGTGGGCCCGCAAGTATACATCTTCACCGTAGAGCCATCCTGCGGCACAATCGCCTCTTTCTCTCGAGTCTCAGTGTTATATAGTTTCATATTATTTCAGTAGGCTTTGGAGGCGGCGGTAATCGGTTTTTCCCGTTCCCATCATGGGGATCTCCTCCACTTTTTGCACCGAGGCGATTTTGATGAGGCGGCTAAAGCCGGAATGGGAAAGAATCTCATTCGCCATCTCTTGGGTTAAATCGAGCGTTGTAAATAGAATGAGCTGCGATTTGTCGGGATTTCTTTCATCGGCAATGACGGCAATGGTGGGTAGGTCAGATTGCACTTGTCCCCGCTTGGAAAATTCCTGAATCAACACCTCTTCCACCGCTCCGAGGCTAATCATCTCTCCGCCCACTTTTGTGAACCGCTTGAGACGGCCCGATAGGATGAGGTTCCCCTGCGAGTCGAAGTAGCCAATGTCGCCGCTGCGATACCACTTCTTTCCCTCGATTTCGATGAAAGGATCGCGGGGATTGCCTAAATAACCATGGAATACATTGGGCCCACGGAAACAGAGTTCCCCTTCTTTTCCTTTGGGGAGAAGTTCTAGGGTTTCTGGATGAATGGTAATGGCTTCTACATCGGGGAGAAGCTGGCCTACTCCTTTTGGAGGGAGATTGATTCGGGTGAGCGCTAAAACGGGAGAGCATTCGGTGATTCCATATCCTTCAATGAATTTGGCTCCCAGTTTTTCCGATTTCTTGATTAATTCGGGAGAGGCTTTTTCAGCGCCTGTCACGAAATAGCGGACGGTCCGAAGCTGCTTATCTTTGGCGGCATGGAAAAGTCCCTTGAGGAAACTGGGGGGGCTGAGGAAAAGGGTGATCTTCCACCGCTCAATTCCCTCAGCTAGGGCAAAACTGTCGGTAGGATCGGGATAATAAGCGACGCGCACACCCGCAAATAAGGGAAGGGTGCCAGCAACGGAAAATCCAAAGGAATGAAAGGGGGGCAAAATCCCATAGACCACATCTGTTTTCTTGAGATGGATGCATTGCAGCGTAGAGCTTTGATTGGTCAATATATTTTTGTGAGTGAGCGGGACTCCTTTGGGACTCGCCTCAGTGCCGCTGGTAAATAAAATCACAGCGGGAGAATTTTCATTGAGCTTTTTCAATTTCAAAGAGCGCAAAATAAAAGAGGGAGAGCAGCGAGCTAAAAAAGCTCCTTTAAGCTTCATGGGCAATTTCAGATTTTTTCGAATGTCTTCAAGAAGTTCAAATTGGTCGGATAACTTGCCAAAATCCACATTGGAGACTCGATCGAGAAACTTCCAAGAGCTGATGACCCGTTTTGCACCTGAAGTTTTCATCATCTCTTCAAGATAGCGGGGGCCTAGAGTCCAATTGAGCATGACGGGCACTTTCCCCGCGCATTGGATGGCGAGAATGGCAACGTAAGCGCCTACTGAAGAGGGAAGCAAAATAGCGATATGTTGCTCGGGGAGCGTGCGGAAATATTGGGAGAGAACTAAAACAGCGAGTTTTAATCTCGAATAACTCAATACGCCAACGACATCATCTCCGCAGGCTGCAGAAGAACTCATCCGCGCGCAGGCATTGAAAAAAACCTCAATGAACGTCTTCCCCTCCGGAAGAGAAGGTGGAGGGCGATGGGATTCTTCAGGCCAAGTAAATTGCGAGACTTCTCGATCTGAATCATCGGAGACGCGCACTCCTGCGGCGAGTTCTAAAACAGATTGCACTGTTTCCATCTCATCTGGATGCACTTCGCCCACATCGTAATTGTGAGAAATGAATGCGATCATTTCAGCGATATTGAGCGAATCCATGCCTAAATCCATGGCGAGATTCATCTCAGGCTTAATTTCTAAATTTGGCTTATCGAGAATCCGTTGAATTTCCTGAACCACTTTCTCTCGGATCTTTTCAGGGATCTCCCCTTCCGCTGCACTCTTTTTCTTGGGCTGATAGACTTCGGGAAGTTTCGGGTTCCATCGACTATAGGGGATCAGTTTCAGCGGCTCTACTTCATGAACATTGCCTTCATCGTCCCGATATTGGTTGTACCAGCTCTCGAGAAAGCGGTTGAAATCCAACCTTTCACCCGATCGGGGCAGCCCTTCGGGATTGGATGCAATTTGAATATAGACTTTTCGGCGAGGCGTGAAGAAAATGAGGTTGGTGAAGATGTACTTGATCCCATTGAGAAATGTCTTGGCAGGCTCTGGAGAGCGGCCCGTCAGCGCGCGGGAAAAACTGCTTCCCCAAAGACCTGAAGTGCGGATGAGAACGACATTCGCATCGGGGCATTCCTGGATCAATGCATGGGCGCTCGAGGCTCCCCCTAGCACTTCCTTGCCGCTGCTTTTCAATCTCCCCGCAGGCCATAAAATGAAATTCTCTTTCTTTTTGAGTCCGGCGGCGATTAGTTGAACCGATTCTTGCGCTTTTTTGATCTTCAATTGATTGATCCCCGTCCCAAAATTGGGAACGGGAAGAGAGCCCACCATTCGAATGAAGGGATGAAGAAGGGGGTGGCGGTAGATGTATTCAATGGCCAGCGGGCGCATTCGAAATTTGGGCCAAAGCCAAATGAAAATCATGAACGGATCCATATGAGCGGGGTGATTCGGAAGGAATAGAATCCCCTCTTTCCCCTGCAACCGCTCTGGATCTAACTGCTCTAATCCCTCAATTGTCACTTTATATCGGAGCGATAAAAGCGCCCGCAGACAATAGGAGACCCCCATCCAGAAATAGTAAGACATTATGAAACCGTTAATTTTCCCTCTATTTTTATCTTTATGGGGGTTTTGAGCCAGCTTTTTTTCGATCTAGACTTTTTTTAAGGATTTGTTTATACATAAGAATTTATTGGTTTTCCTTTAAGGAGGATTTTATGGATGGAATACGTGGAGTCGGTGGATCAAAAGGTCATATCCACTACATCTCTCCCACTGGGAGCGGATTCACAAAAAAGCAAAAAGCAGCGCTGCATGAATTGTCGGAAGAAGTCTTCGGCATGCTTGAAGAGAGCTGTGAAGCCACTGCCAGCTATGTCAACAGCAGGGTTTCTGGGCTTCCTAGACCCACTGAAAAACAAATTAGCAAGAAAGAGCTCCGCTATACTGCTGGAAGAATTGCCGATAAAGCGGCCAATATCTTTAACGTTTAATGAACTCGGGGATGAATTCGCAGTGGGGAGAGACGTTCTCCACTCTGTAGAATTGTTCGATGTCGATTTTTAACCCCTGGTTAAACTTTTCTAGAAGTTGTTCCGGAGTTAAAAAATTCATATGGGGATTGCCTGTCCTGCCCACAATGTTGAGTGGGATATTCACCATTTTAGAATGCTCGAAGTAGAGTCCAATGGCCAGCGGCGCCCCGCCTGTTTTTGCCCAGTTGAATTCAAGGCTGTTGGGGGTCTTATATTTTAATTTCTTGAAGGCCTCTTGCAGTTGGGCTTTTCGATAGAGCGTGAGATCGAGGCTATTGGGAAAGGCCCAGTCAGATTGTGCGGTGCGGATATCCCAGGCAAAAACGCCGCTGGCGACAGGAATGCTGGGTGGGACAGCTTGCGGCTGCCCTGTTTGATAGCAATAGCGGATATGCTTGCCAAAGCGGAGATAAAAGCCATAAGCCCCCGTCTTTTCCATCAGGTCCATGCATTGCTTGAGATCGACAAAATCCTTTACGATCATGTCGTCGACGCCAAACAGGATATATTCTGAGGGAGAGCCAAAGACGATTTTCAACACATTGGGCTTGAAATCATGCTTTGGATCTTTTGATTGGGCGACAAACTTCACCTGTGGAAAGGCTTCTTTCACCTTTTCATAGCCCTCCTGAAAAGCTGGATTGCTGGCTCGATAGAGTACGGACACCCTCTCGTATCCTGTGACATAGCGATGGAGCGACTCAAGGCAGGAATAGAGCTGCAAAGGGCGGTTAAAAGAAAAGAGGAGCACATCGATTTTTTCTTTGGCATCTCTCACCTTGGGAAATTGGGCCAGCGCTGTGTAGCTCGACAATTGAGGAAAGGATTCCCCTTCTTTAAAGCAAGAGGCTTGATTTTGAAAAACAAGCGGTTCACTCACAGTTCTGACTCTTCCGCCAGAAAGTTCCAAAAGAGGCTCGAGGTAGACCTCTGGAGTCATGGCGAATTTCCCATCTTTGAATAGATCGTGGAGGCGGATCTGCTTAAAGATGGCGCTATAGAAAGAACAAAGTGGTTTCTCAGCCATCTCGTAGCTGGGGTATTCGATCGATGGGCCAAAGCTCATCCAGACATCGGGATTTTGATAAATCCCATTCAATCGGCTTAAGACCATTGGGTGGGTGAGCCAATCCTTAGCGTCTAGAGGAATGGCGATCTCTCGATCCAAACAGCTATCGATGGCGCGATACAGCGAGGCGACAGGACCTAAACAGCTTTCATTCCGAATGAGAATGACGCGATGATCTTGCTGATTTTCAACAATGAATTTTTGCGCCTTTTCTGTCGTCCCATCTACAGATCCATCATCGACTAAAATCACCCGATAATAATCATAATCTTGCTCAAACACCGAGCGGAGCGCTTTTTCGCACCATCCGCTTTGATTGTAGGCATAGAGAATGATGGCAAACGATTTATGTTCCGCGATGGGGAGATTCCTTTCAGGATGAATCCCTGCAATCGGGGCTGCCTTTTCTTTCCTTACTTCGGGCTCCCTCCCCTGCCAGTAGCCAAAAATTCCGACCCCTAAAAGAAAGAACAAAGCAAAGAAGCGGCTCATGGCATTTCCTCGCTCTTAAAAGGGAGTAGTGAAAGCACTGTATAAGGATTTAAGCTGCGGATGAATCGCTCGGATCTCTCTCGCAATTCTCGATCTTCTTTCATCGCCATTTGCCGATTGCAGATGTAGAGAATTTCTGAAACATATTGGAAATGATCTCTTCCCATTTCTAACAGCGGAATCATATAAGCTAATTCATTGGAGAGGAATTTCCCTTGGAAAATCAGATCGGCTTCTTGAATTTTCCTAAAAAGAGCGGCATAAAATGTTTTTAAATGGAACGAGCCAAAAGAAGCTCCCCGAAAGCCATCTCTCAGCTCTTTTGCTTTAAACGCCTTTGCCTCTCCCATCTGAAAGGTGGGAAAATCTCTGGAGGAGCCAAACGTGAGCCACAAATCGGGATCAGCGTAATAGGCATTGAGCCGTTGCAGCACCCATTCATGCGAGAGCCAGTCATTCCCATCGAGAACTACCACAATCTCTTCATCGGCACAAACTTCCACCGCTCGAACGAGATTTGACAAATCCCCTCCCCTCTTTTCATTGCGGACCAGCGTCACCTTCAATAAATGATCGCTATCGTAGAGCAAATCGCGGGCGAGCTCGTAGCTCCCATCATTGGAAGCATCATCGATGTAGATGATGCGGAAATTTTCATAATTTTGGCTAAAGAGAGATTTGAGGGTTTTCTCGACGCTGGCGCCGTTGTTGTATCCCTCAACAACGACAACAAACGGCCGATTTTGCAGAGGAAAGGGATTGGGGCGGAAGCCGTGGTCAAATACCTCTTCCCTCGCCGCCGCCACACTCCGTTGATGAAGCCAGCGGGCAGAGGCATAGCCTGCAGCAAACACAGCACCGACTAAAAGGAAAAAGAGAACAAGTCTTTTCATTTGCAAAGATTGATTTTCTCAAAATTCCCGTTGAATGCAAGAACTATCTAACAAGCTTAGATATAAAAATCCAGATTACCTCCGTCCTGGGACGGAGGTGTAAGGTTATTGACTTCGAGTCTGACCGATTAATTTCATGGCGATGAAGGTCTTGAGGATGTTGCCGGGGATGAAGGGCATGAAGCCAAGCCAAATGGCTTTTGTGAATCCGACAAAGGTAGAGAGATAGCCCACTCCAAAAAAGAACATCGTAGCGCTGCCAGCGAGAAAGGCCAGGAGCGTATTGAGTAGCGTTTTGGGTAGTTGTTGCGAGAGGGCGCCGGTGAGGTAGGCGGCGATGGGGTAGCTGAGGAGATAGCCGCCGGTGGGGCCAACGAAACGAGTGAGGCCGCAAGGCGTTCCATTGTTGGCGAAAACGGGGAGGCCAATGGCGCCTTGGGCGAGGAAAAGGAGGACGGCTGCGGTGGCTCGTTTAGGCCCGAGGAGAATGGCAAGAGCAAGAATAAGCGTGTCTTGCGTCGAGAGGGGAACGGGAGAAAAAGGAAGGGGGAAGGAGAATTGCCCAAAGAGGCCGATCAGGAGGCTAGATAGGATGACAATGCAAACGTCTTGGATCTTTGAATTTTCTAAAGTGAGTGTTTTGGTGTACATAATTCCTCTTTTGTAAGTTGCTCCCAATTCAGACAGGGAGAGGCAAATTCAGGTTCGGCATGGGTAGAGAAGCCGGGAAGGGAAGAGATGAGCGTCGCTCCTTGGGCAAGGAGATGACAGAATTTTTCATGGTCGGCGCTAATCTTTCGCCCCTCGGAGAATCGGCGGTGGGTGGGGAGATGTTGCATGAGGGTTTTATAGCGGACAGCAAAAGTTTGGGTGGTAGAGGGCGTGGTGCGCCAATGGCAAGAGGGGGTGATAAAGATTTTCGAGGCAAGCGTTTGATACATGGGGAGAAAGTATTTATCGCGATGGTCGTAGAGAGTTACGTAGTCGACGTTGGGGAGTTGGAAGCCTTCGAGTAGGATATCGATCCAGCCTGGACGGTGAAAGTAATCGTCTTCGACAAAATAGAGGATGGTGTCGGGGTCAAGGTTCAGTTTCTCAACGTGAGAAAGAAGCTGGAGAAACGAATTGGCCTCGCTCCCCGCTTCCACTTCGATCACGGGAAAGCGCTTCTCTGCATTTAAAAAATGGTCCTTTCGGCTGCCATCGAAAAAAAAGGTGAGGTTGGCTTTTTTGGGATCGAGTGTTGCTAGCAGATTGCGATAGCAAAACTCTCTACTGAAATAGGGAAATCTCTTTTTATGCTGGCTGATCGAAGAAAAAAGACAATGCCTGGAAAAGATTTCGATTTTCTTGGAGTTCCAGAAAGCCATATGTCCTATTTGGGAAGAATTTTTTCAACTTGGGAAAGGATCGATTTTCCTTCAGAGTGAGTCACCTTGTCAAGTGCTTCAGAAAAAGGAACCCAAATCCCATCTTGGATTTCCTCTTTTTGCAGCCGCACCTCTCCCCCCACTTCCGCAATGAAATAAAGGACCCGTTTAAAGACGCGGCGCCCCTCTTTCATAAACGTATATTGCTCGAGCAGAGGTTCACTTCGAAGATAGCGGATGAAATCGAGGTTTGTCTCTTCTTTGAGTTCTCGAAAGGCCGCTTCTTCTGGAGTTTCATTGGGCTCAGCGTGTCCTTTGGGAAAGCCCCAATAACGGCCCCGCGAATGTTGAATGAGAAAGACTTTCCATTGGCCATCAGCTCTGGAAAGGGGGACGACGCCGAATGATTCTTCTTTTTCCACGTGTTAGTACCGACCGAAGACTAATGTCGAATTATGGCCGCCAAAACCAAATGAATTGGAAAGGGCCACTTGAATGTGATGCGGTTTAGCCACATTCGGGACAATGTCTATATCCCCTAAGCCTGGCTCTGGATTGTCGATATTGATCGTGGGGTGTACCATGCCGGTTCGGATCGCTTGGATCGTTGCAACAGCCTCTAAACCACCTGCAGCGCCCAAGCAGTGGCCGATCATCGACTTCGTGCTATTGATCTTTAGTTTTGAGGTATGGGCTCCAAAAACCTTATGGATGGCTACAATTTCACAAAGGTCTCCTGACTGAGTAGAGGTGCCATGCGCATTGATATAATTCACCGATTCTTTAGAGACTCCTGCAGAAGCCAGCGCATCTTCTATGCAAAGCGCCACC
Source organism: Chlamydiales bacterium (assembly GCA_035480535.1). Lineage (GTDB taxonomy): Bacteria > Chlamydiota > Chlamydiia > Chlamydiales > SM23-39 > DATIHQ01. Next base: position 16,385 of record DATIHQ010000044.1, read on the forward strand.
ATTTCGCCATCCGCGCGCGGATCTGTCATATGATAGGCGTCGCAATTCACAGAACCGCCCAGATATTCAGCATAAATTGTCGCTCCCCTCGCCAGCGCGTGTTCCAGCGTCTCAAGCACCAAAACCCCAGCTCCTTCTCCCATGACAAATCCATCTCGTCCCTGATCCCAAGGGCGCGATGCTTTTGTCGGGTCTTCATTGCGCGAAGAAAGCGCTTTAATCGCGACGAACCCAGACAATCCCACCGGCGTAATGGAAGCTTCTGCGCCTCCGCAAAGCATCAGATCCGCCTTTCCTTCCTCAATATGTCGAGCCGCAGCGTGAATGCAGAAATTGGAAGTGGCGCAAGCAGTAGAGATCGAATAATTAGGACCCTTAAAGCCCAAATCAATTGCCAAAAGTGCCCCGCCCATATTGGTAATAATATACGGAATGAAAAATGGGGTCAGCCTTCGATAGGTTTTGGTCAAAATGGTTTCGACGCCATCGTAGAAATTGGTCATTCCGCCCATGCCGGAGCCGATGATCACCCCGCAGCGATTTCTATTCAATTTTTCCAGATCGACGCCACTATTCTCCAACGCCTTTTTCCCTGCGACTACGGTATAGCGGATGAAGGGATCGACGCGGCGCGCCTGTTTTTTTTCCATATAGTCGCCTGGGTCGAAATTGCGGATGCACCCGGCGAAGCGGGTGGGGTAGTCGGAGCAAGGAAAATTTTCAATAGGTCCCACCCCGCTTTTCCCGGCGAGGAGCTGTTCATAGAAGTGGTCTACATCGTTCCCAAAGCAGGAAACAACGCCCATCCCTGTTACAACAATCCGTTTTTTAGCCATAGTTCTCACCAAAAACTAATTTTTCTTCCTGGTGGGGATATCATATCAAAATTAGATCGGCAGGGCAATGTTGAATTTTTCCCTATACAGGATTAAAATTTTAACTCCACAAGCCAGTCGGGCGGCTCCGCCCCCCGCTGCCCTAAAATCTGAAATCTGAATTATGAAATCTGAAAACGTCGGGGCTCCGCCCCCGCACCCCCAGTCGGGTGAGGCCCCCGCTGCCCCCCTAACCCTCACCACTTCTTTGAATAACTATCACTCCTCAGACTAGAGAACAAATAACATCACATTATTCTCCCACGTAAAACGACTAAAGATCCACCCTCTAAGAGTTTAAAGTCAACGGAGAATTGAAAAGAAGACTATTAGGAGCGAAGTGGGGGCAGCGGGGGCCTCACCCGACTGGGGGTGCGGGGGCGAAGCCCCGACGTTTTCAGATTTCATAATTCAGATTTCAGATTTTGGGGCTGCGGGGGGCGAAGCCGCCCGACGCCTTAACGGTTCATTGCGGATTTTGTGATGTCGATTTGGAGATCTATGATCTTGCTCTCTCCCCAGAGGCGCTCGAGGGCGTAGCGCTCGCGGAGGCCAGGCATAAAAAGATGCACCATAATATCGACGTAGTCGAGAACGGCCCAATCGCCCGTGCGGACGCCTTCGGCATGGACGAGAGGTTCTTTTCTCTCTTCCATTTCGTCAATGATGGCCTTGGCAATCGAGGTGACGTGGCGATCCACGTTGCCTTCAGCAATGAGGATGTAGTCGGTGATGCTTGAAAGCCCTTTGACATCCAGGGCTAAGATATTGAACCCCTTCTTATCGTAAATGACTTGGGCGATGGCATTGAGGGTCTCAAGAGAGGTTTCTTTCATAAGTCTCAGTATAAGCCGTGGCGGTGGATGTAGTCCAGCGCTTTTGCAGGGATTAGATGGCCGCAATAGAGCTTTTTTTTGAGCCGCTCCCGAATCTCTGTACTGGAGATGTCCATGATGTGGGTGGGAGTCCATCCTTTGGAGAGGGCAGGATAGGGAAAGGGGGGCTTGGTTTCCCGCCGCGCTCCTATGAGCGGAGGGGCGAGTTGGAGGATGGCTTCGGGGTCTTTCCAGCGATCAAAATGGATGGCGGCATCTTCTGAGAGAAGAAGATGTAAAGTGGTTTTTTCAGATTGAAGGGAGCGGAGCGTGTCAATGGTATAAGAAGGTCCTTTGCGGTCCAGTTCGAGGGGGGAAATCTGAAAGTGAGGGATTTGTTCAATGGCGAGCTGGAGCATGGCAAGGCGACGCTCGGGGGCGGCAGCAGGCGGCGCGTTGGTTTTAAAGGGAGAGCAATAGGCGGGGCAGAAGAGAACTGTGTCGAGTTTGTGGATTTCAAAGAGCTGGATGGCGAGGTTGAGGTGACCGAAATGAATCGGATCGAATGAGCCCCCAAAGAAACCGATTCGTTTTTTCATATGCAGAACAGCAGTTCGCGGTATTTCGGCAGGGGCCAGAGGGCGTTGTCGACGAGTGTCTCTAGGAAATCGACCGATTTGCGCGCTTGCTCCATTCGAGGAACGATGAGCTCGCAGAAGACCTTGGCTTTTGCTTCCCACCCTAGTTCGGGGAGTTGCTTTTGGATTTTTTCCAATTCATCGATCTCGAGAGAGGCCTGATCGATGGCGGCCGTGAGCGCTTTGAGTGATTCCAATTGAGGCGATTTTATACCCAATTCTTTTAGGGCGCTCAGAGATTTCGCTCGATGCTTTTGATCTTGAATGGCAGCGGGGAGGATTTGCGTCCGAAAGAGCTCGATCATCAGGTTGGTTTCAATGTTCAGCGTCTTTGCATATTGCTCAACGGCAATTTCATAGCGGCTATGCAGTTCCTCTTCTGTTAAAATCCCCTCAAAGACTCGAATGTTTTTTTTGTCGAGAAACTGCGAAAAGGCATGAAAACTCTTCCGAATATTGGGAAGTCCTCTGGCTTCAGCCTCTTGAACCCACTCTTCTGAATAGCCATTCCCACTAAATATCACAGGCTCAGCGTTTTTTAAATGTTTGCGCAGTACAGGAAGAGCGGCTGCATAGAGCTTTTCGCCCGTTAAATTTCGATCTTGGATCACATTGTCCATCTCATCGAGGATGAGCTGCAAGCTGTCAGCCACAATGGCATTGATTGTCGAAATGGGGAAAGCGCAGTGTTGCGAGGCGCCGACTGCTCGAAACTCAAACTTATTGCCTGTGAAGGCAAAGGGAGAGGTGCGATTGCGGTCAGAAGAGTCGGCCTCGTGATGAGGAATATGCGCTAATTTAAGATCGATGAACCGCAAAGGATGGGGACTCTCTTCTTTTTCATGGATCACTTGATCGACAATCTGCTCTAAAGCATCGCCCAAGAAAACAGAGAGAATGGTAGGAGGCGCCTCATTGCCGCCCAGGCGATGATCGTTGCCAGCAGAGGCAATGCTCGATCTGAGGAGCGCCGCATGTTCATGCACAGCGCGCAAAATCGCCGTGAGGAGCGTCAGAAACATCAGGCTATTTTTCTTGGGATCGAGGAGATTTAATCCCGTATCGGTGCCGAGAGACCAATTATTGTGTTTGCCCGAGCCATTGATCAACGCAAAGGGCTTTTCATGAAGAAGACAGGCGAGATCATGCTTGATCGCGATCTGCCGCATGAGTTCCATGAGCAAAAGATTGTGATCCACCGCCACAGAGGCTTTTTCAAAGAGGGGCGCGATTTCATGTTGCGCCGGCGCCACTTCATTGTGGCGCGTTTTCACAGGAATCCCCAAACGGATGGCGGCATCTTCAAATTCTCTCATGTAGGCCATGATCCGGTCTTTCACTGAGCCAAAATAGTGATCTTCTAGCTCCTGTCCTTTTGAGGGCTTGGCTCCAAAGACAGTCCGGCCGGCAAGTAAAAGATCAGGCCGCAGCAAAAAGAGGGAGCGATCGATGGCGAAATATTCTTGTTCCGCGCCAAGCGTTGAGAAGACCCTTCCCGCTGGAATGCCGCAGCGTTGGAGAAGGCGAAGGACAACCGCATTGAGTTTTTCTTCTGAGCGATGGAGAGGAATTTTATGGTCGAGCGACTCCCCTTTCCAGGAGAAAAATAGAGAGGGAATGCAAAGGGTCATCCCATCTCCTCCCTCCCAAAGAAACGGAGGGGAAATAGGGTCCCAGGCGGTGTAGCCGCGCGCTTGATGGGTCGAGCGCAGGCCGCCGGAGGGCAAAGAAGAGGCATCGGGCTCCCCTCTCAATAGATCTTTTCCCCGAAATCGCTCAATCACATTTCCATGCTCTGACCAAGTGAGGAATGAATCGTGCTTTTCTGCGGAGCCGCCGGTTAGAGGCTGAAACCAATGGGTATAATGGGTCGCGCCATGTTTCAGAGCCCAATCTTTTAACACTTCGGCAATCGCATCTGCATGAGCGGGGTCGATTTTCTCTCTCCCTTCCGCAGCGGCGTCCCAATTTTGAAAGACTTTTTTGGGTAAATTGGTTTCCATCAGGCGGCGATGGAAAACTCGAGCTCCAAACTGAACAGAGTGTTTAATCTGTTCTGATTCATCGATTTTCCGAGACCGTTTTCCGATGGTTCGAATCGCTTCCAGTCGAGTGCTCATAGCCCTTCTCCACGTAAGAAAGAAAATTTCTCACATCGGCTGCACTCTTGTCAACTAGTCTTGGAGTTCTGCGATCTTCTGTTCGATTTCTTCGATGCCGGCGTTGGCTTTTTCAAGGCGCTCTTTTTCTTGCTCCACAAGCTCTTGCAGATGCATCGCTTTCTCAAAGTCGAGAGTGGAGCCTCCGAGCATTTTTCGATGCGCTTCCAACTGCTCTTTAATTTCTTGGCGCCGTTGTTTTTTCTGGTGCAGCACGAGTCTTAAATTCTCGAGAATTTTCTTCTCATCATCGCTTAAATTCAGGAGAGAATGTTCCTTTTTATCGGCGATCAGATCTCGAATGGCGCGCAGAGAGCGCTCCATCTGCTGTTTTTCCATTTTGGAAACTTCCAACTCGCCAATCTGATCTTGAACCTCTTGGTAGGCGGCTATGAGAGCCTCCAATTCCATCTTCTCCCCTTCTTTGGGCAAATTCGAGATCCTTTCTTTCACTGAAAGAATCTTCTCCCTCTTCAAGCGGAGCTTTTCTTTTTCTGCTTGCTCTAATTCGCGTGCTTTTTGCTCCCGGGCTTCGACATGAGGCGCGCGGAGCTTCGCGAGTTCGTCGCGCAATCCCCACACATCGTCTCGATGGAGAGTGACGTTGCGCATTTCTCTTTGAATGGCATCGATTTCCTGATCGAGAGTGCGCAGATCCATCCCTTCACAGCGAGTTTTTAGCTCATCGATTTTCGCCTGGATCCCCTGCCGCTGTTCGGAAGAGGCTTGTTTCAGTTGGAGCACTTCTTTTTTATGCTCTTTCTCCAGGACTTTCACTTTATCCCAGCATTCGCTCAGTCTCAGCCGCGTGCGGCTGAAAACGGCGCTGCTCAAAGTCAACAACTTGGCCATCCCCTGCAGAGCTTTAATCTCTTCGCGCAAGGCATAATAGGGAGCCCCGATGATTTGATCCCCTTTAAAATGATTGGCAATGAATAGTTCGACATCTTTTTCGAATTCGGCACTGACCGCTTCGATCAATTCCTTTCTTTTTGGGAAAATATGATCGCCTAGATCGGACAATCGCTTAAAGAATTTCGATTTAAAGCGAATGCGCATGTCGGTTTTGATGATTTCTTTGCGCAATCCGTTCAGTCGGCTAGCTAAAGTATTCAGCAAATTCAACTCTCGCTGAATTTGATTATAGACACCTGTCTTTTGCCTCACTGTATTCGCAGCTGCGGGAAACTCGATTTCCCCTGCCTGGTCCAGCAACGCTCCAAAGTTCGCAATCTCATTTTCAAGCGCTCGAATCGCTAGATCGATCTGCTCCATTGCAAAAGCGCTTTGCTCTTCTAAAATCTCTTTCAGTCTTCTCGCTTCTACAGTCAGCTCGACATATTCGCTCCAAAGTTTAGATCGAATCGCCGGATTTAAATTCTCCTTAAAAAAGGGAAGAACAATTTTTCTTGCTTCCCAAAATTCTCTAAACCGGGGGCTTCCCTCTTGCGAGATGGAGCTACGCATAAAGGACAAGCCGTGGGCGATTTTCTCTTCGGGGGTGGGAAGAGAGCCCAGTTTATCTGCGAATTCTTTAAAAAGAGGACTCATTTTATCTCTCATTTCCGCTTGCGCTTCAGTGGGTTCAAGTTCGGAAGGGAGATCAGAAGAAGGTGTCATATTGATTGCCTTAGCCAAAAAAAGAAGAATGTATGGAAGCAATTTAAACTAAATGAGTTTTTCTTAAAAGGTTTTTCCGTTTAAAAAAAAATCTGAATAGGAAAGAAAGGGCCGGTAACGGGAACGGTAACGGTAACGGGAACGAGGGCCTACTGGCTGCGATCCTCTCTGGTAGTCGTGAACGTTACCGTTCCCGTTACCGTTACCGATCTCCTAGTCTCACTGCTCAAAGTCTTGAAGAATCAATTCCTTAATCCTCTCCGGGGGGTGTTCATCGATATTGAGCCAGCGGAAAAGGGGCTCCTTGCGGAACCAGGTAAATTGTCTTTTGGCATAGTGACGAGAAGCTTTCTTGAATTCTGCAATGAAGTTCTGGAGGTCTTGGGGGGTTTGGGCCGTGGAAAGATAGTCGAGGGCTTGCCGGTAGCCAATCGCCTGGGCGGCGGAAGGATTTTGGCGCAGGCCATTTTTTTCCAACTCTTTGACCTCGGTGAGAAATCCCTTCCGGATCATCTCGTCGCAACGCATTTCAATGCGCGAATAGAGACGCTCGCGGGGATAGTAGAGAAACCAACAGCGGAAATCATACCGCTGCTCTTGGAGCTTGTCGGGCTTGGGGAAATCGCTCACCCGCTTCTCCGAGAGCGCCATGATTTCTAGGGCGCGGATGATTTTATGGCGGTCCTGCTCGGAAATCGTGGCGGCATAGCTTGGATCGAGCATTTGGAGCCGCTCATAAAGGATTTCTGGGCCCAATTCCTTCATCTGCCGATCGAGCTGCTCTCTCACTTCAGGAACTGAGGGGGGACCTGCGGGAGGGCCGTAGAGCAGGGCATGAATGTAGAAGCCCGAACCGCCGACAACAATCGGGACATTCTCTCGAAAGACGATATCGCGGAAGGAGGCTTGCGTGTGCTTGAAAAACTCTGCGACGTTGAATGGCTGGGTTAAATCGCAAATATCGATGAGGTGATGGGCGATGAGGGCTCGCTCTTCGGGAGTAGCCTTCGCTGTGCCAATATCCATGCCCCGATAGACCTGCATCGAATCGGCGGAGATAATTTCTCCCCCAATGGCCTGGGCTAAAGAAAGGGAAATCTGCGTTTTCCCAGCAGCCGTCGGCCCTGCAATGATGAGAATCCGCTTTTTCTTCCCCTGCGGGAAAATCTTTTCTTTTTGCGGGATTGGCGCCCGCGATAGCATTAGCTTCACACAACCTCCTCGCGCTTCGAGCGCGAATGCTGGTCACTTATGGAATTGGATGGCTTCTTTCTCTGTTGCGCAAATGTGGAGGATTTTATCGAATCCCGCCATTTTGATGACTTCATCCACTTCGCTGCTTACAGAAAAAAGGATTAAAGCTCCCTTTTTGGCTTTTAATTTTTTGGTAGCCGAGAGAAGAAGCCTCATCCCGGCGCTGCTTAAATAATCAATTTGAGAGAAGTCGAGGAGCAAGTAGTTGTGGTGCTCGTCGGTGAGACTGTTTAACTTCCGCTCTAAAATGGGGGTGGTAGCGGCGTCGAGCCTTCCATCGATTCGGAGGATGATCCGATGTTCGATTTCTTCCAGCTCAATATGTAAACCGACGCCCATTGAACCTCTTTTATTGGATGATTTCGAGATGAATGCGGCGTCCCATACGGGCGCCAATCGTCATAGCCAAGGTGCGAAGAGAGCGAATCACATTTCCTTTACGGCCGACGACTTTGCCCACATCTTCAGGGGCTACGCGGATTTCGACCAAGAGGCCGCTTTGTCCTTCTATTGTACGGACATCGACTTGATCGGGCTGATTCACCATGTTTTTTATGATGTACGCGACAAATTCTTCCATAGTTCTCTCCTAAAGTTCCTCAGCATAGGGAAATCCTCGATTCAATTCAAAGGATAAATCTTTTTACTAGCATAAAAAATCTTTCTGAGTATACTTCTCCCCTTTTCAACAACCCATGAGGTATTTTATGTCAGCCCCAGCAGCCCCCGCCGTCACACAACCCCTTGTACCTTTATACAACTATTGTATCGACAAACAAAATCGACATACCAGACTCATGGATACAATTAAAAATATCGTGGCGCTCGTTGCCGCTGTTTTAACAGGCTTCGGAATTGGGATTGCACTCAGTACTGGCGCAGGAGTCTTGGTGACCTTCTTGTCTTTCTTTACTTATGATGCCTTACTGACTGCTTTAAACAGTCGATTTGCAAGCCGAAAGTTTGAGAATGCAGGCCTGGCGCTCACCTCCCCAGATTTCATCAAATTTGTGAACCAAAACCAAATCGATCTCAACCGAGATACAGTTTTTGGAGCCCACAAAGCTTATGTAATCCACTGCAAGGCCCAGCTCGCCCAAACCGCCTAGCCATTGTTTTCGATGAAGGCCAGCTGAGGAATCCTTAAATCGATGATCCGGGGCGCAAACCTTCCATTCCCCGGGATTGTGGCGACTTGGCGGCGGTAGTCTTCGATCATGTTCTTGCGCAGGGCAAAGAAATTGCCGAGCTGCTGCGTATATTCCTTCGGCGCCAGGCGAAGGATTTTAGGGAAAACGCAAACCATTTCCTGGTCGTTTTGCTTAAACGTGATCTCTTCCTCCGTAAACAAAACAATCTCCCGCCCGCCTAGACTTGTCGCAAAGGCATTTGACACATCGATTCGCTTAACTCTTAACCCTTCTTTCCACGAAGATCCTTCCAAGAACTGCAAGATCTCCAATGCGAGATTCAAATAACGGTTCTTGACGGGCGTAAGCCACTGCCCCCCCTTACGCCCCGATGGATCTTCGAGAGACCCAAAAGGAGGCAGTCCAAGATAAATTTCGGGAAGCTTTTTGGGAGAAAAAAAGGGGGTAACAGGAAATAGAAACCCGTCGCGATCGATCGCAGTGTTGCAATAGTCGGCGAGCCAGGCGATGGGCTTGCGCACCTCATACTCGATATAGAGCGTACTCGGGGGAATGCGCTTGAGCTTGGCCTGGGCAATGAGCGGCGATGCTAGAAGCTTTTGCTCTGCCTTTTTGATATCCAAAGCATAAAGAGAGAGAGGAATATCGGAAGAGAGACTGAGAAGTTCGGCTAGATAAGAAGTTTTCAATGCTTCTTTTTCGGGCCCCGTTTGAAGGATGGCGACGATTTGGTATTTGGGGTCAGTCAACTGTTGATGGTGATGGCGAGACCAAAGAGTATAGGCCCCTAAAGACAAGGCGAGAGTCAAGCCTGTTGAGCCAAAGAGGCAAAAGAGGGCTTGTCGCATCGTCCATTGGGGAGAATCCATCAATGGCCTCGAATTTCTGTGAGACGCCGGCTTCGCTGCATGGCGAGGGCGATCATCTCATCGTTGATTTGCCCGCGGGAAACGCCGCTCGCTTCCCACATTTGAGGGAATGCGCTGGTAGGCGTAAATCCAGGGAAGGGATTGATCTCATTGAACCAAAAGTGCCCTTTTCGATCAAAAAAGAAGTCGACCCGAGCGAGTCCCTTGCAGCCAAGGATTCGATAGACTTTTTCCGCGAGTTCTTTGCCCAGCTTTTGGTCGAGTTCGGGAATCGAGGGGGGAATCAAAACAGGCGAGGCATTGGCCCCATATTTCGATTCATAATCATGGAATTCTCCCTTCACCAAAATTTCAAGGGGCAGCGCCGTTCGAATGTACTCATTTCCCAGGATAGCAAATTCAATCTGCCTCCCTTCGATATGCTTCTCTACAATGACGACGTCGTCGTAATAAAAGGCATCCTCTGCCCGTTTAGAGGCTTCCTGGGAGGAATTGACCCGGTAGACGCCGATACTGGAACCGAGATGCACCGGTTTGATCCAAACGGGATAGGAAAGCTCTTTTTCAATCTTCCTTAACAGCTGACTGGGATCTTTCCGATAGGAAACGATGTCCATTTCAAAATAGGGAGGGGTGGGCACGTTGTGCAAGAGGGCAATTTGTTTTGCCCAGCTTTTCTGCATGCAAATGGCCCCCGAGCGATAATCGCAGCCCGCATAGGGAATCTGCAAGGTATCGAGAAGCCCCGGAATCATCCCATCTTCTCCTTGCGGGCCGTGAAGCACGGGGAGAAAGACATCGCATTTCAATAGCTCTTGGAGGATATCGGGGGTTAACCGAGTTCCGTTAAGGCGTATTTTATTTTCTAGTTTTTCAATGACATCGGAACCTGCCAGCCAATCCCCTTCTTTGGTGATCCCAAAGAGTTTAATTTCATAAACAGAAGGGTCCATGGCTTGGGTGATTTGGCGAGTGGACATCAGCGATACGGGGTGTTCTGCCGAAGTGCCGCCGCAAATGACACCCACTGCAATTTTTGGCGCCCGCTCCGCATATTGTTTAAGAATCGGCTCTCCCGCGCGAGTGACATCGCCTGCACCGATGGTGAGAACCACATCGAGCGGCTTTAAAATTTGAGCGACCCCCGCTTCAAGATGCTGCCGCGGGAAAAAATGGAGCCGCGCGCCGAGTTTCTCTCTCATCTTTGTATAAAGCGCCGCGCTCGTGATCCCCTCGATCGGAGCCTCCCCCGCGCTATAGATGTCAGTTAACACCACTTCATCTGCCTGGCTAAAGCAGTGGAGATATTCTTCGAATAGATCCCGAACTCGGGTGAAGCGATGGGGTTGAAACACGGCGACGAGGCGCCTTTCTCTCACATGGTCCCGAAGCGCCTGCAGCGTAGCTGCGATTTCAGTGGGGTGGTGTCCATAATCGTCGTAGAGAGCGACCTTATGCGCCTCCCCCTTTTTCTCCAGGCGCCGCTGAGTACCCGAAAATTTGGCAAAGGCTCTTCGAATGGCCTCTTCAGGAATATTTAAACTGAGGGCGAGTCCAAACACGGCCGCCCCATTGAGGGCATTGTGCCTCCCCAAAAGGGAGAGTGCAATGTCTGTATGTTCATTCAAATCAAAACAAATCCCCTGTTCCGTTTGATGAAAGGAAGTGATCCTCAACTGCGCTTTTTCTGAAAAGCCGTAAGAAATTCCTTTCGGCTGCAATTTAGAAAGACGCGCATCATCTCCACACCAAAAGAGGTTCTTTGAGTCTTTTGCTAATCCAAAAAACTGCTGAAAGGCCCCGTCGAGTTTCTCTTCAGAACCCCAATAATCGAGGTGATCATTTTCTAAATTGGTGACAATCGCGCCAAAGGGAACAGTTTTTAAGAAGGAGCCATCGCTCTCATCTGCCTCGGCGATGAAATAGCCCCCATTTCCCGCTTTTCCATTTGTTTTCAGCGAGTTGAGGATGCCCCCGATCACAAAAGAAGGGTCTAGATTCGCCTCTAAAAATACAGCGGTTAAAAGAGCCGTTGTCGTGGTCTTCCCATGCGTACCTGTGACGAGAAGGTTTTTCTTTCCTTTCATCAGCTGATCTAAAAGATCGGAGCGATGGAGGAGAGGAAGTTTCAGCTCTTTGGCTCTCACAACCTCTACATTCGAATCTTTTACAGCGCTGCTATAGACAACTGTCGTCCCTGGATGGATCGCTTCTGCCTGATGCCCCACTTGGATCGAAATTCCCTCACTTTGCAGCTCCGTGAGCAGAGGACTCAGCGCCGCGTCGCTCCCCTGCACTTGATGCCCTTTTTGAATGAGGATGCGCGCTAAAGCGCTCATTCCAATGCCGCCAAGTCCAATCAAATGGTACTTCATCTCTTTCCTACACTTTTTATGAGAGCGCCAAAATCGATCTTTGCCGGTTCATGCAACAGCGCTTTTCTCAGAGCTTCCACATAGTTTGCTTTTTCTTTCCAAAGAATTTCCAGCTCCTCGGCCATCTTCTCTGCCGATGCCTCCGATTGGATCAAGAGTCTCCCCCCGCCTATTTTTTGTGCCAAAAACTGCCCATTGATCTTCTGATGATCCTCCGCCGCGTAAGGATAGGGGATTAAAAGCGCCGGTTTTTGAAAGCGGATGAGCTCTGCCATTGTCCCTGCGCCCGATCTGCAAACCACAAGATCAGCCGCGGCATACGCTTGCGGCATTTCTTTCTCAAATTCTTTCACGGCTGCAGAACTAGAATACTCCGCCTTTCCCCCAATTCCCGTGAAATGCACCACCTGAAAGTCATATCCCTTCTGCTGCAAAAGCGCAGCGGCTTTCGGAAATTCCCGATTGAGGAACGCAGCTCCCTGCGAGCCCCCGAAAACCAGAATCGTGAATCGAGAGACATTTAGCCCATACGCTTGGCGCGCCTCTTCTGCTTCCCAAGCCCTTCTCTTCATCCAGGGCAAAAAAGGAACCAAAACGCTTTTTCGATTTTCGATGGGAAATTGGCAGGCAATTTTTTCCGCTGCAGGAATGAAAAGACGGTTTACTTTTCCCAAAATGCAATTCGCCTCGAAAAGAACCATTTTTTTTCGCAAGAGAGCCGCCGCCAAAAGAAGAGGAAAACTATGATAGCTGCCAAATCCCACCACCACATCTGGCTTAAAGCGGCGAATTAAGGCAACGCTTTGCCAAAATCCTTTCCAAACCGCTTTTAGGAAGGGAAAGATTTCCTTCACCGGCGCCGAGGCGATCTCCTGAAATGGAATTTTCTCTCTCTTGAAAAATGGGCTATCCTGCAGCTTATAGCCGGCAAAAAAGAGATCGCAATCCCCCTCTTTTAACAGCAATTCGCAAAGCTGCTGCGCGGGAAATAAATGCCCCCCCGTTCCCCCTGCTGCAATCAAAATTCTAAGTCTCATAGATTTCTCGTTTGGATTTACGGGAAATATCGAGGAGGATAAATAAAATGGCGATGTTGACCATCAACGAAGTGCCTCCCTGCGAAAAGAAGGGCAGGGTCATCCCTTTGCTGGGCAATAATCCAGAGACAATTCCTAAATTTAAAAAAGCTTGCAGCGAGATGAGAAAGGTTAAGATGGCCGCGAATAGAAAGGCCGCAGGATCGACGGTTCGAATGGCAACGACAAATCCCGCATAGGAAAAAATAAGATAAAGAGCAATCAGGGCCAAAACTCCGATAAATCCAGTTTCCTCCGCATAGATAGCGGCGATGTAGTCGCTTCTTGCCTCGGGCAAATAATTGAGTTTTTGCAAACTTTCACCGAGGCCTCTCCCCAAAAGCTTACCGGAGCCCGCTGCGATTTTCGCCTGGTGAGGCTGATGCCCTTTTCCCTTCAGATCGAGCTCGGGGTGAAAATAAATTTCTAAACGATTCTTCACATGAGGCATTTGAAAAGCAAGGACGGATCCCAAGCCGACCAATGTTAAAAGAGGAATGGCCCAATAAACCAATCGGATGCGGGTGAGGAAAAAAAGGACGATTAAAAGAGCTACGATGATCGCGGTTGTCCCATTGTCGGGCTCAATTAAAATCAGGGCGATTGGAATGGAAAGCCATCCGAGAATCTTTAAGAAAGGAATCAACTGTATTGGCTTTTCTTGCTGCAAAACCCACCGAATGTACACTGCAGGAATTAAGATCTTAATGCATTCGGAGGGTTGAAGGGAATAGCCAAAAAAAACAAGCCAGCGCCTCGCCCCATTGATCGTCGATCCCACTCCGGGAATGAGGAGAAGAAGCAAGAGGAAAATTCCCCCGATTAAAAGAGGGCCACTCCAGCGGATGATCGATTCATAGCCCCATCTATAGGCGACCATTCCACAGAGAATGCCCACAACGCCGTAAATCATCTGTTTCAAGAGCGCCGTGTGAGTGCTCACATCCAGCGAGCGGTCGATGATCTCGGCCGCCGTCGTGTTGAACACCATCAGAAGCCCGATGGAAAAAAGCAACGACACCGAAATAATGAGCCAAAGGGACGCCCGCGTCACAAAAGTTACCTTGTCCGGAGGCGGTCGCCTGGCTTTAATTTTCGAGCGCGCTCTTCATTGAGGCTATTCAATCGCAGAAGTTCCTCAACTTTAATGTGATGCTTCATCGCAATCGTCCAAGGATTATCCCCTACTTTCACCGTATAATATTCAGGTCCAAAAGTCTCTTTTGCAACGGTCGCGGGTTTAGGTTTTGGCTGAGAGGCCAATGATTTTTCAGTGGGAATCTTTAAAACTTGTCCAATGCGCAAAAAAGTGTTGAGCAAGTGGTTTACTTTTATGATTTCATCTACACTCGTATGATGTGCCTTGGCGATTTTCTCCAAGCTTTCCCCTTTTTTCACGACCACTTCGCAAAAGGGCGGCTGAGCAGCAGGAGCTGCGGCTGCAACAGGCGCCGCCTCGGGAACTAAGGGAGGGAGTTTATGCACCAACACTTCATTTGCATTCGGAATGGCGGCCGCTTCAGTAAGAGCTGGCGTTGCGATTTGCCCCTGCGGGGTGAGTTCTTTGAAGTTGGGAAGGATGATTTCATTTTGGGGCGTCACAGCTAAGGGTTGGCGCATCGCTAAATCAGCCGCATCGCCAAAGAGGGGCTTATCCTCTAATTTTGGCACGGCATCCCCTATCAAAGTAGAGGGAGTGATCACTTCTTCCTGAGTCGTCAAGGCTGCGATCAAGAGGACGGCTAAAAGTCCGGCGTTGATCAGCACCGCAATCAGGATTGTATTTTTTCGATTCATTCAATCTCCTTCACCATGCGCTTAAATTCTTCTCCTCGGTGTTCGAAGTTCCGAAATTGGTCATAACTCGAACATCCCGGAGAAAGAAGCACGGCCTCTTTTTCTTTTGCATTCATCTTCGCGCAAGTTACAGCTTCTTGCAAGGTTTTTACTCGTTGGAAAGGAAAAGCCGATGCCAATTCTTGTTCCATTTTACCCGCCGCTTCGCCATAGGCAATGATCTTCTTCACCTTTCCCTGAAAACAGGAAATCCAAGGGCGATAGGAAGCCCCTTTATGAACGCCTCCGATCAACAAAATAATCGGGCCATCCATCAGATCGATTGCATGCATCACTGAATGAATATTCGACGATTTACTGTCGTTATAATAAGAGGTACCCCCAATATCTGCGACCCATTCAATTCGATGAGGCGGCTTGCGAAACGTTTCCAATCCACTCCAAAACTCCTCTTTGGACACGCCAAAATGGGTGCAAAAAGGAATTGCGGCCTGAATATTTTTCTTTATACCCAATTTTATATACCGTGCCGCATCAATCGGCGCAACAATTTCCTCAAATACTTGAGCCCTCTCCACTCCCCATTCGTCCCGCACCTCTCTCGCAACCCACAGCTCTCCCCCTGCCTTCAAACATTCCCCTATCCGCAGCTTCGCTTTTCCATATTCTTCCATCGACGCGTGGCGATCCAAATGATTTGGCGTGATATTTAAAATCCCCGCCATCTCCAAACATTTCGTCCCCAATGTTTCCAGCTGAAACGAACTCAACTCCACCACCAAGATTTCCTCTGGATCAGCCTCCAACAAGTAACCGCAAAGGCTCTCCCCCACATTCCCTAAAGCCCTTGCCTTCTTCCCCGCCGCCCTCAAACAATGGGCGATCAGCAACACCGTCGTCGTCTTTCCATTGGAGCCGGTAATCCCTACACACCGGTTCCGAATAGATCTAAACGCCAGCTCAATTTCCCCAATAACCTCAATCCCCGCAGCAGCAGCCCTTCGGACAATCGGATGGCTCGGGGGAACACCGGGAGAAAGAATGACCTGACTAAAGCCATCTAATGGAAAATCATCTCGATCAATCTCAACTCCTTCCATCGCCTTTCGATCGACAGCGACGACCTCACGTCCACGGCTCCTCAAAAAAGCCGCCGCCGCCCTCCCGCTAATCCCATACCCAATCACCAATGCTTTCATCAGGCCCATTTATTTTTTTATAACATGATATTAGGATGGTCAGGATGGAGGAACAAAAAAAAGAGATTTTTCTATTCTTTCATATTTTTTTATCCTGACTATCCTAATATCATGTTATTTTTCTTTTTATTGGAGTTTCAGGGAGGCGATGGCGATTATTGCAAAAAGGAGGCTAATGATCCAGAAACGAATCACCACCTTCGTCTCCGGCCATCCCTTGTATTCAAAATGGTGGTGGAGCGGCGCACAGAGAAAAATCCGCTTCTTGTTCCGATAGCGATAACTCAACACTTGAAAAATCACCGAAAGCGCCTCCGCTACAAAAATCGCCCCCGCAATCGCCAAAATCATCTCGCGGCGAAGCAGGACGGCCG
>DATIHQ010000045.1:0-6916 GCA_035480535.1 Chlamydiales bacterium
TCGTTAGCGACTTTGAGGAAGGGGATGACGCCTTGCGATTGGCCATTGGTCCCTTTAATGCGGGCGCCGGTGGCGCGGACGTTCGTCCAGTCATTGCCAATACCGCCAGCCCATTTGGAGAGCTGGGCGTCGTCGGCGACGACTTTAAAAATGTGATGGAGGTCGTCCATGACAGTGGAGAGATAGCAGGAACTGAGCTGTGAATGGAGCGTGCCCGAATTAAAGAGGGTAGGCGTGCTGGAAGTGAAATAGAATTGGGAGAGAACATTATAGAATTCTATGGCCCGTTTGTTTTTCTGATCTCCTTCTAAGAGAGCGAGGCCCATGGAGACGCGCATCCAGAAAATCTGGGGCGTTTCGAGGCGGCGCTGCTCATGATGGATAAAGTAGCGGTCATAGAGAGTTTGCAGGCCGAGATAAGAAAAGAGATCATCGCGGGAGAGATGCATGGCGGCGCCCAGCTCGTCGAGATCGAAATCGAGCAGTTTGGGCGAGACGCGCTCATAGGAGATCGCCTCTTTGATGTATTTTTTGAAGTATTGCCGGTGCGCTTTGGGAAGCGTGGAATCAGATGCGGGGAGGCCCACTGTTTCTCGGTAGAGAACATCGAGGAGAAGGCGCGAGGCGACTTGAGAGTAGGCGGGCTCTTTCTCGATCTTTGACTTGGCGGCGAAGATATTGGCCAGATCCACCTCTTGCTCTTTCATGCCGACATAATATTGGGCGATGGCCGATTCGAGGAGTTCATCGAGAAAAACGAGCTTTTCCAGGCCGCGGCAGGCATAGCCGAGCTTGCTGCGCAGCATCACTTCGGTGAGGACCATTTTGCCGCTATCGGAAGTGGCAATTTCAAATTGCCGCACAGGGGCGTTTTCATCCATAGCCGTTGAGGGAGGCTGCTCTTCCCGCTTCGCCTTCTCAGCGCGATAGAGGATGTAATGTTTCGCTACATCGAAGTATTTTTCACTCATCAGCTCCCGCTCGATCCGATCCTCAATCATATCGATGTAGAGGACATCTCCTTTGGTCGAGAGATCGCTCATCTCCCCTACGATTTTTTGGGTCAGGAGATTGACGGCGGCGATCACTTCATCTGGCGTCGGCTCTTCGATCTTTCGGCCTCTGCGGAATGCCCGTTCAATGGAAGAAGCGATTTTCATCGGGTTGAAGCGGGCCGGAGTGGTTTTGTCGCGGCGATAGATTTTTAGGGTGAGAACGGAGCCTTCCCGTTGGATTTTTCGGCTGTCGCGGTAGATGATGTAGTCGCGGGCTACGTCGTGATGCCCATTTTTCATGAGGGTCACTTCGACGACGTCTTGGATTCCTTCGACGGTGAGGCAAGCGCCCTTTGAGGCAAGCGTAAGGAGTTGTTTCACAACTAGATCGGTCATTTGGCCGATCGTTTGATTCAGTTCTTCATCTAAAAGAGCTGGAGCCGGAGCTTTTTTCGTATCGCGGAAGGCCGCCTCGATGGCCTTTAGAATTCGTTCCCGGCGGAAGGGGACGAGCATGCCGTTTCGCTTCACTACTGTATATTGCGCCTCTTTGATGGCAGCGCTTTTCTTCGATCCTCCCGATTTAGCGGGGACAGTTTCTTCAAGAAATGAGGTAGTCGTATCGTGGTTTGGTTGTCTTTTCATAGCTCGCCCACAGGATTATAAATTTTTCATTGGTTTTTGGCTGCCTCTACTAGATCTAGTAGATCATAGTGCCTTATACACACTATATATTGTAGTTTGGACTTTCCTGTCCAGAAAAATTTTTTGTTCCCATACGATCGGATTTGATCGGGGACCAACTCTCTGATATCATCAGGTTTATGAAGAGAGTTTACCTAGTTCCAAATATTATTACAGCTTTTGCTTTGGCGTGTGGCCTTTTTGTGATTTTCAAGATCAATATGCTCGAGCCAGGCAGCGGCGATTACGAGGTCGTTCAGACTTCTGCTTTTCTCCTCATGGTGGCCGCCCTCGCTGACTTTGTCGATGGGGCCTTGGCGCGGGCCATCCATGCTGAGAGTGAATTTGGCTTTGTCTTCGACACGCTCGCCGACGCCATTTCTTTTGGGGTGGCGCCCTCTGTACTCATGCTTAAAACTCTCTCCCTGGAACAGGGAACTTTCTTTTCTTTTCTCAGCGCAACGGGCGCGATGATCTACTCTCTTTGCGGCGTGCTCCGCCTGGTCCGCTTCAATATAAAAACGCATGAGGCAAAGGGAAATGCCGAACTGGCCGCCGATCAAAAAAAACACTTTACAGGGCTTCCCATCCCCGCCGCCGCTGCGGCTGCCGTTTCCGCCAACCTTCTCTTTCTTTCCCCCATTGTCCGGCAGTGGATCGATCTTTCTAAAGATGACCGCGCCATCGCTCTCACCTGCGTCATGATCGTCATTGGCTACCTCATGGTTTGCCGCCTTAAGTTTCCAAGCCTCAAGGTGCTCCACTTTAAAATCCCCTCCTTCCACCTCGCCTTTCTATCGGTCGTCTTCGCCATCTTCGTCCTCTATGGGATCCTCTATTTCTTCGCCCTGATCCTCGCTTTGGCTTCTTGGAGCTACATCCTCCTCGCTCTCATCCTCTCGATCATTCGCCTCATCGCCGGCAAGAAATCCAAAACCCTCGAAGATTTCGAGCCCGACCCCGACGATTTCGAAGAAAATTAAAATAATATTTATGTTGATTTCATTACGTTAGTATATTATAATATTATATTTACTAATTCGCTGGATTAATATGATTTCTGTTTCAAACAGTTCTTCACAAACCACTCGCAGAATACGTAACAAAGAGGACAACCGCAGACATTGTGTTACTTACCGGAAAAGTATAAAGGACTTGCAAGTAGAAATTCTGGATCGATTGCGCCCAGTTGAAACCCTTTGCGGCTTGACCCAAGCAGAAAGTTTTAATCATTTAAAGATCACCACCGGTGTGAATGAGGATCTGTTCATTATTCTGCGCGAAAGAATGCGATTTTTTCAGACTTATATAGAGAGCCTCGAGCGCAAAATGCCGTTCAAGATCAACTTAAGAGAGAATGCCGATCTGGAACAAATCTTCGAAGACATCCAAGCTGGAAAAAAGCTGTACGATCAAAAAGCTATCTGGATGGATTCTCCTCCTCCGCCCGCCCTCATAGGTCCTGATATTTCTGAGCGTATGGCAGTTGTATCGGATCGTCTCAAAAAAGGGATAGAAGATTCCACCATTGAAAGACTCTGTGAAAGTTCAGGAAAGATTTTTACTCTGAGTAAAATGCAACTTGAGCTTATTCATAAGCAGTATATTTACCAGCTTTACCTCGGCAGGCAGTAGCCGGATATTTGCGATCCATTTTTTTGATTTTTTCATAGGTCGCTTCCACTGGATCAATCCCCAATTTGTGGGACAGGTAGAGAATCGCTTTGAACACATCGCCGATCTCGTCGCGCACCTGGGCTAAGGTTTTCTCATCCAGATGATAGCTTTGCTCTTCCGTCAGCCAGCGAAAGGGGTCGACGAGCTCTCCCACTTCTGCCGCAAGATCCATGACGACATTTTTAGGGGAGTGGAATTGTTCCCAGTCGCGCTGGTGGTAGAAGTCGAGCAGTTTTTCAAGAACAGCATTGGTTGGGTCCAATTTTTTCTCATAGAATAAAGAGTGGACGGAAGGAAAAAGAGGAGAGGGGAGTTGATCGGTTTTAAACCATTCCCACCCTTCACACTTACCGGGTTCTAATAACTGCAGATCCCCCTCGAAACGATCCACATGGACAATGAAGGTGATATAATGTTTAGTCCCATCCATGATGTTGCTGACCCAAGAGCCTATCCGAAGAGAAGAGGCTTTTAGGTTTGTCTCTTCTTCCAGCTCTCTTCGGGCGCATTCCTCAATCGACTCGCCGAATTCCAGGTGGCCTCCAGGAAATGACCAGGCCCCTTCGCCATGAGAGTTTTTTCTCTTGCCGAGAAGCACCGCGCCATCCTGAACAACGGCTACGCAAACACCAATTTTCGGTCGTTCTTTCATAGAAGCCTGTCCTCCGACAGCGATAGCGAGTAAAACAACGATCTTCCACATCATAGCGAACCTTTAAATTTCGGGACAATATAGCGATTTTTTGTATACTCTACAATCATGAAAAAAATTGAATTGATTTACCTGGCGTGTCCCTTTAGGCATATCGATCCGATGGTGCAAAAGAAGCGATGCGCTGCCGCTCACTATGTAGCAGCAATGCTTTCCGCGCAGGGGCGCCATATCTTTTCTCCTCTGACCCACAATGAAATTCTCATGGAGATAAAGCAGGACATTCCAGGCGAACATTGGATGCAGTTCGATTTAACCATTTTGGCCATCTGCCGGCGGTTGTTGGTATTGAAGATGGCGGGCTGGGAGTTATCGAAGGGCGTGCGAAGAGAGATCGATTTCGCAAAGGAAAGAGGGATTCCGATCGAAGAGATGGAGTCGCCCGAAGAATCGCAATTTTTCCCCCTGGTTCGACCATGATTCTGCTGGGTTTTGCCGGGTTGCTTGCGGGATTTATCGGCCTTTGGTTCTGGATGCAGAAAAAGGTGGATGAGGCCCAAAAGGGGATGCAAGAGGGTTTCAAAGCGCTCTCTTTTGAGGTGATGGAAAAGAGCAGCCGCTCCTTTCTCGATCTGGCGAAAACCTCTTTAGAAAAGTTTCAGGAAGGGGCAAAGAGCGATCTCGAACAACGGCAAAAGTCGATTGACGCCACGCTCAAGCAGATCGATCTGCAGCAGCGGGAATTGGAAAAAAAACGGGAAGGGGCGTATGTCTCTCTTTCGCAGCAGATTGAGGGAATGCTCGCCTCTGAAAAGGATCTTCGGAAAGAAACCGCCCATCTTGTTCAAGCACTGCGAGCGCCCCAAATGCGCGGATCGTGGGGAGAGATGCACCTGCGCCGCGTCGTGGAGCTGGCGGGGATGCTCAACAACTGCGATTTCTTTGAGCAAAAAAGTGTGGAAGCGGAAGGGAAAACCTGGCGGCCCGATCTCGTCGTCCGTCTTCCTGGGCAGCGCCACATTGCCGTCGATGCAAAAACCCCTCTCAACGCCTATCTCGATGCATCGGATGCCGGAGATGATCTGCTCCGGAAGAAGAAATTGCAAGATCATGCCGCATCGCTGCGCAAACATGTAAAAGATCTATCGGCCAAAGAATATTGGAAACAGTTTGAATGCGCCCCTGAGTTTGTGATTCTCTTTCTCCCCGCAGAGGCCTTTTTTAGCGCCGCCTTGCAAGCCGATCCCACTCTCATTGAAGTGGGAGCCGATCAAAATATTGTCTTCGCCACTCCCACCACGCTTATCGCTATTCTCCGCGCGGTGGCCTTTAGCTGGAAGCAGGAAGGGCTTTCTAAATCAGCGCGGGAAATCGCCCGCCTGGGCCAAGAGCTCTATGAACGGGTAGGCACTGTCTGCGACCATTGGAATAAAGTGGGGAAAAACCTCAACACCGCGGTCGAGGCCTATAATCAAAGCGTCGCTTCCTTTGAAACGCGCGTTCTCGTCACAGCTCGCAAGCTAAAAGAAACCAATTCGCTCACTAAAGAATTCTCCGAGCCAGAAAAGATCGACAAACTCGCCAAAACAATTGAGATCTAGCTCCAAGGCCATCTGCAGCATCGAGCCGTTTTCCTTGCAGTAGAGGCTTGGGGAAGAAGAGTTGTTGTTGGCTGGGCTGGAGTTGGACTCATAAATAGAGTCAGATCTGGGCTCTCAGATGGTGGGGGCTGATCGGGCGCAGCTTCTGGATTTTCACCAGCTGCAGGTGCTTGCGATTCTTGTCCAAGAAGAAAAATAACCTTTGTTCCGTCTTGACTCAGCCGGGCAGTTCCCCATCCCATGCCAGGAATCATAATTGGCGTAGGTTGATCGGAACTCAAAAAGGGCAGAAGAGCTCTTACTATAAAATTCATTCGAACAGCGGGATCACATTCGGGGCTGCATGGATCATTGCGCCGCCGCCATTCCTCAAATGACATTGCATTGGAATTGGTTCCGCTCACAGAAGAAGCTGCTCCTGACATGATAAAGCTCCATTTAAAAGAACAAGAATGCATGATGTTTTAATTAAAATCTAGTCAAACGATCGATCCACTCTTGCGGAATGCCGGCGAGGAGGCGAGGTTCTTCGTGGAGGACAAATCCCTTCGCCCGTTTGGGGTTGAGTTTGGTGGAGAGGCTAGTTGTCCAGGCGTCCCAGGGATCGGGGGTGGATTTGAGGCGATTGAGCCAGCGCCAGCCGAAAGAGACGTGGTGGATTTCATCCTTGAGGATTTGGGCCATGAGGGCAGCGCTTTGGTCATCGCCAAAATGGGTGAATGATTTGCCATACAGGGGGGCGAAATCGAGATTGGCCATTTCAAAGGTGAGGCTCATTGCGCTCACGTAGCGAATAGGGGAGGTGAGATCGGGCACATGATTCCAAAAGTGGCGATAGAGAGGCAAATCGCCAAACCTCAAGCCCATCGCCTCCATCCTATTAATATAAAGGCGGACGTGGCCTTGTTCTTCTTGCAAGGTATGGGCGACTCCTTTGCGGAACGCTTTGGGAGCATTGGGGAAGGCAGTCAAGGCATGCGCCATGATTTCGACGGCTAGTAATTCATGGCCGGCAAAACGATGGAGGCAGACGGCGCGATTTTCTTCCCTTCCATGTTCATGGAAAGGGGGGAGTTTTTCCTCTTTCG
Source organism: Chlamydiales bacterium (assembly GCA_035480535.1). GTDB lineage: Bacteria > Chlamydiota > Chlamydiia > Chlamydiales > SM23-39 > DATIHQ01. Next base: position 6,698 of record DATIHQ010000045.1, read on the forward strand.
TCCGCCTATTGAATCCCATTCCAGCGGGGCGCACGGGTTCATTGAAAAAGAGGGGAGCGCCGGGGGCGTCGTCGGTCAACAACTCGGGGCAAAAGAGCTTTTCCTCCAGCGTATCTGCTGAAAGGATCCTCTCCGCCCACTCACGCAATTCCATACCGCCCATTGTAGCATGAAGAGGCAGATTCACAATAGGCTTATGGCTTGAGACGTAATACGAAT
>DATIHQ010000046.1:0-3806 GCA_035480535.1 Chlamydiales bacterium
CGCCTAGAATTTGAAGGAAACGGCTTTCTCTACAAGATGGTGCGCAACATTACAGGGACCCTCCTAGACATCGCCTCCAACAAAACGCCCCTCAGCCACCTGCCGCAAATCTTCGCCGCGCGCGACCGCAAAGCCGCCGGCGCCGCCGTCCCTCCCCACGCCCTCTTCCTCATGCACGTCAATTATTAAACGAGCCCGAGCCCGCGTGCGAGCCCGAGCCCGATTTTGGACGACGAGTAATTAAGTCTTACTTGATTTCAGGATAATTTCGGGCTCGCACGCGGGCTCGGGCTCGGGCTCGTATTACACCAACTTATCCTTAGGAATGTGCTCCAAGGACTCGTAGTGGATAAGCCCCTCTCCCATTGCCAACTCTAGCAGTGGGTGATGCGATGGGCAGATGAGGACTGGGAGCGCTGGCGTTTGGCGAAGGGCCTTCAGCCCTCGAATCGAATCCTCAAACCCAATGATCTTGTCGCCAGGGCGGGAATGTAGCTGGATTGCCCGCAGATAACTCTCCGGATCGGGCTTTGCCTTCTCGTAATCCTCCCGCGTGATCCAATGGGGAATCGTCTGCAAAATGGGTATCTTAGCCCGGAGGAGCTTCGTATGCTCAAGCAGGGAATTCGTCACGATGCAGCGCCGAATATTCGCGTTTTGTACTTCCTTTAAGATTTGAGCGGCGCCGGGCATTAATTCCACTTTGCCCGATGTGAGGAGGTCTAGATAAGCCTGTTTTTTTTCTTCGTAAAGGATTTTCCAGTTGGGCTCCAGATCGGGAAATTGGGCATAGAGAGCCTCTCTTAGAGCCGTTGAATTGAGCTGCGCCACTTCACAAAATTGAGCTAGGCTCCAATCGAGTTTAAGGCCCCGCTTGGCCAGCATATTGACGTAAGCCTGAAGATGCAAGTGCTCCGTATTGACGAGCAATCCGTCAAAATCAAATAAAAACAGCTGAAAATCATGGATCCATTTCATAAACGCGAGTTTAACAAGTTGTCTAAAAAATGAGAACGAGATAAGAAAAGGGATATGGACGATTCGTCGAAGATCAAAGTCAATTATATCTATTTTGGACTCTTTCTCATCTTCCTGATTCTGATCTCCACAAATAGCATTCTCATCCGAGAAAATTTAAGCGGTTCGAGACCTTTCTTCTGGCTCTACGCAGTAGGTCAGGCCGTTTTGGAGGTGTCTCTATTCGCCTTTGCCGCTGCTGTTGTGGAGCGTTTCTTGGGAAGATTTTGGCTTTTGATCTTTATCGGAGCCACTTTCATTTGTCTCTTGTTCCATATTTTCGATTTTGCGACCGATCGAATTTTAGATCTCTCCATTTACGAAACCTTTTTCATCTTCGTCCTTCAAGAAACGGCTGACCAGTTCTACTATCTTCTCGATGCCTCCGGCGTTCCCTTTTGGGTTTGGGCCATCCTATTTGGGGCCATTGCAGCGGTTCCTTTAATTGGAATCGGCATTTACAAAACGACTGAATATGCTGTGGAAAAGAAACCTCTCTATTTTAAGTTGGGATCGTTCCTCATCCTCTTTCTCAGCTTGCCAGCAGCCCTTTTTCTTTGGGATCTCTCCGCCTCGAAAATGATCCATCCCAACACCTACACGGCATTTATCCAAGCGCTCCCCTGGAAATTTACGTTCCTTCCCCCTCAAACGATCCGCATTCCTTTAAATGGTCCCTCTTTTATCCCCGAACATGAAATTGCCATCGCAGCCGAGATTGCCAAAAATCGAGTTGCTCTTGCGAAAAAGCCCAATATTTACATTTTTATCGTGGAGAGCCTCCGGGAGGATTTCGTCACTACAGCCATAGCGCCTCATCTCGATGCCTTTAAAAAAGAGAACATCCACTACAAGATGGCTCTCTCGAATGGCAACGGGACCAATATTTCCTGGTTTTCTATCTTCCATTCCCAATTCCCCTATTTTTGGAACCGCTATCAGAAACTGGGATGGGAAATGGGGAGCCCCGCTTTAAATCTTTTAAAACAGTGGGGCTATCAAATCCGAGTCTACACCTCGGCACAGCTCGGCTACTACGGAATGGATGAATTGTTATTTGGCAAAGATCATCAGCTTCTCGATTCATATCAAGCCTTCCATCATATTCCACCCATCTCTGCCGCAGATACAGATGCGGCAGCCATTGACCATCTTCAAAAAGATCTCTCTCAAAATCCTTCCCTTGCGGAAGGTCAAGTGTTCATTGTTTTTTGGGATTCGACCCATTTTGATTATAAATGGCCCAAAAATCAAATGCCTAAGTTCACTCCAATCGCTACAGAATTTGCCTATGTGAGGGCGTTTAATTCAAAACGAGATATGGAACCGATCAAAAACCGCTATCGCAATTCCGTACATTACATCGATGAGCTTTTTGGGAATTTTTTAAATAACATTCCTCGAAAAGAAGAGGCGATTGTGGTCGTCGCAGGCGATCATGGAGAAGAATTTTACGAACATGGGCATCTATTTCACGGTTCCCACTTGATCCATGAACAAACGAATGTCCCCATTTATTTTAAATTTGGGAAAGGAGAGCGAACAGCTGAGAAAAAAGAAATTGTTTCGCAGATGGATATTTTTCCCAGCATCATCGATTACTTGAGCGACACTTCCCTATCATTTTTGGAAGGAGAGTCGATCTTTCAAAAATCGAAGTGGCCCTTTGCGATCATTTCCCGTTTTCATGCCGGCAATACCCCTTATGAATTTTGCATTCATAACGGCCGCCATAAAATCATTGCTCAATTTGTAAATCGGAGAAACATTTTTGACTCGCGCGAACTGCGGATCCGATCTGTTTGCTGCTGCAAGGATCAAACTTTCTTTGGATGCGACAAGAATATGAGAGGGTGGATTCAGGCAGAATTCGGCCCTGTCTTCCAACGCCTCTTTATTGAGCACCCTGTTCATCGCGAAGCTGCTTCAGCAAGTGAACAATCTGCTCCGTTCCCACTTTGCGCTCTACCACTGTGCCCGTAGAATCGATAACCAATACTGTAGGCATCGACCGAATATCATAGGTCTTGCTCAATTCGAGAACCTTATCGACATTCACCTTGAGAAACTTCACTTTCCCGCTTAGCTTAGAAGCAGAAGACTCGATGATGGGAGAAATTCTCTTGCAAGGACCGCACCAGCTCGCATAGAAATCGACCACGATTGGAATTTCACTCTTTAATTCCGCTTCAAATTGTTCCCGCGAGAGAATTTCAATCACTTGGGCCGTAAAGGTCTCTTTTTGCTGAGGCGCTTGTTTCTTTTTGGCGATCAATCCATTCATCCGATCAGAGACAAATTGCTGTGCTTGCAGAGCGGCCTTCGCCCCATCTCCCGCAGCAGAAATGGCCTGTTTATAAACGGGATCGACAATATCTCCAATCGCGTAAACCCCCTCGATGGAAGTTTGTTGATCTTTCATTAGGCGAATGTATCCCTTTTCATCCATCTTCAAGACATTTTGAAAAAGAGTGGAATTGGGTTTTGATCCAATGGCTAGAAAAAGTCCATCTAATGAGAATGATTGCGGCTCTTTTTCTCCATTTTGGAGCATCACATGAGTCACTTTTTTCTCATCTCCGACTACTTCTTTCACCACAGTGTTGTAGTGCATCGTAACATTTGGCTTATCGAGAAGCGTCTCAATCCGTTTTTCTTCAAAGGCTCTGAGTGTATCTTTGCGGACAAACACATGCACTTCTTTGGCGATATTGGAAAGATAGAGCGCTTCAAGAACAGCCGCATCTCCCCCGCCAACAACCCCGACGATTTGGTCTTTGTACAAGCTT
>DATIHQ010000047.1:0-29786 GCA_035480535.1 Chlamydiales bacterium
CTGACCCTAGAACATGTCGTAAAAACGGATGTGTTTTTAAAAGATTTAAATGACTTTCAGGCGATGAATAAGGCTTACGCAAAACGTTTCCAGGGAGATAGGCTGCCTGCCCGCGCAACGATTCAGGCGGGCAAGCTCCCGATGGATGTGCGCATCGAAATCGCCTGTACCGCTTATCGCCATTAGTCTATTTTTGCATGCTCAGAGGAGAAAGTGATCGGGCTTGCAAATGTGACACGAAGATAGTTGATGGCCTGGAGCGCCTCCGGCAAGCAAGGAACAAAGGGAGTGAATGTGAAGGTTCCTTTTAACTCTCCGCTTGTCGGCGTCAAAACAATTCCTGTAATGGAATTTCGGCGATTTTTTTCTCTCACAAAAGAAATTCGAACGCCAACAGATTCATTTGACTTGGCGTCGACTTCATATTCAAATCGCCCAAATTGATATCCATCTGGGGCTGCAACTACACCTACGGCTCTCATAAGAAACCTCTTTACAAAAAATTAATATTACCAGATAGCTATTAATCGAACAACCACTTTCAAAAAAAAGGTACTCATGAGTATTCAAATGGCTAATCTAGGTAGGACAAGCGAAATGAACCGGGTCACCCGCGAAATTGCCGATCTTCAACCAAAGATTGAAAAAACAACCTTCTTATCCGCTAGTCTAAAGTGGGCCAATAATATGACTAAATGCAAATTACTCTCTACTGTGGCGATTGGGGCTTCTACGGCGGCGGCATCAAACGCCTTTCCCTCTGACAGTTTGGGCCGAATCACTTTTGTCTTCACTGGAGCCGTCATATTAGGGGGTGGCTGCTTGTGGAGTGTTTGGAGATTCTATAAAAATGGCAAACTTAAAGGTCAGATCAGACAAGAAGAAAAAAAGATATTGGACGACTTAAGTCGGTTAAACTCCCGCCGGACCACCCTCAAAACTGACATTGTTCCAGAACTTCAGAGAGTAGAGAAGGAGCTTGACCAAATCGAAAAAGAGATTCAAAGGATTTTGCAGTGGAATGCCAATCTCCTTCCATCGAGCAATATCCCCATTTCCCGAATCGTAAGCGCTCAGCGCTACAATGACAGCGAGCTCGCCACCTTAGAGAAAAGAAGGGAGGAACTTCTCGAAAAAATACGGGCCTTGAAAGGACCTTTAGAAGATACGGTGCAAGCACGAGTTAGCTATGCGGCGGACGACGACATTCCTCCACCACCCCCTGAACATAAAGAAGTCAGGTTTCTTTTACCCTCATGACCTTTTTCTATTCCAAAAGAAGAAGACAATTCCCAGAATAATCGCGGGAAGACTCAACGCTTGTCCCATGGTCAAAGAAGAAGCTGTGGAGACAAGCAAGCTTTGCTCCACTTTTAGATACTCCACAAGGAAACGAAATCCAAACACGAGAATCAAGAAAAGCCCAATCAATTTTCCCTTGGCTTGAAGAATGGATGGGCGGTAACTCAAGCGCCAGAGGAAAAAGAAAACAAGTAGATAAAAGAATGCCTCGTAAAGCTGAACGGGATGCCTGGGAATGGGCAAGCTATGATCTGCGGGATGGCCAAAGACAACCGCCCAGGGAAGATTCGTCGGCGTCCCCAAAATCTCCTGATTGAAAAAGTTCCCCACGCGGATGCAGAAACCGGCAAAGGCGGCTGGCACGGAGAGAAAATCGAGCCAGCGGATCCAATCGATTCCTTTTATCCCCATTCGATAACTAAAGAGCATCGTCGCTAAAATAATTCCCACCGCACCGCCATGGCTCGCCAATCCCCCCTCCCAAACTCGAAAAATCTGCAGGGGATCGTTAAAATAATCCAAGGGGTGCTCATAGAAGAGAAAATGGCCCAGGCGAGCTCCGATGATAGTTCCCAGGATGACGTAGAGAGTGAATTTATCGGTGAGTTGAATGGCTTTCTTTTTTAAGGCGGCCCATCCTTCCCTGCTCTCACAAGCAAAAAATCGGGTCAATACCCCAGCAAAAAGGGGGAACCCCACTGCAAATCCCAAAGCGAATAAAACTCCATACCAGAGAATGGGCCAATGAAGAATGGGGATCGTGAAAAATTCTGGTTTGGGATCCCAATAAATTGCAGCGGGGGCTATCATGGAACTAATTTTTAGGAACAAATGTGTTTAAAGTCAAAGTTTTAACGATTGGCCGCTCAAAAGAATCATGGCTCGCCGAGGCCTTAGCAGAATATGAAAAGAGACTTCAGGGAAAGCTTCAGCTCGAATGGCATTTTGCAAAAAACAATCCCCAACTCATCACCTGGGCCCGTCAAGAGCCCTCTCTCATTGCGCTCGATCCAAAAGGAGAACTTCTCACAAGCGAGCAATTCAGCCAAAAAATCGTTAAAAATTCCCGCCTCCACTTTCTGATTGGCGGCGCTGAGGGAATTCCAGCAGAAATCCCCACGCCCATAAAATGGAGTCTATCTCCTCTCACCTTTACGCATCAAATGACGCGTTTAATTCTTCTAGAACAGCTCTACCGCGCCCTCGAAATCGAAAAAGGAAGTGCTTATCACAAATAGGAGATTTCAAACGGGCATTTAATAACAGGTGTGCGTGGCTTTTTTAAACGCAAAGACGCAAAGGCGCAAAGAAAAAAGAAAAAAATCATTCTCTGCGTCTTTGCGCCTTTGCGTTGAATAAAGCCAGGTGCCCCTGTTACCAAGCACCCGTATTACGAATAAGAGATCTTCAAACTTTTGGCGGCGCGGAAGTAGAGGAGAGAGCCATTGATGAGCGCTGAGCCGATCGCAAGATCGACCGTTCCGCGGATGTCGATTGGAAGGGGAAGAAATTTAAATGAGAGGCCCAACGCGATCATGGAACCGATGAGAATCCAGTAAGAAGCGCTGTAGACATCGGAAAAGCGAATTGGCAGGGGGAGAGATACAATCCGCGTCACGACGCGCTGCACTGTTTTTGAAAGGACATAGCGCCCTTTGAAAAAGCCAATCATCAGGCCGAGTGCAATGAAGCCTGTCGCCGCTTGCTGGGGCGTTCCAAAAAGAGTTTGGAGCCTTGTGCATAAAGAGTGGGGATCAAATGCTGCCTGCGTGATGAAATGGAGTCCTTTGTAGAGAAGAGAAACTCCGATAGCAAACCAGAGAAACCCTGAAAAAGTGATCCATCCGCGATGTTTCATGCAAATGAGCCTATCAAAAATCGTCTTTGAGTCCAATACCTTAAATTTTTTTTTAACTTTATCGACAAAAAAATGGCCAGCCCACTACAATCCGCAAATATTAATATTTTGTTAGGAGCCTGAATTTATGAACGTTGCGCTTGCCTTCACCCGGGTTTTATTCATGATCTTGAGCATCTTCTTTCTCACCACTTACATGATTTCAGGACCTGGAGGATATACCCACGCAAATTTACTGACAGGAGTTGGGCTGGGAGCTCTGCTTGGACTTGCGCTCATTGGATTTGATCTTCTCTTCAAGCGCTTCAATCTCCGCTCCTTCAACATTGCCATTGTGGGCCTCTTTATCGGCTACCTAATGGGACAAGCGCTTGTCCTCATTCTCTCAGCCGTTCTCGAGATCAGTGCCGCTTCGGTCCATCTCAATGCGCAAACGCTAGAAGTGATTGAGATCGCTCTTTTCCTCTTCGGCATCTATTTAGGGACATTGATGACGCTTCGCTCTGCTGATGAGCTCTATGTGAGCATTCCCTTCGTGAAATTCACTCCCACCGCGCATAAGAAAAAAGATCTCATCATCGATGCCTCCGTTCTCTCAGATGCCCGCATCATCGACCTAGCAGCAACGGGACTTCTCGATCATCACCTCGTCCTCCCCCGCTTTCAGATGAAAGAGCTCTACGCGCAGGCAGAAGTTGGCGATGAGCAGACAAAAATCAAAGCCAAGCGCTCGCTCGAGGTCGCAAAAAAACTCGAATCGATTCCCGATCTCGATCTCCGCTACAATGACACCGATTTTCCCGATGTAAAAGATCACATGGGCAAAATGATCCGCCTCGCCCGCCTCATCGACGCCAATATCTTAACAGCCGATATCAGCCGCATCCAAATGGCGGCGATCGAAGGGGTGAAATTCGTCAATCTCCACGCCCTCTCCAATGCGCTTAAACCCCTCATGCAAGCGGGAGAGCACATTAAAATTAAAATTCAACGCTATGGAAAGGAGCCCCGCCAGGGCGTTGGCTACCTCGACGATGGCACCATGGTGGTCGTCAATGGAGGCGGTCAATTTATCGGCGAAATCATCGATGCGCAAGTCCTCTCTGTAAAACATACCACCTCAGGGCGTATGATCTTCTGTAACGCCCTCGATGAAGAGGGCACTTTCCCAACCTATCATGAGGAACATGAAGAGCAGTAATCCCATTCGGGGCCTAGGCAACGACATCATCGAAATCGAACGGATGCGCCAAAGCATCGACCGGCACGGCCTTCATTTCCTCAACCGCCTCTTCTCCCAACGCGAACAAGACTACTGCTATAAATTCAAAGACCCCGTCCCCCACTTTGCGGGCCGCTTCGCCGCCAAAGAAGCCATTGTCAAGGCCCTCGGCACCGGCTTCGGCGCCGAAGTCTCTTGGCACGACATCGAAGTTCTCAACGACGACCTCGGCAAACCCATCGTCTACCTCAAAGAACCCCTCCAAAAGCGCTTCGACAACCCCCACCTCCTCGTCTCCATCAGCCACTCCTCCACCCACGCCACCGCCGTCGCCATCTGGTCGTAATTAAAAACAGAAAGGCAGCAGGTAGCTGAAGACGAACGTATTGACCGCGTTGGGGCAGGATTTTGCTAGGACGCGGCGGTCGTATTCAAAGCGCAGGGTTCCCCAGACACCGATGCGGTAGCCGTAGCGGAAGCAGAGATCGATTGACTTTTGCCGCACGCGTGCGTAGCCAAAGAAATGATCGGGATTGACGCGGGTGTGGCGGCCGTAGCCATTGCTGCCATCGGCGATGAAGGCGAGCTTGTGAACGTCGTCAATGTTGGTCTCGAGAGCGACGGTGGCCCTAACCCAGGGGGAGCCCCGATTGGCGTGGCCCACGGCGCCATAGCCCCAAGCGCGGAAGCGCCAACATTCTGAAGCATCCCACTCTTTTCCCAGAGCGAAATTAAACTCAAAATCGACATTGCCGTGATAGGGGCAGCTAATGTCTTTTAAGCTGGTGGTCGATGTGACGCGGACGCTGGCGCCGGTGGCGAAACTAATGGGATCGCCCACAATGTCATCGAGCCAAAGATAGCGCGCCTGCCAAGCGGCCGAGCGAAAATTAAAGGTTTCTTTCGTTGTCGCAGCAAATTGGATGTCGGTATCGATATTCCACTCGGGCGTGGGAGAAAAATCGAGGCCGCCATAGAGGATATGGGAATTGAACGGGGGCTTGATTTGGGGCACTGCATTTTGGACCGAATTAAAGCGGCTGTAGGCGTAGCTGCCGAGAAAATAAAACTCAAAGACATCGCCAAACCAGGGCTGCACTTCGAGCGCGCACCCTAGAAACGGAATCACTAAGAGAGTCAATATCGTCTTTCTAATCATGTTCCATTTCAGAAAGCCATTTTTCTGCATCCAAGGCCGCCATGCAGCCCGTTCCCGCCGCTGTCACTGCTTGTCGGTAAATGTGATCCTGCACATCTCCCGCGGCAAAGACCCCTTCGCACGAGGTTTTCATCGATCCATTCTTCACAATCAGATAGCCAGCTGGATTGGTCTTCAATTGCCCATTTAAAAATCCCGTATTCGGCTGATGCCCAATCGCAAAAAAGACGCCCCCCGCTTCCCGCTCTTGCTGCTTTCCCGTCACCAAATCCTTCAGGAGCACTTTCTCCACTATCTTGCCACCTGAAATCTTCTCGATCACCGCATTCCAAAGAATTTCAATTTTCGGATGCTTTTTCGCCCTCTCCGCCATGATCTTCGACGCGCGCAATTCATCCCGCCTGTGCACGATGTAGACGCGGCTTCCATACTTCGTCAGGAAGATCGCCTCTTCCACCGCGCTATCGCCGCCACCAATCACAAATAAAGGCCGATTCTTAAAAATCGGCGCCGCTCCATCGCAAACAGCGCAAGCGGTCACTCCCTTTTGCCAAAACTCCCCATCGCCAGCGCCCTCGATCTCCAGTCTTTTTGCCGTAGCGCCCGTCGCGATGATCAGCGCTTCCGCGCTCACCTTCGTATTCGACCCCACCACCCCAAAAGGCCTCTTGCTCAAATCGACCGACACGACATCTTCCGTCAGAATCTTCGTCCCGAACCTCTCCGCCTGCGCCCGGAAATGGATCATCAGCTCCGGTCCCAAAACCCCCTCAGGGAATCCTGGATAATTCTCCACATCGGTCGTTGTCATTAGCTGGCCGCCCGACGGCCCCGTCATAAACCCCTCATACAACAATGGATTCAGATTGGCCCGCGCCGCATAAATGGCCGCCGTGTAGCCGGCGGGTCCCGAGCCAATGATCACTAATTTCCGTTTTTCCATGAGCGAAATCCCAGTTATGAAAAAAAATCTAAGATTCTATCCTTTCTACACGGAAAAAAGGTTTTTGAAAATATCAAAGTTGAAGATCGTATTAAAAATTTAACTATTTATAAAACATTATTAACTTCAAAATTAACCAAAATTAATGCAAAATAATCTCACAATAATAAGAACAATTTTTAGGGATAATGTCTATAAAATCTATTTCAATACCCGTTTCGCCCAGGCTTGCCGAAATCCCCGAGACAGCGCTCACCTTTGACACTCTGAAGAGCCGTGCTGTGGCTCTCGTCGATTTGCAAAAACAGGCTCAGGAGGCGACAAATCATCAGCTTAGGGACAAGATCCTCGCCTGCGTCGTCGCTGCTTTCGCGGGCGCATTGGCCGCTGCTGCTGCCTTCGCCTTCCTTTCCAATCCCATTACGGCAGGAGCGCTGATCGGCGCCTTTGTGCTCTATCAAGTCGCCGCCTACGGCACCGCCTATCTGCTCAATAAATATCACCACCGAGACAGCATTCTCCCCAAAGGCTCTGGCGCCGCCCTCGTCTTCATCGCCATGGGAACGCCTTATCTGATCCACTCTCTCATCACGCGGAAAAACTTTCTCCAAGACCGAATAGCCACCCGGGAAAGGGAGTTTCTCTATCTACTCCGCAATCATCAAGGCTACAACTGCACTCTTACACCCGCCCAGCAAATCGAACTGCAGTCGATTTACAATCGACGGCCAGAGAAATCCGTATAAGGCTTGCAAGCCTATGCGCTTTTTTGAATGAGTCGAGGTCGATAAAATCCCTTATCAACACATTCCAGCAGGCGCAAAGCAGCATGGCTTGGCACCCTTTCTCCAGATTCCCAAGATTGAACCGTTTTAACGCTCACATTTAAAACCTTTGCGAATATACTCTGGGAATAGGGCCCTTTTTCTCTAATCTTCTTAATATGTTTTGCCGTATAGGAAATGGGAGGTTCTGGAATTTCGATAATTTCAGATCGAAGGGTAATCTTTCCTTTTTTGTGGGCAAGAACTTCTTCAAGGCCTTCTTTTAGTTGTTTATAAAATTTGTTCATTTTTTCCCCTTAATTGCGTCTGTTATGTTCTTCAAGGCTTTTTTCTGTGCAGCGCTTAAATTTTCTTGCTCATTTTTCTGAAAAATGAACAGGAGATAAATTGCCTCCCCAAGGACATAATAAAGATAGCATACCCGAAAACCTCCGCTTTTTCCCCTCGACGACGACTTTAATCTTACTTTTCTTACTCCGCCAGTTCCAGTAAGAGGATCTCCCTTCTCAGGGTTCTCGGCCAACTCCTTTTTGAAAACATTGTAATCTTCTTGTAAAAGGCTGTGTTTAGCCAACAACTCGGCGATTCTATCGGAAAATGCCGTGGTCTCAATTATTCGTATCTTCGTATTCATTGTACCACAGTGTAGTATAAATCTCCAGAATTTGAAAAGATGAAATTATAAATCATTCTATATAAATGACTTGTGAGATTCTAGTGTTTTTCTTCGGAGATTTCTTTGGAACGGCGGGCGGAGGCTTCGACAACAAGCCCTAGATGCTTTTTCATTTCTGTTTCTTTGAGAGCTCTGAGACCGGCCTCGGTGGTGCCGTTGGGCGTGGCGATTTGTTCGAGAAGCGTCTCGGGAACGCCCCCCTTAATGATCACTTTCGCCGCCCCGAGAAAGGCCTGCGCCGCCATGGTGAGGGCCTTTTGGTAATCAAGCCCATGTTTCTCCCCGGTGCGCGCCATTGCGTCGATGAGGGCGATCACGAAGCCAGGGCCGCTGCCCGCTATGCCGCAGGAAATGTCCATGAGCTGTTCGGGCACCTCGAGAACTTGCCCCATGCTCGAAAAAAGAAGGTGAGCAAAGCTTCTGAAATCATTCGATGGATGGGCGCCATAAGAGAAAACGCTCATCCCTTCGCCAACAGCCGAGGCCATGTTGGGCATCACGCGGAGGAGCTGCGCCTCTTTCCCCAAGTATTTCTCGAAGAGGGAGAGCTTCGTCCCCGCTAAGACTGAAATCACCATCTTCGATCCCACCCCGATCTTCGCCAAATTCTTCAGGACTAGCTCTGCCTGGGAGGGACGAACGCCAATGAGAATGAGATCGCTCTTCTGTACGAGATTTTCCAGCGAGGTGGAGGTGATTTTAAACTCCTTTTCATTCTGCTCCATCTTCTTTGTGTCGCGCCTGATAAAGGAAATTTGAGAGCGGGGAATGAGCTTAGACTGGTCGACGGCTCGGTAAATAACCTGCGCCATATGCCCAAATCCAACGAACCCTAAATGGAGATCGGAAATCTTCATAAGCCCTACTATAAAAGAAAATCGTTTTTCCGCTAGATAAATCAGCGGGTTTTGTCTTACAATATGCGTAGAATGAAACAACTGTTCCGAAAGGCTTTTGGAATTTACTCCGGAGAAGGGACGCAAGCCTTTCGATTTGCGCGCCTGGCGATCCTTTGGGCCTTTGGGAGCTCCTGCTTCGACACCCTTTCCGATGGCCTTTTCCTCGAAAAAATCGGCGCCGAATTCCTCCCCCGCGTCTATCTATCGATCGCTTTAGGGATGATCGGGGTCTCAACGCTCGTCCTCTATAGCCTTCGCCTGACGAGCCCTTATCGCATTCTGATGACCGCCATGGCCCTCGGAGCCATGAGCTGCGTCGCCGCCTCTTTCGTCGTGGGAACAGGCCCGCCAATCTGGTTTTGGTACCTTCTGAAAATCGTCTCCCGCATGTTTTTTGCGGTAATGATCGCCTGCTCCTGGACCTTCACCGACCAATACCACGACTTGCAAGACGCCAAACGGGTCTACTCAATCTATAGCGCCGCCTATTTCTTCGGCACGATTCTCTCGGGAACCGCTATCAATCTTTTCCTCGATTTCATCGGCTTTTCAGGCCTGCTCATCGCCTCCGCCATCTCCATCCTCTTCGGCATGGTCGAAGCAAGAGGGATCGCCCTGAAAACCCGCGCCGTCCACGACGACACAATGGAGGGCGTTTTCTCCGGCAGCCGCGACTCCTTTGCCTCGGTAGTCCAATTGATCGTCCGCTCCCGTTTTGCGATCGTCCTCCTCTGTTTAAGCCTTTTTGTGCAACTCCTCCTCACCGTCACCGAATTTAACTACATGAATTCCTTCGGCCATTTCTTCTCCGCCCAACAAATCGCCGGAGAAGGGCAAATCGCCGAATTCCTCGGCAAATGCCGCGCGATGATTTCCCTTTGCAACATTGTCTTCGGAGTCTTTTTCTACGGCCGCTTCATCCGCCGCATGGGACTGAATAATGCGCTTTTGATCACGCCTCTCTTCTTTGTCGCCGTTTATTCTGGATGGGTGTTCCAAGATGCGATGCTCTTCGCCGTTCTTGGCCTCGTCGCCGTCGATGGGATCCTCTTTACGGTGGAAGATAACTGCTTTAACCTCCTCTCCAATGCCGTGCCCGCGAAATTAAAGTCGAAAGTCCGCATCATCAACGACTCGTTCTTCGAGCCCATTGGCATGCTCCTGAGCGCGCTGCTTCTCTTTGGCCTTCAGTCGGGAAGCCGCTGGCTTGGATTTACCCTCACTTTAATCGTCCTCGTTCTCGCCCTCATCATTCGCGCCACCTATTCCAAAGCGATTTTCATCAACCTCAAAGACAATGCGCTCCACTTTGAGAAAAAACTCAAGGGTTGGCTCGCCACCTTCACCCGCCGCGAGCAGAAAGAGGCCAAAAAAGACATTTTCGAAGCGCTGAATTCCCCTTCCGAAGAGGCGCAGCTTCTCGCCATCGAATCGCTCCTGCAGATGGGAGATCCCAATGCGATCCCCCGCATTCTTCAAACCACCTCTCATCTCGGCACTCTCTCTAAAATCCAATTTCTCCGCCTGCTCGATAACAGCGCCTTTGAAAACGATGCGCGCGCGATCGAATTGATCGATCTATGGAGCTATGAAAATGGATCTTCCGAACTCTCTAAATGGGCCAATTTCTACCTGGCGAAACGGGGTCTCCATCATCCAGAAAAAGCGGAGGAAGATCTCGATCACGACGACCTCCTGCTTCGCGGCGCGGCGATCCTCACCTTGAAAAAATCACTCGCCAATCAATCTCTCGACTACGCCGCCCTCAATCGCACCATCGCCGCCAAAAAACTCGATCTCATGCTGAAGTCGAGCCATATCGATGAGATAAGCCTTGGCCTCGACATCTTGGCCGAGGACAACACGCTTGAAGCCGCCGAAAAAGCGCTCCCCTTCCTCTCCCATGAATCGGTCCTCGTCAAGCGCTCCGCCGCTCGCTGCACCGCCAAATTGGCCGATAAGCGTCTCAGCCGCCATGCGCCCCGCCTCATCGAAGAGCTCTCCGCCGCGCGCGACAACGCCTTCCGCCTCCACCTTCTCGACGCCCTCGGCAAAATCGCCGATTCCACCACAATTAAAGAAATCCTCCTCGCCAGTGTCCACTTCCGCCCCAATGAGCGGCGGCGCGCGGAGGAGAACATCATCCAAATGGGCTTGAAAATCGTCCCCCTCCTCCTCACCCTGACAAAAGACATTTCCCTCCCCGAACGGGCCCGCATTTTGGCCAGCAAGATTTTGGGCCGCCTCGCGCTCCCGCAGCTCCAAGCAAATCTCTTCGATATCCTCGACATCGAAATCGAGCGGGCCTATTTTTACTTTTACTTCGGCCACACCATCCAAAATCAACACCCTCTTTACGATTTGGAAATGCTCCAAAGCGCGCTCCTCACCGGCTATCAATCGGTGATTGACTTCATCATCCACCTCCTCGGCGCGGCCGGCTCTCTCGAAGACCCCGAACTCCTCGTCCGCGCGCTCCATAGCCGCAACGCCAAAGTCCACTCCCACGCAGTCGAGAGCCTAGAAAAAACATGCGATCTCCGCATCTTCCGCCTCATCGCGCCTCTCGTCGACGATCTCCCGCTCGAAGAGAAAATGGCGGCCTGTCTCCGCTGGCACGGCGACTATCCGCAACTCACCCTCTCTGAACTTTTGGGCAAACTCGATCAATCCCCCTCGCTTTTCGACAAAATCGTCGCGGTGCGCCTCAAAGCGAAACTCCAAATGCCCAACTGGCGCCAGCAGCTCCGAGAGCAAATGAAGCACTCGGATGAAACCTTCCACCAATTTGCCTACGAGCTACTAGAAACATGAAAAGCCTCATTGAAAAAGCCTTCTTCCTGAAAAAAACGCGCCTCTTCAACGAGCTCGACCTCGAGATTCTCCTCGCGATCGCCGAGAAGCTCCATGAAGATGACTACGATGCGGGAGAAAAGGTCTTTACGCCGGGCCAAGTGGCCAACCGGATCTATTTCATTGTGCAGGGAGCTGTCCAAATCCTCGATGAGCGCTTAAAACCCCTCGCGGAACTCAATGCCGGCGATTACTTTGGCGATGAATCGCTCTTCAACGATCAGCCCCGCAGCTACGCCGCCCTCTGCAAAAAAGACACCCTCTTTTTTACCCTCTCGCGCAGCCATCTCCTCTCGATCATCTCCGAATGCCCCTCCGTCGCCGTTGCGCTACTCCAATCGTATTCCCATGAACTCCCCTGCCGCCACAAAGGACTCGTTCCCGTCGCATGAAAATCCGCACGCAATTGCTTCTCTTCCTCTTACCCACTCTTGTCGGCAGCATCGCTCTGATCTCGACGCTTCTCGCCTATCTCATGAATCAGAAATTCCAGGAAATTCTCTTCCTCTCCGCTGGCCTCACCCTCCTCGCCATGATCATCACCCTCATCTTCATCGCGAACAAAATCTCTGATCCCATCCAAAAGCTAAAGAATTCGGCCCTCGCCATCGCCGCCGGGCAATACGGCGAATCGATCCACGTCCAAGGCCCCCGCGAAGTCGCAGAGCTCGCCAATACGCTCAACACCATGAGCGAATGCCTCCTAGAAAATATCAACCGCCTTAAGGAAAATTCCCTCCTGCGCGAAAGGATGTATGGAGAATATGAGTGCGCCATGCTGCTGCAGCACATGATGCTCCAAAAAAACATCGATGATTGCCGCTCCGACGCCGTCGCCATCAAATCGATCACCCTCTTTTCAGAAAACCCTCGCGGCCTCCTCCTCGACTTCCCCAAAACAGAGCATCCCAACCTCTTCCAAATCCACATGGCGGAGGCCGAAGAAGAAGGATTTGAAGGGATGTACCAACTCCTCACGCAATACAAACTCTCCAAAGAAAGCCAAACCCACACCTCTCTCCTCTTCGACCGCAACGCTTCCACTCTCCACATCAAAGGCCTCCACCTCCCTTTATTCTGGTCTCTCGACCATGAAAAATTCATCGAGCCGCAAAATTCTACTCTGAAAATCGATTCAGGCGACTTCTTTTTCCTCTTCAATCACGGCCTCCCCCGCTTCTATAAAAACCCGCAAAAAATTTCCGACCTTCTCTCAAAAGTGCTTAAAGTCTTTGCCTCCGACGGCCTAGAAACCACCGCTGCCATGCTGCAGAAAGAACTCACCTTCGCCACCAAGCGAAAGGACCTCGAAGAAGACATCCATCTCCTCTGTTTTCAAATCTTAAATCCTTAAGAATCAACAACATGTCATTTTGCAATATCGTTTCCCATACATTTCTAAACCGCGCCACCATTCATGGCCAGCCAACCGATAAATTCTCTGTAGATATTAAACAAGAGTGTCAACACCATCTTCTCACCGATGACCGAACCCAAGCTCTTCGGGGACGGGTCGATAGACCTCTAAATGATCTAGACACTCTCACCCTTCATGAATATCTTTGCGGGAAACATCGCCACTATCTTGGTTTAGAAGAGTTTCAAGGAACTGAGGAGCTCCCCTTACTGGCTCCACACAATCGAGTCATTCATTTTAAAACAGAAGAAGATTCATCTCTTGTGATCAAAGGACAAGATACCCCAGAAAAAGGAAAAGCAGTGATCACTCCTTCTGGAGTCTCATTTTCACATCCCTTTGACCATTTTTCCCGACTGAAAATGGGAGATTGGATGCGGCAGATCAAGGAAAACCAACAGCTTGACCGCATTGAAATCGCAGATGATTATGCAGTGAAAGCGCCTATAAAGAATCTCCCTTTGAAGCAAAAATATTATATCGTCTCAGACTTCATTCCAGACTTACTTCCCCCTAAAGAAGGGTTGCAAGAACTCGAGGCCTTGCCCATTCATGAGAGAGAAAAATTGATCCGGCAAATTGCGGTGATGATTCAAAAAAGTGGCTACATGGACTTTCACTTTGGCAATGTCTTTTTCAAGAAAGATGCCGCTGGAGAATTGATTGCTGTATTCATCGACTTGGAGCCTTTTGGCCTTTTTAGAACCAGGGAAGAGCCCCGAAGAAATGACGATGAAATTTCAGAACCCTGGCTAACTCAAATTGCTTTGAACCGCTCAAACCCAATCACCCCCGATTCACTTGAAGAGTGTTCCCGCCTAGGTCTAGAAGCCATGGGCCTCCGATTTTTTGCTGCCCATGAAAAGGATCTGATCAAAGCGGCTACGATGGGCCTAGCAAAAAAAGTCATTGGCCAAGCGCTACTAGAAACCCAAGCAGCCATCGAGTCATGCCAAACAACACCCCTTTCTTCGATCAATCCTTCTTCCTGTCTGCAAGCCAGCTGCTGCGCGCCCTGCCTCTGCGTCAAAGCCTGTAAAGTTTGGAAAGAGACCCAACATTCCCCAAACCGAGGAAAGCCTCCCCATCAAATCATGGAAGAGCTCCTCCCCCCACAAAAAAGACTTGTACTCACACTCCCAAGGCTCTAAATCCTATGTCATGTTGCGATGCTGTTGCCCATACATTTCGAGACTGTGCGACCACTTGTGGCCCCCCAACGGCCGACTTCTCCGTAGACGTTGAGAGAGAATGTCAAAGCCACCTTCTCTCCGACGAAAGAGCCGCAGCTCTTCAAAAGAGATCCTATCAATCCTTAACCCCAGGAACTCAAGATACCCTTCATGCTTACCTTTGTGGGGAAAATCGAGTCCCTTTTTCTGGAACTCCAGAACTCCCTTTACTGGATCCAAAGAATCGGGTCATTCATTATCAAACAGGAACTTCCTCTCTCGTAATCAAAGGGCAAGAGCCTTCTTACAAAGAGAAATACGCTTGGATTCCTCCTGTATGCGCAGTCTCGCGAGATCAGGATCATTTTGCCCGACTCAAAATGGGAGATTGGATGCGGGAGATTCAGGCAAATGAAGGTCTTGACCACATTGAAGTCGCGCGCGATTATGCGATCGAAGTCTTTCTCTCTCCAACAAAAAAGAACTATTATATTGGTTCTGACTTCATTCCCGATTTACTTTCTCCTGAAGAGGGATTGAAAGCTCTCAATGCTTTGCCTGACGATAAGAAAAGGGAACTGATCCGACAAATTGCGGTGATGATTCAAAAAAGTGGCTATGCAGATGTTCATCTGAAGAACCTCCTTTTCAAGAAAAATATTGAGGGAGATCTGATTGCTATATTCATCGATTTAGAACCTCTCGGTCTCTTTAGAACAAGGGGGGATCTTCGCCAAAGAACGACTCAGATGAGTCGACACCGCGCAGACTCCGAGCAAGTTCCCGATTCATTAGAAGAGTATGCTCACCTCGGATTGCGAAGAATTTATGATATGTTCCTCTCTTCCTATAAGAAAAACTCAGCTACGCTGAAGCTAGTGGACGAGATCATAGGCAAAGCCCTGCTTGAAACCCAAGCAAAGATCGACTCCTTCCAAACAACACCTCTTTCTTCGATCCAGCCTTGCATGTGCCTAGCGGCTGGCTGTTGCGCCCCCTGCCTATGCATCAAAGCCTGTAAAATTTGGAACGAGACCCACCCCTCCCCAAATAAAGGAACGCCTCCCCATCAATTTATGGAAGCACTTCTCCCCGCACCAAGGCTCTAAATCCCATGTCATTATTTTGCAATATCCTCTCCCACACGTTTCGAAATTACGCAACCATTCATGGCCGGCCAACCGACAGATTTTCATTCGATGTTGAAAAAGAGTGTCAAAATCATCTTCTCACCGATGAGCGGGCTACAGCTCTTCAACATCGGGCTATTGAACCCTTGATTCCCGGAAAAAAGGATACTCTTCACGCTTATCTTTGTGGAGAAAATGCTCAGCCCTTTCAAGGAAACCGCCACAACCTCGTCTTATTCGATCCAAATAATCGAGTCATTCGCTATCGAACAGGAGATTTCTCTCTTGTGATCAAGGGGCAAGACACAAAGGATCGCAAGAAGGGCGTTTGCGATCATTCTGTTGGCGTAATTCCTCGGAGTTATGACCATTTTGCCCGACTCAAAATGGGAGATTGGATGCGGAAGATCAGGGAAGATGAGGACCTTGACCGCATTGAAATCGCGCGCGATTATGCCATCAAAGCTCCTTCAGATAATCTCCCTCTAAAAGAGAAGTACTATATCGGCTCTGATTTCATTCCCGACTTACTTGCCCCTGGAGATGCGTTGAAGGCGCTCAACGCCTTGCCCAGCGATGAGAAAAGAGAGCTGATCCGGCAAATGACGGTGATGATCCAAAGAAGCGGCTATCTGGATGTTCATCTAGGCAACATCCTATTCAAAAAAAATAATGCGGGGCAATTGATTGGTCTATTCGTTGACCTAGAACCGTTTGGCCTCTTCAGAACTAAAGCTGATCTCCGAAAAATAGGAATAAAAAACTCTAAATCCCGAATGATTCCCGATTCATTAGAAGAGTATTCTCGCCTAGGATTACACATGTTCCTCCGTATCTTTCGCAAGCAACTGGTCAGTCAAGAAACCAGAGAACTAGCAGAAGAAATCATTGGCGGGGCCCTTCAAGAAACCCAAGCAGCCATCAAGTCATGCCAAACAACACCCCTCTCCTCGATCAATCCCCATATGTGTTTCCCCACGGTCTGCTGTGCGCCCTGCCTCTGCATAAACGCATGTAAAGTTTGGAAAGAAACTCACCCCTTTCCAAATAAAGGAAAGCCTCCCGAACAATTCATGGAGCTCATCCCCACACCAAGGACCTAAACCCATGTCATTTTGCAATATCGTTTCCCATACGTTTCTAGACCGCGCCACCATGCATGGCGCTCCGAGAGATGAATTCTCTGTAGATCCTGAGAATGTGTGCCGAGGCCACCTCCTCACTGATCCTAGGGCCAAAGCTCTTCGGGAGCGGGTCGTTAAACCCTTGGTCAATGGGAATCGAATCACTCTTCACGATTATCTCAGCGGACAAACTCATTTCCGCGAGCGAGGCGTTTTTTGGGGAAAAGGCACTGATGAACTCCCCTTATTTGATCCAGGGAGTCGGGTCATTCATTTTCAAACAGGAAATAATACCTCTCTCGTGCTCAAAGGACAAGACCCACCTCTTGAAGAAGACCCAGATTTGGAAGAAGATGAAGGTCAAATAAAAGCAGTTCTCACTCCTTCTGGAATTGCATTTTCACCTGCCTATGACCACTTTGCCAGACTTAAGATGGGAGATCGGATGCGAACACTCCAGCAAAATGAAAATCTTGACCGCCTTGAAATCGCACGGGACTATGCCATTGAAGCGCCTTGGCCGAATCTCCCTCTAAAAGAAAAATATTATATCGCCTCAGATTTCATTTCAGGCTTACTTTCCTCTGACGAAGGATTAAGAGAACTCGGTGTTTTGCCACTTGAGGAAAAAAAACAACTGATCGGGCAAATCGCGACAATGATTCTAAAAAGCAGCTATATGGACGCTCACTTTAACAACATTCTTTTCAAGAAAAACAATCAGGGGCAATTGATTGCCGTATTCGTGGATTTGGAGCCTTTTGGTCTTCTCAGAACCAAAAAAGAGTTCCGGAAAGGCAACGATGAACTTTCAGAGAATTTGCAGCGCGCAATTCACCAGAAGAATCCAAAAGCGACAATGCCCACTTCCTTAGAAGAGTGTTCCCGCATAGGATTGGAATCGCTGGGCCTTGAATTTGCCGCTACCCACGAGGAGGGTTTGATTCAAAAAGAGACACTAGACATAGCAAAAGAAATCATTGGCCAAGCGCTGCTCACACTCCAAACAAAGATCGATTCATTCCAAACGACCCCCCTCTTTTCGACCAACCCTTGCAATTGCCTAGATGCTAGCTGCTGCGCGCCCTGTCTCTGCATCAAAGCCTGTAAAATTTGGGAAGACACCCACTATTCTTCAAAAGAAAAAAGACCTCCTCCCCATCAATTCATGGAAAGTTTCAATTTGTCCATCTAATCCCTTTTCGATAAGATCTTTTTCAAAGAGAGTGCATATGGCAAGATTTTTGTTTTTGATGGCGGCAGCTACCACTATATTTGGAGGGGAAATGATTACGGTTCGAAAGAGTGAAGAGCGGGGCCACGCTGAACATGGATGGCTCACCACCGACTACACTTTCTCCTTTGCCGATTATCACGATCCCAATTTCATGGGCTTTCGCACGCTGCGGGTGATCAATCAAGATCTCGTCGACCCGGCCAAAGGATTTGACACCCATCCCCACAAAGATATGGAAATCCTCACCTACATCCTCGACGGCACCATCGAGCATAAAGACACAATGGGCAACCACGCCCAGATCCACAAAGGGGAATTCCAACTCATGACCGCCGGCAGCGGCGTCCAGCACAGCGAATTCAACCCTTCAAAAAAGGAAAAGGTCCATCTCCTCCAAATCTGGATCCAACCCGACAAGAAAGGACTCGCTCCCGAGTATCAGCAAAAGAACTTCGCCGACCATAAAAATGGACTCAAGCTCGTCGTCTCCCCCGATGGGAAAGACGGCTCCCTAAAGATCCATCAAAATGCTTTGGTTTATTTGGGCCGCTTCAGCGAGGCAAAAGAGATCCATCTTCCTCTAACCGCCAACCGCCACGCCTGGATCCAGCTGACTCAAGGATCCCTCGCCGTCAACGGCATTGCCCTGAAAAAAGGGGATGGCGCCTCAGTGAGTGGGGAAAAGGAACTCCGGTTCAAGGCAAGCCCCAACACGGAATTCCTTCTGTTCGATCTTAATTAAGATTTATGCGCTGACTTTTCGTTTTTCGATGTAGTCGACGACGTCGCCTACCGTTTTGAGCTTCTCCGCATCTTCTTCGGAGATCTCGAAACCAAAACGCTCTTCGAATGTCATGATTAATTCGGTGAGGTCTAGGGAATCGGCGTTGAGATCTTCAACGAAGGATTTCTCCAACGTCACATCGGCGGTGTCAACACCCAGCTGCTCGACGATGATATCAATGACTTCTTGTTGCACTGTCATACTCGTTCCTTTTTTCGTTTACATAACCATTCCGCCATCGACCGTAAGCACTTGCCCCGTAATGTAGCTGGCTTGGTCGCTGGCTAAAAATAAAGCCGCATAGGCGATATCGCGTGGTTTCCCAATGCGGCTCATCGGTATTTTAGAGAGGATAGACTCCTTAATTTGATCGGAGAGCCCCCCTGTCATTTGCGTCTCAATATATCCAGGCGCAATGCAATTGGCCCGCACGTTGCGACTAGCCAATTCTTTCGCTAAAGACTTCGTAAATCCAATCATCCCCGACTTCGATGCAGCATAGTTTACCTGCCCTGCATTTCCTGTCAAGCCGATCACAGAGGCGATATTGATGATCGTCCCCGATTTGGCTTTCATCATCGGGCGCGCAAAAGCGCGGCAGAGATTATAGACTGATTTTAAGTTCACATCGACGACGAGATCCCAATCCTCTTCACTCATTCGCATGAGGAGATTGTCGCGCGTAATGCCCGCATTATTGACGAGAACGTCGATCGCTCCCCAATTCTTGAGGACCAGCTCGACCGCCTCGTCCACTTCTTTCGATTTCGATACGTCGACAAGAGCATAGGTGACTTTTTGCTCGGGAGAGGCGCGCGCGGCTTCGATTTCTTTCACTGCCTGCTCGGCTCTTTCTTTGTTGGTTCCAAAAATGGCGACATCGGCTCCCTGCTCCGCATAAAGACAGGCGATCGCCTTTCCAATGCCGGCAGTTCCCCCAGTGACAAGTGCTTTTTTCCCTTTCAACAATTGCATGTGACTCCAAGTATATCGAGATCAGCTACTTTATCTACAGAAAGACCGGCGATCCCCATTTTTCGATTCAGGCCCGTTAATGTCTTGCCGCAGCCAATTTCAATGAAGATCTCAATTCCCATCCGCTGCATCGATGCAATTCCTTGTTCCCAGCGAATCGACTGGGTCACCTGCGAGGTGAGATTCTTCTTTATTTCTTCAATGGACTTCACGCTCTTGCCCGGCACGTTCATCACCAATTCAATTTGACTCTCGCGGATCGGCGCCGCTTGAATCCAGGGAAAGAGCCCTTCTTGAGCTGACTTCATCAGTCCGCTGTGGAACGCTCCATGAACCGTTAGAGGAATGACCCTCTTGGCCCCTTTCTCTTTTAGCACCTGGCCCGCTCTCTCAATCCCTTCCTGGGTTCCTGAGACAACGGTTTGTCCTGGGGCATTATAATTGGCCACCCAGACATCTTTCAACTCTTTTACTGCAGATTCGATCCCTAACGCGTCCAAACCCAAAATGGCGGCCATCGTACCAGGAATTTTTTCACACGCCTTATTCATTAGACGCGCCCTCTCCTGAATCAGCTTCAACGTATCGGCAAAACCCAATCTCCCTGAAGCATACAGAGCTGTGTATTCCCCTAGGCTCAATCCTGCGCAAACGGTTGGAACTAAGTCGGGAAGCTGCTGTTGAATCACCCGTAAAATCGCTACGCTTGTGACGAAAATAGCGAGCTGGCTATTTCTCGTTTCTGTGAGAAGCTCTTCAGGCCCATTAAAAATTAATGTGGAGAGTTTTTCTCCCAAAATGTCATCGGCTTCCTCGAATGTTTCGCGAGCTACGGCAAACGTCTCAAAAAAATCTTTTCCCATTCCTGGGTACTGGGCTCCTTGCCCAGGAAATAAAAAGGCAGTCTTTTTCATTCAGCCCTCAATACGGCGGCGCCCCAGGTAAATCCCGACCCAAAACCAGTCAGAAGGATCTTTTCGCCACTCTTCACTTCATGTTCTTTGCGCAATTCATCTAGAGCGATCCCCACTGACGAAGCAGAGGTATTCCCATATTTTTGAACCGTCTTATAGATCCGCTCTGCGGGTAAATGCTCAAATCGTTTGGCAATCGCGTCGATGATTCTAAGATTTGCTTGATGAGGGACGAGCCAGCTGATCTCATTTTCATGGCATCCCAAAGCGTCGAGACACTCTTTACAAGAGGCCTCCATCCGCCGGACTGCGTGTTTAAAGACCTCATTTCCGGCCATTTTAATGAAATGTTGCCCCTCAGCCACCGTCTCAGCCGTAGCCGGCATGCGGCATCCCCCAGCGGGCAGCATCAATAATTCTGCTTGTTCCCCATCCGCGCCTAACCGGACGCTTTCAAGGACAAGCCCCTTTCCCTCGCTTGAAACCACACAAGCGCTCGCCCCGTCTCCGAATAAGACGCAAGTAGATCGATCCTTATAGTTGGTAATGGAAGAGAGCTTTTCGGCGGCGATGACAAGGACATTTTTGTAAGCGCCCGATTCAACAAAAGATTTTGCAACGGCGAGGGCGTAGAGATAGCCTGTGCAAGCCGCCTGAATATCCATGGCGCCCGCTTTTTTCGCCCCCAACGATTGTTGGATCAAACAAGCCGTGCTGGGGAATAGATAATCGGGGCTCAGCGTTGCGACTAAAATAAAGTCTATCTGATCTACCGCAAGTCCTGCATCGACAATCGCTGCCCGTCCTGCTGCCAGGCCCATATCGGAGGTAAACTCATCCGCCCGGGCAATGCGCCTTTCCTTCATCCCCGTGCGGGAGACGATCCATTCATCGGAGGTCTCGACCATTTGCTCGAGATCCCGATTGGTCAGCACCCGCTCAGGGAGGTAGGAACCTGTTCCTATAATTTTTGCTTTCACAACCATTTTTTTGAATCGTTGAGCCATTTTTCTGAAGATAAATATTGGGTGTGAGTTTAGCCGATCTTCCTTTAAAAAGGAAGCTGTTAAAAAATTCCCTTTTAGTCTATCTTCTCCTCTTATGGCTAATCGCTTCCCGGAAGATCTACTTACGCTCATCGCCCACCTCAAAAAGCTACCCGGCGTGGGCACCCGCACAGCTGAGCGTTTTGCCTTTGAATTTCTCCATTGGCCGCAAGACTCCCTCACCGAACTAGGCCACCTCCTCACCTCGATTCAAGAAAAGATTCCCCCCTGCCCCACCTGCGGCTGCCTCACCCACCAAGGAGCCTGCTATTTCTGCAACTCCCCCCACCGCGACCCCACCTCCCTCTGCATACTCGCCTCCCCGCGCGACGCCTATGCCATTGAGGAAACCCAATCTTTTCGCGGCCTCTACCACGTCATCGAGCACCTCCTCTCCCCCCTCGATGGCCGCAACACCCAAACCCTTCGCGTCGACCGCATTCTCTCCCGCATTCAGCAACACAACGTGCGCGAGGCAATCATTGCCTTCGACGCTACCCTCGAAGGAGACACGACGGCACTCTTCCTAAAATCGCAGCTCGCCCGTCCCCATCTCACCATTTCTCGTCTCGCCCTTGGCCTCCCCATCGGCACCAATCTAGAATACATCGACAGCGGCACACTCGGCCGCGCTTTGACGGGAAGGCAACAGATATAAACG
Source organism: Chlamydiales bacterium (assembly GCA_035480535.1). GTDB lineage: Bacteria > Chlamydiota > Chlamydiia > Chlamydiales > SM23-39 > DATIHQ01. The sequence continues at coordinate 22,158 of DATIHQ010000047.1, forward strand.
AGCCCGAGCCCGCGTGCGAGCCCGAGCCCGATTTCGACGTGAATTAATCGGGCTCGGACGCGGGCTCGGGCTCGGGCTCGAATTTTCTACATTTGCTTTTATGTTTAGCCTTTTCTATAATTAACGGACTATCGATCCGGGACTGTAATGGTTAGACATCGCATCTGCTCCACTCTTCTGCTCTCTTTTCTATTGACAAGTGCGCCTTTGGTGAGCGCGGAATTGTACGACGATCGGCGCATTTCTGAAATCGAAGTCGTCATCGATTTGCCCGATGCAGGTGGGTTTGATCCAAAACCGGTGCTGGCGAGACTAAAGACAAAAGAGGGCGATGAGTTTTCTCAGCTGACTTTCGATAATGATTTGAAGAATTTGTCGGAAGAATATGACCGGGTGGAACCTTCCTTGGAATTGAAAGATGGCGAGGTGAAGATCACCATCCACGTGACGCCAAAACCGGTAATCCACTCCATTCAGTGGCATGGAAATACGCAATTCAGAACATCGACGCTGCAGGGAGAGCTGGAGATTAAGCCAAATACGGTCTTCAACCGGCAGGAATTCAATAAGGCATTCAACAAGGTCAAAGAATTCTACTTTAAGAAGGGCTATTTCGAGTCGCAGCTTTCCTATTCGCTATTGGCTGTCCCAGGAACCAATGAAGTGGATATTGTCGTAGATGTGAGAGAGGGGCGCCCCGGCTATGTGAAAAAGATCGTTTTCAATGGCTTTACGAAAGCAGAACAAAGCGACCTCATCGAGCAGATCTATCTAAAGGAATACAATTTCGTCACGAGCTGGTTGACCGGGTCGGGTATCTTCCGCGATGAAGCGCTCGAGCAAGATCGGGCGACGATGATCAATTACCTCCATAATAAGGGGTACGCCGATGCAAGGGTACAGATTGAGCTTCTCGATGATCCAGAAAGCGGTAAGCTCATCGTTGAAATCACGGCTCACCGGGGACAACTCTACCATTTTGGAACGGTGAATTTTCAGGGAAATACCCTAGTCACATTGGAAGAATTGCAAAAGCGAAATCTCGTGATTCAAGGAGAAACATTTTCTCCCGATAAAATCCGCGACACAACACAGGCCATCAAAGATTTATACGGCCAAAAGGGCTATATCGATGCCAGTGTCCAATATGAAACAATGCTCAAAGAAGAGGATCCGATCTTCGATGTCGAATTTGCGATTGATGAGGGACAGCAATACAAGATTGGCTTGGTCCATATTTTTGGCAACTCATCGACGATGTCAAATGTGATTTTGCGCGAATCTCTTCTTTGCCCGGGCGAAACGTTTGATTCCCGAAAGTTGAAGGCGACGCAGCAAAGGTTAGAGGCCGTTGGCTATTTTAAGAGCGTCAATGTCTATGCCGTGCGGACGGCCGATGATATTGGATTGGGAGAAAACTATCGCGATGTCTACATCGAAGTGGAGGAAACGACGACAGGAAACGTCAGCCTGTTCATGGGATTCAGCTCGATGGATGATGTCTTCGGGGGGATTGACCTGACCGAGAGAAACTTCAATATCGCAGGCATCGGCCAAGCGCTGACGGGGAGGATTTCTAGACTGCGCGGAGGGGGCGAATTCTTCCATGTCCGCGGAACGGTGGGTAAAAAGCAAAATAACATCTTGATCTCCTGGATGAATCCTTATGTGAATGACTCGCTTTGGCGCATGGGCGTCGAGCTGAGCCGCACATTCAGCGAATTGCAAAAGAATGTCATCGTGGTCACCTACGGCGGTTCCGTCACGGCGAGCTATCCTCTTTCCACCTATTGGACGGCTGGCATGCGGCAGCGTCTCCGCCATTCCAAAGATGATCTGCAACTCGATCCATTGGATGATTCGGCAATCGCGCAAAACTCTGTCAATGAAACCAAAGAGCTGCTCGATCAAAAAGGGCTTATTTCAGCCTTTAGCACAAATGTAAGCTACGACTCTTGCGACAATCCCTTTAAACCGCATCGAGGGTGGCGCTCCTACTTTGAAACAGAGGTAGCGGGAATCGGCGGCAATTACGACTTCTTTAAAGTGAGCTACCTCAACGCCATTTATTTCCCTGTCTGGCGCAAAGGAACGTTGAAACTCCGGGGCGATTTCAAATACATTGTTCCTTTTGGCAAGACCAAGAAAAATGGAATCCCTTATAGTGAGCGATTCTTCCTCGGCGGTGAAACGACAGTGCGCGGATATAAACCCTTCTTGCTTGGCCCTGTGGTGGAATTGCAGAACGCGACCGGCGCGTTTGAAGAGACCGATACTCCATTCGGCGGCCTTTCTTCTTCCCTTCTTTCCCTGGAATATAACCAGGAACTTTTGCGCATGCTCGATCTCTTCGTCTTTTTCGATGTGGGCAGCTTGACGTTTGGAGAATTTAAAATAGATCAAATCCGCCCAAGTACGGGCATTGGCCTCCGGCTCGATATTGGGAACAAAACTCCCATTATGGTCGGCTATGGGTACCCATTGGTGAAAAAAGACCGTGAAGACAAATGGCAAAAAGTCTTCTTCTCAATGGGGGGACAATTTTAACAAAATTTTTAAGGAGTGTGACTCATGAATAAATTCATTTTTTCAGCATTGGCCGCATTGGGCTTGATTGCAACTGCAACAGCTGCTGACAATCAGATCCTTGGCGCTGTCAACTTTTCTACTTGCATTACCGATTCTAAAGTCGGGAAAAGCGAACAGCAAAATATGGAGACCATCCGCAAGCAGATGTCTACTCTGATTGAAGACACGGAAAAAGAAATGAAAGAATTATCCGCTAAATTTGAGGATACGGAGTATCTCGACAGCCTCTCCCCAAAAGCGGAAGAAGAGCTGAAGGTAAAATTCCAAACTCTTCAAGAAGATCTGGGACGCTACCAAAATCAATTCTACCAAGTCTTGCAGCATGCGAACTATCAAATGATTCAGAAAATGAGCAGCTCTATTGCGAAAGCTTCTGAAAAAATTGCGAAAACGAAAAAGCTCGACTACGTCATGAATAAAGAAGCTTGCTTCTATATTCGCCCAGATTTAGACGTAACGACTCTGGTGATTTCTGAAATGGATAAGACATTTGAAATCGATTCCAAAACGAAAAAACTCTCTGAAAATGATGAAGAACCGCAGCTGAATGCGATGGATGAAACACTCCTCGACAAAGCTGGTTAAGGTTCATGGAGAAGCGTTACACGCTGAAACAGCTGGCGGAAAAAACCGCCAGCCAATGGATTGGCGATCCCCTCTATTCCATTGAGGGGGTCAATACTCTCGATGAAGCGGATCCATCCGACATTTCTTTTCTCGGGAATTCCCGCTATCGCGAGGCGATGAAAACATCGAAAGCGGGGATTATTTGCATCGATCCCCAAACGCCTCAAATTGAGGGGAGAAATTACCTCATTTCCCCAGATCCCTCGCGCACGTTTCAAATCATTGCAGAATTGATCTATCTCACGCAGAGGCGCGCCTCTGGCTTTGCCGGCATTCATCCCACGGCCACGATCCACGAAACGGCCCAAATTGGCCCCAATGTCACAATCGGTCCCCATGCGGTGATCGATCGAAATGTAAAAATTGGCGCCAATACCCACATTGGACCCAATGTTTCCATTGGCTATGAAACGGAAATTGGCACCGACTGTCAAATCCATCCCAACGCTGTGATTCGAGAGAGATGCCTGCTGGGCAATCGGGTGGTTCTCCAGCCTGGGGCAGTGATCGGCTCCTGCGGTTTTGGCTATACTCCCGACGCTCAGGGGCGCCATAAGAAATTGGAGCACCTCGGCATCGTCATCCTAGAAGATGATGTCGAGATCGGCGCCAATACCACTATCGATCGCTCCCGGTTCAAAGCGACGATCATCCGGAAAGGAACCAAAATCGACAACCTGGTTCAAATTGCCCACAATGTCGAAGTGGGGGAGCACAATGTCATTGCCGCTCAAACGGGCATTGCAGGCTCTTCCAAGACGGGCAAATATGTGATGCTCGGCGGCCAGGTAGGCATCGTCGGCCATGTCGAGCTCGCCGACCAAGTGCTCGTCGCCACCCGCGGCGGCGTCAGCAAATCGCTAAAGAGCGGCAAATACCGCGGCAGCCCCGCCATCCCCATCGCCGAATACAACCGGCAAGAAGTCTACGTCCGCAAGCTCGAAGAATACATCGAGCGCCTCAAGGCATTAGAGAAAAAATTCGAATCCTGATATGCAGAGGACATGCTTGAAATTTACTTCAAAACGATCCATGACATTGAGTTTAAGCGGGTTCAGGATTTCCGCGCGGGCAGTTGGATTTATGCCAAAGAGGCCAATCTAGAAGATCTGACTAAAATTGTCGAACTCACCGGCCTTGAACTCACCGATATTCGAGACAGCCTCGATAAGTACGAACTTCCCCGTATCGAGCACATTGGCGAGAATAGCCTCTTCTTCGTCCGCCATCCCGGAGAGCATGAATTTGGCCTCTATACAGAAACCCTCACCATGATCCTAACCAATACCTTCATCATCGCCATCTCCCCCCATCGCAGCGAAATCATCGAACATCTCATTCAAAGCAATACAGCCTTGGGGACGACCCAAAAATCAAAGCTCATCCTCCACATCCTGCTCAAGATCACCCAAGAATACACCAATAGCATCAAACGGGTTCGCCACTCCATTCTAGGCGCAGAGCAGCCCACAAAGGTCGTAGATAGCAATGCCATCATCGTCCTCACCAAAAACGAAGAGATCTTAAATCAATATCTCACCTCAATCGTCCCCATGCGCAACCTCCTCGAGACCATGGCAGGAGGGCGCTTTGTCAATCTCTACGAAAAAGATCTCGATCTCCTCGAGGATCTCATGATCGCCATGCGCCAATCGGAAGATGTATGCCGCGTCAATATCAAAAGCATCCGTTCCCTTCGCGACTCCTACCACATCATTTTCACAAATGATGTCAATCGCACCATCAAGCTCCTCACCGCCCTCACGATTATTTTTAGCATTCCCACCGTGATCGCCTCGATCTATGGAATGAACGTCGCGCTGCCTCTAGCCACCAAGCCTTATGCATTTTCCTTCATCATGGGCATCATCGCCCTTGCCTCCATCGCAGGCTTTCTCATCTTCCAACGAAAACGCTGGCTATAAATTAACTATTTCCTTACACTGCTCGCTATGTTTTTAAGAATCTTACTCTTACTCTCAGCAACGCTCTACGCCGATCGCTATTTAGAAACGCTCTACCCCGAGTGGGGCCAATCGTTTGAAATGAAAACGATCATCCATCAAGAAAAGAGTGATTTTTGGGAACTATCGATCTTTGAGAATCCTCTTTGCGGCCGCGTTCTCGCCATTGACGGCATCATTCAAACCACCGAAGCCGATGAAGCCATCTATCATGAAATGATGGCCCACGTTCCCCTTCTCGCCCACGGCCACGCCAAGTCCATTCTCATTATCGGCGGCGGCGACGGCGGCCTCCTCCGCGAAGTGCTCCGCCACACCACCGTGCAAAAAGCCATCGTGGTGGAAATCGACCCCTCCGTCATCGAACTCTCCAAAAAGTATCTCCCCTCCCTCTCTCAAGGCGCCTTCTCCGACCCCAGGGCCCAAATCGTCATTCAAGATGCCGCCAAATACATCAAAGAGACCAAAGACACCTTCGATGTCATCCTCTGCGACTCAACCGATCCCACCGGTCCTGGCAAAGTCCTCTTCACCACCGAATTTTATGGCGACTGCAAGAAAAAGTTGAAATCAAAAGGGATCTTTGTGAATCAAAACGGCGTTCCGTTTTTCCAAAAGAGTGAACTCAAGCTCACCCAGGAAAACCGCGCGCCCCATTACAAAAATGTCCGATTCTATCTCGCCCCCGTTCCCACCTACGTGGGAGGCTTCCTAGCGCTCGGCTGGGCTTCCGACACTCTCTATAAGGTCTCGGAGAAAACATTGCAAAAGCGGATGAAAAATGTGCGGGGCAAAATGAAATACTACACGCCGGCCATCCACAAGGCGGCCTTCGTCCTCCCCCAATACGTCCTCGACGCCCTAAACTAATAGCAAGGCGGGGTTTTCGAGATATTTTTGGATGCTCTTGATTAACTTGGCGGCCTCTGAGCCATCCACCACGCGATGATCTGCAGAAAGAATGATGTTCATCCTCCGTCCTGCTGAAATGATCCCATTCTTCACGCGGGCGCACTCTTCAATGCCCCCAACCGCTAGAATGCACGCTTGCGGCGGATTGATGATCGCACAAAAGTCAGTGACTCCATACATCCCCATATTGGAAACGGTAAAAGAGCCCCCTTTATATTCTTCAGGCTGTAGCTTGCCCATCTTCGCCCGCGCCGCTAATTCTTTCACTTCCACAGAGATCTCGCCGAGATTCTTATAATCTGCATGGCGGATGATGGGAGTGATGAGGCCTCCCTCAATGCTCACGGCGACCGAAATATCGATCGTTTTGAACAGGATGACCGCCTGCTTTCCTGAATCAAAGCCGCTATTCGCATTGGGATGCTCTCTCAAAGCCAATGCACAGGCGCGGATCACAAAATCATTGAAGGAAACCTTCAAATTCCCCTGCTTCAACTGCTCGCGCGCCTCAAAAAGAGCCGCCGCATCGACTTCTTGTCTCACATAGATGTGGGGAATAAAACTCTTCGCCTGCTGCAACCTTTGCGCAATCACTTTTCTCATTGGAGAAAGGGCCATCTCTTCATACGTTCCAGGCGCTACACTAGGTCTTTCTCTCTTGCCAAATGCAACCATTTGATCGGGCTGCGCTAAATCTAAATCTCGGCTGGTCACTCGCCCGCCCGGCCCGCTTCCCTTCACCGTTCCCAGATCCAGTCCTTTTTCCTTCGCCAACTTCTTCGCCAATGGAGAGGCCTTCGTTCTCTTCTCCACCTTGCCGCTGGGGAATTCAAATTCATAGCTACTCAATGGAGCCTCAGGGGCAAACACCGGCTGCTGCATCGCCGCACCGCCACTAGGTTTTGCGGGCGCCTCTCCCGACTTCACAGTTTTTTCTTCTTTTGGCGCTTCTGTTTTCGTCGGCATCGTTCCCTCCGGTTTATACCCTTCAATACTCTCACTCGCTCCTTCCGTAAAGATCGCAATCGGCTGATTCACAATTGCGGCTCCCCCATCTGGAACCAAGATTTTTCTTAAATAACCTTCATCCAGGGCGTTGTATTCAACAGTTGCCTTATCGGTGGCGACTTCCACCAACAATTCCCCGCTGGCTACCTTATCCCCTTCTTTCTTGTGCCACTTTGCGATCGTCCCCTCTTCCATCGTCGGGGAAAGCTTCGGCATGGTGACAGTAAACGGCATAGAAAAATCCTTATATATTAGCTTTATTATGACCCATCAATCGCCTTTAGACAAGCCCAAAATCTCTTGTCACAATTGCCCCAAGTGGAATATAAGATCTGCTCCAAACTCTAATTTTAGGAGATCCTATGAACGTCACAGCACCCAATTCCGCAAATGTTTATGTTCCTTCCTCTTCCGCTAGAAAACCCATTCCCCTCGATATCATCCAATCATTTGGTCAATCTGGTATCGATTTAAACGAAGAGAGAATCTATACTTCTATGGTTGCTTCTCTAGCGCAACAAAAAGCAAC
>DATIHQ010000048.1:0-3284 GCA_035480535.1 Chlamydiales bacterium
GTGGCGCGCCATCAAGAATTTTTTAGGGGGAGGGATTTTAGAGGGAGAATCTATATCTCTGGAGAGGGGATCAATGGGCAGGCGAGCGGAGCGAGGGCGCATGCGGAAGAGTATATGGAGTGGATGCGGGGGGATGCGCGATGGGCGGGGATGGCGTTTAAGGTGAGCGGGGCGGGAGAGCATGCGTTTCCAAAGATGACGGTGAAGGTGAGGCAGCAGTTGGTGGCGATCGATTGCGAGGTGGATTTCTCGGAGAGAGGGGAACATGTTTCGCCGGAGGTTTGGAAGGAAATGTTGGAGAGGCGAGATGGAGAGACGATGGTATTGGACGTGCGAAATGACTATGAGTGGAAAATAGGTCATTTCGAGGGGTCGGAGCTGCCGAAATTAGAGACGTTTAGAGAGTTTCCTGAGTATGCGAAGAAGCTGAAAGAGGAGAGGGATCCAAAGACGACGTGCGTGATGATGTACTGCACGGGGGGAATCCGGTGTGAGTATTTCTCGGCGGTGATGAAGAAGGAAGGGTTCGAGAAGGTCTATCAGCTGGATGGCGGTGTGATCAATTATGGGATCGAGAAGGGAAATGAGTGTTGGAAGGGAAACCTTTTTGTGTTTGATGATCGATTGGTTGTGCCGCTGGGAGAGGAAAAGGGAGAGCCGATTAGCCATTGCATTCATTGCGGAGAGGCAAAAGATGTCTATTACAATTGCGCCAATATGGATTGCAATGAACTTTTTGTCTGCTGCGGGGAGTGTTTGAAAGGGCATCGGGGCTGCTGCTCGGAAGAATGTCAAAAAGAAGATCGAATCCGCCCTTATCAGGAATGCGCCAAGCCGTTCCGCAAGTGGGACCACCAAGAAAAACTCGCCTGGCGAAAAAATGCTGATCTACAGCATTGAATCCAACGTTGTTAAAATTGAGGAGCAGGGATCAAAACGGCTCCTTTATCTCGCTACGCTGCGCAATGTGGCGAAAGAGAGCGATCGAGAAGCTCTTAATTTTCTAATTAAAATTCACCTTCGCAATACAATGGGGAGCGCTGACACGCTTTCATTCAATCAGATTGTGGTGAGCGCATCGCAGGCAGAAGAAGCGAAAAGGCTCCTGGCGAAAACGGGAAGGCTTTTTTCCCCAGGAAAAAAAGAAAAAGAGGCGGAAAAGCCATGGGAAGTGTTTCCTGAATTGCGGCTGAGTGATGCGACGGGATGTTTTGCCAATCTGTGGATGAATTATGGAGAAAAGATTGCGTTTGAGGATTTCGCGCCCACGGTGAGTGGAAAGGGGCGTTTGAAGGAGGCGGAAAAGGGGTGGGAAAAGGATTTGCTAGAGGCGGGGTTCATCCGCAAGCAGGTGGGGAATACCCACTATTATTGCCCGAGTGAAAGAGTGAAGCAGACGTTGATGTTTCTTTTGGAAGTGGGCTGGCAGGTTGTTGATTTTCGGCAGCGGCGCGTGTTGAAGCAGACAGGCGTGAAAATGGAAGTGAAGGAAGAGGGAGATGCGATTGCCATTCGGGGACATGTGGAGTTTCAGGGGGAGAAGGGGGCGCTGAGGAAAGCGATGCAGAGTCGCCTTTGGGTGGAGATAAATGAAACGACGATCGGTCTTTTGGATCGAGTGGAAAAAATTGAGGGAACTTGGGAAGAGGAGACGCTGCGGTTGAAAAAACAGCAGGTGGCGGGTTTAACGGCAATTCTCGATGCGCCGAATGTGGAGTGGGAAGAATCGGTGCGCAAAGCTGCTGAAGGATTGAGGGACGGGGCAAGAGTGGAGACCGCTTTGCCTGGGTCTCAGTTTCGGGGAGAGCTTCTCCCTTACCAGCAAAAGGGGGTGGATTGGCTTTGGTTTCTTTATCGATGGGGCTTTTCGGGACTCCTGGCCGATGAGATGGGACTGGGCAAAACCGTCCAGGTCCTGGCCTTTTTTTCCCGTCTAAGGACAAATTTGCCGATCTTGATCGTCGCCCCCACTTCGCTTCTCTACAATTGGCGCTCGGAGATCCGCCGCTTTTTGGGAGTGGAGGTCTATGTCCATAGCGGCGCAGATCGGTGTGATGATTTAAGTGAAAAGCCTTGGATTTTAACTTCTTATGCGATTTTAAGATTGGATGAGGAGTTGTTTGCAAAAATGGAATTTGAGGTGATCGCGCTCGATGAATCGAATGCGATCAAGACGGCGACAACACAAACAGCAAGAGCAGCTTATCGTTTAAAAGGGCGATTTCGGATTGCGATGAGTGGGACTCCCATTGAAAACCGGGCGGAAGAACTCATGGCCCAGTTTCGATTTCTATTGCCCGATCTATCGCTTGATGTTGAGTCGCTTAGGAGAAAAGTGCGCCCCTTTTTATTGCGGCGAAGAAAAGAGGAAGTGCAGATCGATCTGCCAGAGAAGATCGAGCAGATCGTTTGGGTGGAAATGGATGAGGCTCAAGCGCAGGCGTATGAAGCGTATCGAATGGGATTGAAAACGGGACTCTTGAAAAAGGTGGAGCAAGAAGGACTTGAGGCCCATCGAATGGAGGTGCTGGAGGCAATTTTGCGGCTGCGGCAAATTTGCTGCGATCCGCGCCTCGTTGGATTGGAAGTGGGTGGCGCTAAGTTGGTTCAGCTCATGCAAGATGTAGAAGAAGCGGTGGCGGAGAAGCGGAAGGTGTTGATCTACAGTCAATTTACGACGCAATTGCAGTTGATTCGCAAGGAGTTGAGAAGTAAAGGGTGGGATCCTCTCTATTTAGATGGGTCGACTCCGGCAGAGGAACGGGGCGAGATTGTAAAAACATTCCAGGAAGATCCTGAGAGATCGCTTTTTCTTTTAAGTCTTAAGGCAGGAGGAGTTGGGCTCAATCTCACGGCGGCGGATACGGTGATTCTCTTTGATCCCTGGTGGAATGAGGCGGTGGAGAGGCAGGCAATTGATCGCGCGCATCGAATTGGACAAAAGAAGACAGTGATCGCCAAGCGCTATCTCATGCCTCATACGATTGAGGAGAAGATCTTGCAGCTTAAGGCGCAAAAGCAATCGACATCGGATCAAATTCTCGATTTAGGCGAAAGCGGCAACTGGTCAGCGACCGATCTATACCAATTAATCCTCTAGGAATTGCGATTCCTCATCTGTTGGGGTTTCTTTTTTTGGGTCGGTTTCCAACATCTCTAAAGCCGCGGCTTTCAAAGTCTTCAACCCTTCCGCAAATCCGAGCGCTCGAGCGAGATGTTCCAAATAATGGATTTCTGCAGCCAGTTGATCGTTAATGGTTTCTAGTTTTGCGATCTTTTTCAGG
>DATIHQ010000049.1:0-2294 GCA_035480535.1 Chlamydiales bacterium
CTCCAGCAGTCTCTAAAGAACAGCAGGTGAAAGAATGCCTAAATACTCTGGCACTGATTGGCTATGATTATAAACCAGGCAGCCTTGCCCGAGTCCATCAACATTTCAATCAGCTAAAAACTTTCCGAGATGTGAAATTCACCTATTTAATAGTCAAATCGCGATATTATTTTCGATTGGCTCAAGCCTATGCTCACGACGCCCATTTATATGCGAATACCTCCCACCCCGATTGGAGCCTTCAAAGATTAACTCAGGCGATCGAGGCTCTTAAGAAGATTAAAGGCGAACTGATGGGGCCTTGGCCGTCGCGCATTGCATCCTTTTTAGTTATGTTACTGAAAAAAAAATTCCACAATTGCTGGAGAGAAAGTAACCATCCTCAGGCTAGAGAATTTCTGATTGAAATTCGCGAAATAGAAGGCAAAACTGAAATGCCGCTTGTGGATTATGCACAAAAACTCTTCAACGAGTTCAATTCCCAAAGCTAAACCTTCATGTTGTGGTAAACCGCATCCACGTCATCCAGATTTTCCAGCCACTCAATCAGAGCGATATTGGCATCGGCATCTTGATCATTTACCTCAACCAAAACTTTGGGGACCATGGCGAGCTCAGCCTCCTCGATTTTTAGACCAAAAGAGGTAAGCGTCTCTTTGACTTTAATGAAATCTTCTACCGATGTGGTGATGACGTAGGCTTCCTCTTCCACCGCAAAATCTTCCGCGCCGCTCTCTGTAGCCAGAAAAAAGAGCTCCTCTTCTTTTGCCGCGGCTTTTGGAGTGCGAATGACCCCTTTTCGATCAAAATTATAGGCGACTGCGCCCGGAGTGGCCAGAGTGCCGCCACATTTATTCGTGGCGATGCGGATGTCGGAGGAGATGCGATTCTTATTATCGGTGAGAATATCGAGAATAATCCCCACCCCACCATAGCCATAGAGCTCATAGGTCATCGAAGTAAAATCTTGCTGATCCGATGAGGCCGCTTTCTTAATATTTCGATCCACATTGTCATTGGGAACGTTGGCATCTTTCGCCTTTTGAATGGCGATGCGCAACTTTGTATTCGTTTTCGGATCGGAGCCTCCCTGTTTCACCGCGCTGATGATCTCTTTCATGACACGGGTAAAGACCTTTCCTTTCTTCTTATCCGCCCGCTCTTTTCGATGCTTGATGTTGGCCCACTTGCTATGACCTGCCATGGGATTTCCTTTTTTTGAAAAAATTCAAACTGATTTTTTCCCATTCTTTGGCCGCCTCGAAATGGGGAAATTCTCTCTCCTTCATCCGGAATTCCGCCGTATGAAAGCGGCACCGCCCCGCAGAGTCTCTTTTTGGAGGGCAAACGGCGTGGAGCATTTCATGATAGACGATGAATTCAACGAAATAGCGAGGCACATCGGGATCATCGAGGAGGCGGTTGATCCGAATCTGCCCCGTGCGCCAGTTGTATGTGCCAAATGTAATCGAGCGAAATCGCTTGGCCCGAGAAGGAGCCCACCCAATGGTGCACTCAGCTGGAAAATAACGCACCTTTAAATCTTGGTAAATAGCTTGAAGATCGTAGGTAGAACCTGCCGGCTGAAGAGATCTAGTCTTTTTTCGGGGGAAAAAGAAGGAGAGCCACTTCATCATAATGCTTTTTGCATGAGGATTTTGCCGATGTAGCGCCCCTGATCTTTAATGAAGTGGCGTTGAAACCCATATTGTTCAAACCCCAAGCGGCGATAGAGATTGATCGCGGGATTTCCCTCATAGACTTCCAAGTGCATCAGTTCCAATTTAAAGCGCTCCTTGCCCAAAGCGATCAATTCCTGCATTAATTTCGTTCCGATCCCTTTGCCTCGGTATCTTTCATCGATGATGATGGCAAAAAGACATTGATGGGCGAGCTTTTGATAGGGCTGCAAGTAAAGATTGGCAATCCCGCAAGGAACGCCATCCCAAAGCGCCGTGAGAACGGCGTTGTGCTTCGAATAGCTCACCCAAATGCGCGCAGCATCCTCGATCTCCCGCAAATCGCTCAGCGGAAATCCCTCCAACACCCCGGGCTGCAAAAGCCATTCGATCAAATATTTTTGATCGGCCTCCTCCCCAAATCGAATCGTTAAATGCTCACTCATCTATGGCTTAAATCCCCCTTAGATTATATACTTTCCCTTCTTTTTTAACCCAGGAGGAAAACATGACAACCCAAGTAGGTGCACTCTTAGACAGATCTTTACCTCGACTGCCGGCAGATGCCCAATATCTTATATCCGAAACAAGCAAACTGCTGGGAACTACTAAGGC
>DATIHQ010000050.1:0-7112 GCA_035480535.1 Chlamydiales bacterium
TCGCGCAGATATTCGATTTCCTGTTTGCCCACGACAAGGATGCGGGCCGTGACAAATCCCTTGAGATAGCCAGTTAAACTAAGGCCAGGGCGATGCACTTCCGCTTTGTGAATGCGGCGCGACAAGCCAGGACTGCCGGCCATTAGGTCGAGTCCTAGAAACTTCCCATGCTGCTCATACAAATGCTGGACTAAATACATACCTTCCTTATGGCGATACGATCATTCCCTGGAGATAATAAGCCAACCATTCCGAAAAAGTGGCAAAAGCCAGGTGATCAGGCGCCGATTTTTTCTCAGCAGTATCTGATATTGTATAATCAATTCCCGATAAATATACATTCCCCATTTCACTTCCCGGGTACCAATCGCTATAAAAACATTGAAATGAGGACATTCCCAATACTTCATAAAAAGGGAACAAAGAGCCAGGATCAACCGCCAGACGATCGGTGTTCATCACCAATTCCATGACTCTACGTTTTGCGTCGGCCAATTCTCCCACTTCCAAAAGTCCCATCTCAGATAATTTTCCAAATCCGTTGTGAATCCGGGCAAAGGACAGATAATCGCGCGGCAGCGCCACGCCCAATTCACTCTTCAATTCGGCTAAATCCCCTTCATGCGCGGGTGGTTTCCCTCGGAAAAAAGAGCTATTGTCTTCCAGACTGTAAACCAGTTCAGCATCCATCGGCTCCTCTTCTCTTCTTCTCGTCAGGACAACAGCCACGTCATTTAATCCTTTAAAAAAGTCTTCGAAAGCCTCATGTGTCTGTGGGTTAAAGGGAAGGCGATCAAGCCAAAAATCGCGCGTGAATTCGACCCGATCTTGCGGGGAAATGCGGCTCAGTTCGAACCAGCCGCGAGGAAGGTCGGGAGCTTTCTCTGAAATATCGTCCCAAGTAGCATCCGTTTTCTCGCTCAAAAAAAGGACCTCCTGAAAGTTTGATCCTTCTTCCTGAAAAAACTTTCGAATGAGTGAATTCATAGCTCGATTCTAAAAATCCAGGAATCTCTCACTCTGACACAAAATGCAAATAATTGAAAATACTATTTTTAAAATTAATGCATTGATTCCAAAACCGATCTTTCTCTTGGATTTTTCTCTCGTGAAATCTCCCGTTTCAATTAACAAACCATTTTAAAAACTATCCCCCATTTAACCGATTTTTTCGAGCCCGAGCCCCAGCCCGCGTCCGAGCCCGATTATAGACACGTTGAAATCGGGCTCGGGCTCGCACGCGGGCTCGGGCTCGAATTGACCTCACTCTTTTTATAAAATTTCTTTCCTCCCAAACTGCTCTTTCTGTATCCTGGAGTTAGAGGTGAAGATGTCTCTTACGAAGATCGTGATTCTAGGCGGAGGATTTGCCGGCATCAATGCCGCCAAGTCTTTAGGCAATAGCAAAACCGATGTCTGGATCATCGATAAAACCAATCACCACTTATTCCAACCGCTTCTTTATCAGGTCGCCAGCGCCGCCCTCTCTCCCGGCGATATCGCCGTTCCGATCCGAGAGATCTTAAACCCTTATGAAAATGTCACCGTTCTCATGGGCGAAGTGATTTCCATCGAAAAAGAAAATCAGCAAATCGTCCTGAAAAATGGAGACCGGGTTGGCTATGAATACCTGATTGTCGCGCTAGGCGCTCGCCACTCGTATTTTGGCAACGATGCATGGGAAAAATTCGCCCCCGGCCTTAAAACATTAACCGATGCATTGAAGGTCCGAGAAAAAATCTTGATCTCCTTTGAAAAAGCAGAGCGGTGCGATAGCATTTCTGAAGCGAAAAAATATCTCAATTTCGTAATCATCGGCGGCGGACCTACCGGAGTGGAAATGGCCGGCGCCATCGCAGAGATCGCCTATGAAACCATGCTAAAGGATTTTCGCCGCATCGATACCACCAAAACCAAGATCTATCTCGTCGAGGGCTCTCCCCACATTTTGCCTGTCTATCCTGAAGCTCTCTCTACAAAAGCGCAAAAATACCTGGAACACTTTGGCGTCAAAGTGATCACCGGCAAACGGGTCACCAATGTCTCCGCAGAGGGAGTGATGGTGGAAGACACATTCATCCCCGCGGAAAACATGCTCTGGGCCGCAGGCAACCAAGCTTCCCCCGTTTTAAAAACGCTCGACACTCCCCTCGACAAACAAGGACGCGTTCTCGTCGATGCAGACCTCTCCATCCCAGCTCATCCAGAGATTTTTATCCTCGGCGACTCCGCTTGCACGATGGACCAAAAAGGAAAGCCACTACCCGCCCTCGCCCCCGTCGCCGTGCAACAAGGGCGCTATGTCGCCCAAATCATCCGCAAACATCTCCCGAAAAAAGAGCGCCCCCCATTTGTCTACTTTGATAAAGGGACGATGGCCACCATTGGCAGAACCAAAGCGATCGGAATGTTTGGAAAGATCCAATTCAGCGGATTTATCGCTTGGCTCGCCTGGTGTTTTGTCCACATTCTCTACCTGATCGGCTTCCGCAACCGCCTCGTCGTCCTCACCCAATGGCTTTTCTCCTACTTTTCCAGCCAGCGCGGCGCCCGCCTCATCAACCGCCCCATCGACGAAGAAATGCCCCATGTCCATAAGTGAATGAACATCTTAACTTCTGGAAGGAGAACCCAGCCCTCAAGCTCGCCCTCTCCCTGCTCATTGGAACCAGCAGCTATCTCTTTTGGGAAACGCCCTGGAATTGGATCTTTCCCCTTCTTTGGGCTCTCTACTTGCTTTGGCTTCGGTCGTGGATTCCTCTTTTGCTAATCTTCGGCGGCGCGCTCTATAGCTGGGCGCTTTATTCCACCCACCCGGCCAGCGGAAAGCAGATCGCCTATTTTTCCATTTCCTCTCTTCAGCCCCATCAATCCCCTTTCCATCGAGGCTTCGTCTATCGAGGCTCTCTCTATACCGCAAACAATCAAATCCCCTGCGCCGTTTACTTCCAGGGCCATTCCCCTCCTGCGGCCAATTGCGACTATCTCCTCTCCGGCCAGCTCACTCAACGGGAGGGATTTAGCTACACCTTTAAAGCCAAAGATTGGGTTCCCATTCCAAAAACTTGGAGCCTCGCCGAATTCCGCTTTCGAACCAAAGAAACCTTCCGCACCTTTCTAGAACAAAAACTCACCCGCCCCCGTACCGCAACATTTCTCTCCTCCCTCATTACCGGCGATGTGGAGGATCGCTCCCTTCGCTATGAATTTGGGCGCCTGGGACTCCAACACATTCTCGCCATTTCAGGATTTCACTTCGGCATCCTCATCGCCTTCTCTTCCTTCTTCTTAAGTTTCTTTCTCTCTTCCCGCTGGAAAATCATCTTCTTGCTCGTCGCAGTCAATAGCTATTTTCTCTTTGTCGGCTCCCTCCCCGCTGTCCAACGCAGCTGGCTCACCGCGCAGCTCTATCTCATCAGCAAACTCATTGGCAGGCAAACAACAGGACTCAACCTCCTCGGCGTTGCGCTCCTCATCGAAGTGATCCTCAATCCCCTTGTCAGCTCCCACATTGGATTTCAGCTCAGTTTCCTCAGCTGCGGCGGCATTCTCCTCTTCCATCCCCATTTTGAAAGATGGCTACGGAAATTTCTTCCCAAACGAAAGTCATACACCCTCACTCTTCTTTCCCAGCATGGCTATCTCCTCTCCTCTTTCCTCCGCAACAGCCTTAGCATCGCCCTTTCGGTCAACATTGCGCTGTTGCCGCTCCTTCTCTATCATTTCCATCAATTCCCGCTGCTCAGCCTCTTTTACAACCTCTTCTTTCCCTTCTTCGTTGGCGGGGCTCTTTTTCTTCTTCTTCTTTCACTTATTTTGTATATTCTATTTTCTCCTATTGCAGAGCCTTTCTTCTATCTCACCGATTTTTGGACAGCCCAGCTCCTCGATCTCGCCGCCTACCCGCCGCTCGCCCTCGATTACTCCATTCGCGTCTATTCAGTCGCTCCTTACTTGATTCCCTTATATCTATTTGGCCTCTTTTGCATTGTGCAATGGCTCATGTACAAACGACAAAATCAATGATAGGAATGATAGAATGATATGAATGATAAAAAAAGGGACCTCTGAACGAGGTCCCTTATAAGATAAAACTTACTCGACTGCTGGTCTAGTATTAGCTAAACGCTTCGGTTTCGCATCTATTTGAATGGAACCAAGCTTTTGTCCGCTAGCCATCACATCAAACAGCTTGTTTAAAATCTCTGTAACAAATAATGCTCCATACATCTGTTTGTACTGTGCGTCATCTTTTGTCATATCCATTTGACAGCTCTTGAGAGTGCCATCTTCTCTTGGAATCACAAATTGCAAATATTTAAGGTTTCCCTTCTTATAAATAAGGTTTACCTGAGTACCCGATGCAGGTGCTGCAGACGGTCTATCTGAGACCGCTGTTACCGCTTCTTTATGTTCTTCAGTCGGCGTTGCAGCTTGAACTGGTTCTGAAGGTGTAGCTGTTTTAGCCGGGGCTGTTGTTGGAGTTGCCTCTTCTTTAAAACCATCTGGCGTGTAAGCAAGAGTGCGTGAGGCTTGATAAGCTACTGCAGAGACTCCCGCAGATATTGCAGTCATGACTCCTAATGTGACCGCCAATCTCTTCAATCCGACAAGCGCGCCTGCGGCTAATTGATTCATGCCGCTCATCACTGAACTGATTGCCGTTTGGCAAAAGGTCGTGGGCACTGTGCATACTGTGTCTTTTACAAGACCGAAATAACGGCTTGTCTCTACACAAACTGCTTGTGGATTCACGCATTCAGCAAGCGCTGGCCCGCCGAAATAAACTGCCGCTCCGGCTGCAACAACACCTGCGCCGATCGCAGCATTTCTTTTACTGATTGCTGGCATGGCATTATAAGCCTTACCTGCCACTGAACTAAAATTTGCTTTTATTGATTCAAACATATTACATCCTTTATTAATAATTTATGATTTTATTTGATCCTTTAATGGTCGGCTAAACTTAGCCCCTAATATTCCAGCTCCTACACCAACTCCAATAGAGGCCCCAACTCCTGTCAATTTCTTCGCGACCATCGCTATGAGGCCGTCTGTGGCTTCTGTGGCTATTCCTATAGCTCTTTCACAATATATAATGGCGTCTGAACATGCTTCCAAAGCAGACCAGCCATATCCCATGGCACTCATCAGACCCGTCCCGAGCCCACTCATGACGCCCCTGACCGAATCGATTGCCGTTCGGCAGAAGGTTACGGGCACTTCGCAAGTTCTATCTGTTACAAAACCAAAAAAGCGGCTGGTTTCTTCACATCTTTCTTTTGGATTCATGCATTCGGCAATTGCAGCTGGGACGTTAAAATAATACGCAGCTCCAGCAGCAGCAACACCTGCGCCGATCAGTGCAGCTTTTGTTTTACTCATTCCGGTGAATGGAGCAGATAACCTTCCGCAAATTCCACCTATAGAAATTCCTGTCATAATTTATCCTTCGTTATTAAGTTTTTTTATCGCGTGCTTTCCAAAAAGCCATTGCTGTTTTAGCAGGTTGAGCAACAGGTTCTGGGCTTGGCGCTGTCTTTTTCTCTGGTAATGGTTCGAAATTCGATGGGCCTGGAGAAGACCGACTGCTTGAAGTAGGGCTTTTTGGAGATTGGGCCGGCGCAGGGGGAGGAGTAAACCATATTCTCGGTCTCGTGTGATAATCGCTAATCGTCGGAAGAGTCTTACCTTCTAGCGCTTCACGCGCTTTCTGTAGCGGAACTGCAAGGGGATTATCGGAATTATTTCCTGTTTTGGGTGCTGGCTTTATTGGGTTATTTTGCGGCTTTTGTTGCCTCGCTGCAATTGCTGCTGCAAGAGCCTGCTCATGTGTTATGGGTGGAGCACTCGCAGCCGAAGAGGATCTGGCAGATGCAAACTTTGGTGGCGCAGCGGCGGCAGTTTTTTTAGGAGGAGCCGCAGGAGTTGGCAAAACTACTGGAGCTGTGGGAACTAAAGCTGGAGAAACTAGTGGAGCTGCTGGAATGGGTGGAGGAGGAGGAATGTCTCCTGCAGGTGGGTTCAATCCGGCTCGAGCTTCTAACGTTTGGATTCTTTGTTTTAGCGTTCGGTTGTTGAGGTATTGAAGCGACAGCAAAAGGGTGACAAACGCCATCGCAATGACGCCTCCATTTTCCTTCAGAGAATTCAGTGCGGGGGTGCAAGATGTAGTGGGGACGTGGCATTCACCCGGGAAAAAAAAGCTCCCTTCTGTACAAACCGATTCGGGATTTATACAGCTCAAAATAACTGGAGCGCCAACGTAAACGCCAGCCGCAAGAGCTGCTGCGCCCACGCCTGCGGCCGCCTTCTTGACGTTGACCCGCTCATAAAACCTGGCCGCTCCCGAAGAAAGTGATGAACAAATAGATCCAATCATATATAATTATTGATTAATATTCATACTATTATAAACAATTTCGTAATTAAACTGAACATAAGTATTGTAATAAAAAAATCTTGAAATATACTCTTTTTTTTACCCATTTGACGAATAGGCTCTTATCCGCTAGAATTTTAGGTCTTTTGTATGGCGGTCGTAGCTCAGTTGGTTAGAGCGTTGGATTGTGGATCCAAAAGTCGCGGGTTCGAGCCCCGTCGATCGCCCCAATTTTTCCCTATGGGGCCCCCAATTGAACCTTCTGCAATCGATCATCCTCGGACTCGTTCAAGGCCTCACTGAATTTTTTCCTATTAGTTCCTCCGCCCACCTCCGCATGGCCAAATGGCTCCTCGGCTTACCCGATGGAGAACACCTCCTCTATTTCGACCTCCTCTGCCACACCGGCACCCTTTTGGCCCTCCTGATTTATTTGCGCCGCGATGTGTGGGAAATCCTCTGCTCCCCCCGAAAAATGGCCCTCTACTTCCTCGCCCTTATCCCATTAATCCCCGCCTACTTTCTCCTCAAACCCCTCCGCCTAGCCGCCTCCAACCCCGCCTATCTAGGCTACAGTCTAATGATCACGGCGGGGCTATTATTCGTCGCCTCCCGAGAAAAGGCGGTGGCTATCCCCCATATTAAAAAATATAGAGATGTGTTATGCATTGGGGTAATGCAGTGCGCTGCGCTGGTGCCAGGGATCTCGAGAAGCGGATCGACAATCGCC
>DATIHQ010000051.1:0-5781 GCA_035480535.1 Chlamydiales bacterium
GCATATGCTGTTCTAGCCAGCGGTAAGCCCCCTCAAACTCTTTAGATTCAACAGCGATCGCGCTCTTTAGCTCTTCCGGAGACAAAGGGGGATATTTCAGCATATCCCCCTTTGTACGCCAGACTAACAATTTTTTGAAAGTATCGAGCTGCTATTTATTCGTTACCGTTTGCGTTACCGTTCCCGTTACCGAAAAACAAAATAGAGAATCGGGAACGGTAACGCAAACGGTAACGATTAGAAGATTCTATCTTCGCAGAAGCCTGAGGCTATTTAATCCTACCAGCACTGTGCCCCCTTCATGAAGAATTACGGCGACCCAAAGCGGTACAAGGCCGAGGAGCG
Source organism: Chlamydiales bacterium (assembly GCA_035480535.1). Lineage (GTDB taxonomy): Bacteria > Chlamydiota > Chlamydiia > Chlamydiales > SM23-39 > DATIHQ01. The sequence continues at coordinate 346 of DATIHQ010000051.1, forward strand.
CTGGCGTTGTCGCAAAAAGAATGACTGCCAGCGCTAGGGTGAGGTTCTGTTTCACAATATGCATCGTTTGATGCGATTTGGTGAAGAGCCAACTGAGATGATGCAGATCGTCGTTGAGGAGGACGACGTCGGAGGCGTCGACGGCGGTGGCACTGCCAATGCGGCCCATGGAGATGCCGACGGTGGCGCGGGCGAGAGCGGGGGCGTCATTGATTCCATCGCCCACCATGGCGAGGCCTCCTTGTTCTGAGAAGGCGGCGACTTTGTTGAGTTTATCTTCGGGGCGAAGATTGGCGTAGACTTCTTCTAGGCCGAGATGCCTGCCCACTGTTTGCGCATTTTGGATGTTGTCACCGGTGAGCATGATGGGGTGCAGGCGATTGAGCTGTTTTAGCTTTTCCATGAGCTCGGGGGTCTCTTTCCTGATCTGGTCGATGAAACGGAAGAGAAAGACCTCATCGCCAATGGCGAGGACGGCGAGGACGACGCCTTCTTCGGCGCGGCCCCAGTTTTCGATTTGCAGGGCGAGGTGGGGGGGGAGTTTTTTTGCGATGTGCTCGGGGAGGCCGATGGAGGCTTGGAGGTTGTTTACGGTTCCTTCGAGGCCAAAGCCTGGGATGGTTTTAAAGTCGGCGATGGGAGCGGGTTTGAGTTTTTTTTGCTGCGCGAGGTTGCAGATGGCGGTGGCGATGGGGTGGACAACTTGTCTTTCTAGACCAAAGGCGATGGAGAGGGCTTCGTTGGGAGTGAGGCGGCTGCCATTGAGCGGTTCGATGGAGGTGCACTCGAGAGCGCCGGTGGTGAGAGTGCCGGTTTTATCGAAGGCAATGATGGAACAGCTGGCGAGGGCGTCGAGAGTGATGCCTCCTTTGAGGAGAATTCCTTTGCGAGCGCAGGCGCTAATGGCGCTGAGATAGGCGGTGGGCGTGGCGATGATGAGGGCGCAAGGGGAGGCGGCAATGAGAAAGGCGAGGGCGCGGTAGACGGAACCTTCGTGGCCAAAATAGGTCATGGAAAAAACGAGGGGGAGAAGGAGCGCAAAAAGAAAGGTGAGAGAGATAATTGTTGTGGCGTAGTGTTTGCCAAATTGGTCGAGCCATCTTTGCAGGCGGGGCTTGGCCTCGGCGGCTTGCGTAATGAGTTGGATCATGCGAGAGAGGGTGGAATCGGAACTGGTGCGGTTCACTTCGACGATGAGGGCCGATTCGAGGTTGCGCGCGCCGGCCGGGATAGCGTCGCCTGCTTTTTTGGGTACGGGGATGCTCTCGCCTGTGAGGTGGACTAAGTTGACGGAGGAAGTGCCTTCAATTACTTTGCCATCGAGAGGGACGATTTCTCCATTTTTCACGAGGACTTTGGTTCCAATGGCAATTTCTTTGACCGATTTTTCAAATAGGATCTCGTCGCTTCCAATGACATGGGCAAATTTCGGAGCCAGAGTGTGGAGGTTGTGAAGAGCGCTTTTAGCCTTATTGGAAACTGACTCCTCCATTCCATGGGAGAGCTCAAATAAGACGAGAAGAAGGGCGCCTTCCAGGCCGCTATCGATGGAGACGGCGACAAAGGCGGCGACAGTCATGAGGACGTCGATGTTGATCTCGAGATTTTTTAGGTCGTTGAAAGAGGCGATCAGCGCAGGGACGCCGGAGAGGAAGTAGACGAGAGAGAGAAAAAGATAAGAGAGGGAAGGGTTTACAAAAGAAAAACTGAATGATAGGGCGAGAAAAAATGCGGCGGAGCTAGCGCTTTTGAGGGAAAGATTTTTTCCCCAGCTGCGCGAAGTGGAGGTGAGGAAGGGGCTGATGCTCTCTTCCCTGCCCGACGCAAAAAATTCATCGAATAAATAGGGACTTTTCATTGTATAAAGATCAATTGCCCTGCAAAATAGGCGACTCCAGCAGCGAGAGCGGCGACTGCGAGATTCCAGACGATGGCGGGCAAGGGGCGGTTTTTCTGAAGCTGCGCTGAAGTTCCGGCTGAAAGGGCGATGATGAGAGCGGCGGTAGAGGTAGCTCTAATCGCTTCGCCAAGGAAAGGGAGGGCAAAAAGGCCAAAGGACATGACGAGCGCGGCGCCTGCGACGCCAATGAAGGCGCCTGCGGCTTGCTTGAGAGGATGCTCATACGATTCCAACTTGAGGCCTAGCTCTTCTTCTAACATCACTTGCAGAAGGCGGTTGTCGTCGGCCATTAACACATCGACGGCTTCATCGAGCAATTTTCCTGAAAAGCCCTTCACTGCGTAGAGCGCTTTTAGCTCTTCTTTTTCTTGCGCGCGGTGATGCTCGATTTCCCAGCGCTCCTCTTCGATGAGGCGGTGGAGCCGCTCGAGCCGCGACCATCCTAAAATCGCGCTGCGCCCCACTTTCCAAACGAGAAGTCCGAGAGTGAAAACGATGAGGATTTCATGGACTTGGGGGATTTGGAGTTCGGTAAAAAGAGCCCAGAGAATCAAGAGAAGAAAGGCGGTTTCTTTGGCGGCATCTGCTGCGGCGCTATAGTGGCCCGGCAGCTCGGTTCCGTGGATCTCTTCTGAAGCCGCTTTTCCTTTCAGGCGCGCCTCAATCACATGTTCCAGCGCCTCTTTTCCTTTAAAATGGAGAGGCATTTCTTCCTGTTTCATGATTCCTCCACGGGAAGGAGAGGCTCTTCTAGAGCTGCTTTCAGAAAATGGCAGAAGTCTTGTTGATCTTTTGCGGCGATCACTTCGCGGGTGGAGTGCATCGCCCAGCCGGCAATCCCGAGATCAACCGTGGGGATTCCCAAATTGGCCGACATGATGGGGCCCACCGTGCTGCCTGAGGGAATATCGGAGCGAGAGGCAAATTGCTGCAGGGGGATTTTTTCTTTGGCGGCTAAATGAACGAGAGGCGCCGCAGCGGGACCTGTGGTCGCATATTTCTGATTGGCATTGAACTTGAGGATCACCCCTTTGCCGAGGTAGGGGGAATTCTGGGGATCATATTTATCGGCGTAATTGGGATGGAAGCCATGCGCCAAATCTCCCGAGAGGCAAAGCGAGCGGCTCTTCAAGCGATAGTAATCTTCCCGGTCCATTTTAAATTGGGAGCAGATTCTTTCTAAAACCTGATTGGCGAAAAGGGAATCGGCGCCCACGTAGCTCGTGGAGCCCACTTCTTCATTGTCCCAGAAGATCGCCATTTGGATCCCATCGGAATGGGTTTTCGATTTGACCATTGCATAGAGGCTTGCATAGACAGAAGTGAGATTGTCGAGGCGGTACGAGGCGATCAGTTCATTTTCAAACCCCAAGAAGGTGGGTTTTTCGGTGGGAACTAAAAAGAGATCAAAGCCCAGCAGATGATCGAAAGGGTGATGTTTCTTCAGCCAGGTCTCAAAGTGCTTTTCCTTGGAATTGATGGAGAAAATTGCCTTGAGGTGATCTTGTTTATGGACCAGAATGCCCTTCTCATTGATGGAGCGGTCGAGATGGATGGCGAGCTGCGGGATGATGAGCGGATAATCATCGAGATAGACAACTTTGGAGTGGCATTTTCCATTGATCTGCACGGTGATCCGGCCGGCGACAGCTAGATCCCGATCGAACCAGGAGTGAAGAAGGGGACCTCCATACACTTCGGTTCCAAATTGTCCAATGCCATGCGAAGAGAGTTCAGGGTGGGGTTTAATTTTTAGAGCGGGGCTATCGGTATGGCTTGCGAGGACAGTGGCGAAATGGGGCACTTTTTTTGGAATGCGAAAGGCGGCGACCAAGACATCTTGCCGCATGACAAAGTAGCCCTTGCCCAGCTCCAATTTCCATCTCTCTTGTTCGGTCAATGGGGTGAAATCGGCCTCAGCCAGGCGATTGGCGATTTCCCGCGCGGTGTGATACGCGGTGGGGGAGCGGTGGATAAAGCGGACAAAATCTTCTAGCAGCTGTGTCATATGGGTTTAATTTTCACGATCTCTTCTTCTAAATACTTGTGCAAGGCTTTTGGCACAAGGACAGAGCCATCTTCCTGCTGGTTATTTTCCAAAAGAGCCACCATCAATCGGGAGGTAGCCACCCCGGAGCCATTTAGCGTGTGGACAAATTGGGGCTTTTCATTCTTATTGCGATAGCGTATTTGGCCGCGGCGCGCCTGGAAGTCGGTGCAGTTGGAGACAGAGGAGACCTCGTAATAGCGATTTTGCCCAGGCAACCACACCTCGATATCGATCGTCTTCGCCGCGGCAAAGGACATATCGCCCGTCGTCAAGAGCATATTGCGATAGTGCATTTCGAGTCCCTGCAGCACCTCTTCGGCGCTAGCCAGCATCTCTTCATAGACCTGCGCGCTATCTTCCGGTTTAGAATAGCAGTAAAGTTCCACTTTATTGAACTGGTGGGTGCGAATCAATCCCCGTTCCTGAGAGCCCGCGGCGCCCGCCTCTCTTCGAAAGCAGGGGCTATAGGCCGTATATTTCAGCGGCAGCTGCTCTGCCTCCAAGATTTCATCGCAATACAATCCCGTCAGCGCAGCCTCAGAGGTGGGAATCAGGTACAAATCGTAATCTTCATCGTGAACCCTAAACTGCTGTCCCTTGAATTTCGGCAGCTGGCCCGTAGCAAACATCACTTCCGGCCGCACCAGAAGCGGAGGCATCACCTGGATAAACCCATTTTTTCGATGGATATCCAACATGTAATTCAACAGGGCCCATTCCAATCGCGCGCCCATGTTCATGTACAAAGGCCAGCCCGACCCAGAGATCTTCGCTGCCCGAGCAAAATCAAACATATGGAGCCGCTCATTCAACTCCACATGATTTTTAAACGGGAAATCAAACACCCTCCTCTCGCCCCAACTCTTCACACACACATTGTCTTTCGGGCTTGGAGACACAGGGATATCATCCATCGGCAGATTCGGCAACACCGCCAGCGCAGAGTGGAGTTCTTGCTCGACTTTCGCGACCTCATGATCTTGCATTGCGATCTGTTCACTCAATGCCGCCAAATCGCGCATATAGGGGGACATATCCTCGCCCTTCTGCTTCTTCATCCCGATTTCTTTGGAGGAGTGATTCCGTTTCGACTTCAGTTCCTCCACTTCGGTCTTCATCGCTCTGATTTTCTCATCCAGCGCCAGAATGGGGGATAAATTTGTCTCGGGGACTTTAGTTCTTAATTTGGTTTCAACAGTTTGGGGGGCTTTTCGGATTTCCTTAATGTCGAGCATAAATTCCTCTATGAAAAGAAAAGAATATAGGGAGGGAGACCAAAAGTAAAGATCTGAAATCTGAATTATGAAATCTGAAAACGCCCCACCCCAAACAATGATGCATTGTGCGGGGACCCCGGGGAGGGCTGCGCCCCCGCACCCCCAGTCGGGTGAGGCCCCCGCTGCCCCCAAGACCCCTTGGGATTTTTAAGCGGGCTGCTTTCGTTTGATGCGCTTTTTTTGTCTTGTGGGGGGCTTAGGTTTAGAAA
>DATIHQ010000052.1:0-1631 GCA_035480535.1 Chlamydiales bacterium
TTAATGAAGAGGGGAGATCAGCATGGCCAAACGAGCTTTTGGGGACTTGGAGTTACAGGTTCTGAATATCTTAAAATCGGGGGGGAGGATGACGGTTAAAGACGTCCATCGCGCTCTGGGTGGAAAGGATAATTACAACACCATCATGACGGTGATGAACCGTCTGACGGAGAAGAAGCAGCTCGCCCGCCAAAAGGCTGGGCTTCAGTATGAATATTGGATCGTGGCTCAAGGTAACACCCCCTCCCTTTTTGAGAAGTTCAAACAGAAGCTCTTCGGCGTCAAGACCTCTGCCATGGTCAGTTATCTCATCGAATCGGCCGAGGATCTCACCGACGAAGATGTCATCGAAATGGAAAAAGCGCTCGAGAGAGCGAAGATGAGGAAAAAAAAGTGAACCGTATGAAAAAGACGATTGCAGCGTTTCTCCTTTCTCCCTTCCTTTGTTTTGGGCAGGCTTCTGATCCGCATCTTTTTTTTATGGAAACTTCTAGCGGGAGAATTGCCTATAGAGACACTGGAGGCTCGGGATTTCCCGTTGTTTTCATTCATGGCAATTCTTGCTCTTCAGAAGTATTCAAAAAACAGTTTGCGCATTTTGGTAAGCAATATAGGCTGATTGCAATGGATCTTCCAGGGCATGGGAAAAGCGACAATGCGAAGGATCCTGACATCGCGTATACCATTCCTGGATACGCAAAGATTTTGGATGAAGTGGCCACTCTGCTCCAGTTGAATCCATTCGTTGTTGTTGGATTTTCTTTAGGAGGCAATATCGCCCTACAGTGGACGCAAATCACAGACCGTATCAAAGGCGTCATGATGGTTTCGAGCGCTCCAACGAAATATTCAGAAGAGGCCTTTATAGCATATCCCCCTTATGAAGGCAGTCATGCCGGTAGCCCCGATCAGTTGACCGAGCTGCAAGCACTCCAATACATGAAAGCTGTCGGATTTGACGTGGAGGATGCCTCCGTGTATTTTATGGTTCGAGATGCTATGAGGACAGATGGAACGGCTCGTGCAAAAATGGTAGAGTCCGTTTTGGCAGGCAAAGGAATGGATGAGACGAAGATTGTCAGCCAGCTTCCCATACCTCTTAGTGTGGTTATAGGGAAAGAGGATTGTGCTGTAGGAATTGAGTATATAGTCCACCTTCCTTATCGCAACTTATGGCGCAATAAAGTTGAGCTACTGCCAGGTGCTCAGCATGCAGTTGTTTTGCACCAGGCAGATCAATTACATGGACTACTTGAAGACTTTCTTTTAGAAATGGTGCCGAAATCATGAATAAGAAGCGATGTTTTGGCGGCGGTGCTGGCAAGGAATTTTATGCGGAGTATCACGATAACGAATGGGGAATTCCAGTACATGACGACCCCCATTTATTTGAAATGCTCATCCTGGAGGGGGCGCAGGCGGGTTTGAGCTGGGAGACCATTCTGAAAAGGCGGCAAGACTATCGCAATGCCTTTCACCATTTTGATCCTGCCAAAGTGGCATCGATGAGCGATGAGGAGCTGGAGGCCTTACTGCAAAACGGGAAAATCATCCGCAATCGCTTGAAAATTTATGCGGCGCGTCAGAATGCTCGCGTCTTTTTGAAAATCCAAGAGGAATTCGGGTCTTTT
>DATIHQ010000053.1:0-17247 GCA_035480535.1 Chlamydiales bacterium
GCCCTTCTAGCGATAAGCAAGATTCAGACCAAGAGATCTTAAGTCTTTGGCCGCGTATGGTCAGAAGATTGACGGCAGTGCTTGGCAATGGAAATAGCAGCGGGGCGATGAATCCTACAGCTGCAGCGCCAGTGCCGCAAGCGGCGACTTCTCCTTCTACCCCTCTTTCATAAGTCCTAATTTTTAGAGAGCCGTCTTTCTGCAGCTCGGCGAAATTCACATTGGTCCCCCGCGGCTGAAATTGGGGATGATGGCGAAAGTAGGGGCCCAGATTCAGTAGATCCACTGCATCGACATCGGGGACAAAAATCACAAGGTGAGGCACTCCCGTATCGACAAAATGCACTGTCCAAGAATCGATTTTCAGATGGAGCTTTAGATCGCGTGGCTCTCCCAATTGAATGCGCACGTTATCGCCGACAAATTCTCCCTCGACAATTCGATCGGCCATCGCAATTCGATAGAGCCTGCGGGGAAATCCTAGGTCAGCGATGAAGCGAATGAGGCAGCGCAGCCCATTGCCGCAGCTTTCCGCCTCGCTCCCATCGCGATTGAAGATGCGCATCCGGAAATCGGCTTCTGGATCGAGTTGGAGGAGAATTAAGCCATCGACGTTTTCTCGATGGCAGAGTTGGGGGACGAGGTTTTTATCGAAAAAAGGGGCGCGATCATCGATCAGGATGAAGGTATTGCCAGCGCCCTCATATTTAGCGTAGGTAAGTTTCGACATCTTTCATTGAAGTGACGATCTTATCGAGCAGGCCAAATTCCAAAGCCTCTTCCGCCGTCATCCAGTTATCTCGATCGATTGCCTTCTCAATCGCTTTTTTATCTTTCCCCGTTGCATCGCAATAGATATCGACGATCACGCTGCGCGTTTTTAACATCTCTTTCGCCTGAATGTCGAGATCAGTTGCCTGGCCGCGGATGACGCCGCCAATGAGCGGCTGGTGGATCATGATCCGGGAATTTGGCGTGGCAAGGCGCTTGCCTTTCCCAGCTACAAGGCTTAAAAGCGAACCCATCGATGCGGCAAGGCCTGTCACCAAAGTGATGACGGGAGAAGTGAGCATCTTGATTTGATCCCAGATCGCAAATCCAGAATCGACCGAACCGCCGGGAGAGTTGATGATGAAGAGAATCGGCTTGCCGGGAGCCAAATGTTCTAGATACCAAAGCTTCCGGATGATCTCTTTCGCTGTATCTTGATCGACGGCGTCTGATAGGAAAATGCGGCGCTTTTCCAACATCGCATGTTCAATCTTATCGTTGATCCCTTTGGGCAATTTATCTTCTTTTTCGGCCACTGCCATATTCACTCTCCGTTTCCCTCATTTTCGCTGTCGGCCTATTTTTAGTCGACAACCAGTTCTGGGTAGAGGGGAAATCCCTTTAAAAGTTCGGTGACTTGGGCCTGGGCCCGCTGCATGACCTTGGGTTCCACATGCGCTTTTGCTTTTGAGGGGAGCCCTGTTTTCTCATCTTTAAGAGGCTTGGCCCCCAGTAAGAGATTGTAGATGATCGAGGCGATCTGCTTCATTTCCGGCTGTTTCATCCCCAGAGTCGTCGTCGCAGGGGTCCCCATCCGGATGCCTGACGTATACCAGGGGCCATTCACATCGCGCGGAATGGCATTTCGGTTTACGGTGAGCTTTGCCTCCCGCAAGAGGAATTCAGCCTGCCGCCCTGTGATGCCAAAAGTCTCGGCGACATTCATCAATAAAAGATGATTATCGGTCCCCCCTGTCAAAACCTTCACCCCATGATGGATCAATGCCTCAGCTAGGGCTTTAGAATTCTCCACAATTTGATGGGCATATTGGACAAATTCAGGCGTAGAGGCTTCTTTAAATGCGACCGCCTTCGCTGCCATGATGTGGGGAAGAGGCCCCCCTAAAACCAAAGGACATCCCTTATCGACCATTTCTTTGAATTCTTGGGTGCAAAGGATCAGCCCGCCGCGAGGCCCTCTCAGGGTTTTATGGGTCGTTGAGGTCACAATGTGAGCGTGAGCGACCGGATTATAGTTTCCGGTCATCACTTTTCCTGCCACAAGGCCTGCAAAATGGGCCATATCGACCAGGAGGACCGCCCCCACGCTATCGGCGATTTCTCTCATTTTCGCAAAATCGATCAGCCGCGGATAGGCGGAATAGCCGGCGATCAGAATGAGCGGTTTTTCCTTCTTGACTTGCGCCTTTAAAGCCGAATAGTCGAGAAGGCCCGACTCCGCGTCCACCTCGTAGCTCACCGATTGCATGATCTTAGAAGAGATATTATGGCGGTAGCCATGGGTTAAATGCCCCCCAGATCCCAGGGCCATCCCCATCACTTTTTGACTCACCAGGAGCTTGCGGACTCGCTCATATTCCTCCGGCGTCAGCTCATCTACCGTTTTTTTCCCCAGCGTTTCGATTTCTCTCGATTGGATTTTATGGACCAAGATGGCCCAAAAAGCGACCAAATTGGCATCTGCGCCTGAATGAGGTTGCACGTAGGCGTGCTCGGCGCCAAAGATTTTTTTAGCTAATTCCGTCGCATAGCCTTCCACGGTATCGACATTCTCGCACCCCGCGTAAAAGCGGTGGCCGGTGTAGCCTTCGCTATACTTGTCGGTCAGCAAATTCCCCATGGCGAGCTGCACGGGCAAAGAGGAGAAGTTTTCCGAGGCGATCAGCTTGAGATGGCTCCGTTGATCGCGGAGCTCTTTCACAATGGTATCGGCGATTTGAGGGAACTCGTGGCCCACGGCATCGAGGGCGGCCATATAGGCGATGGCGGCGCGCGTCCGCTTCGGTTCGGGGACTTTGGCAAAATAATGAGTTAAATAAGACATCCGGAGGCCTTCTGTTCTTTTTGACTCTTGATTTTCCAACACTTCCATGAATTCCCCCAAGCTTTTTTTCGAGCCCGAGCCCGAGCCCGCGTCCGTACACGATTCCTAGACGTCCTGAAATCGGGCTCGGGCTCGCACGCGGGCTCGGGCTCGTAAACTAGCAATAAAATATTTACTTTCATACCTCCCCACTATATTCTTCTTGCAGATTTTGGTCACAACCTAGTAAAGTATCTGCATAAATCTGATTATTCCCAGGGGCCTAATTCATGCTGCAAACTCTTAAGATCGTCCTAGATATCCAAGAATTCGATATGAAGATGATCCGCCTCATGCGCTTAAAGAAAGAGCGTTTGAAGGAGCTGGAACACATCGATTCGCTGCGCCAAGAACTTTTAAAGCAGCAATCTGACAAAGAATTGGAAATCGCTGAGCTCAACCGCACGGTCGCTTCTCAAGAGGCGAGAATCGTTGAGATCAAAGACAAAATTAAAAAGCTTGAAGCCAAGCAAAATAGCGTTAAAAAAGTAGACGAGTTCAATGCTCTCACACACGAAATGACCTCTTCAGAACGGGAGCGCATTGCCACCGAGTTAATCACCAGCGACATGATCGACAAGAGAAATCTCGAAGAAGAAATTCTGGAAAAGATTAAAGAATCGCTCGGCCAATCTGAAGAAAGCAGCCGCACTCTGGAAAATGAGATTCGGGAGAGCATCCGCCTCATCAACCAGGAAGGAAGCGATCTGAAAGGCAAACGGGATGTCATCGCGCAAACGGCTGATCCAGAAATCATGCGCATTTACGAGCGGCTCCTCAACAATAAAAAAGACCGCGTTGTGGTTCCCATTGAAAACCGCACCTGCAGCGGCTGCCATATCGCCCTCACAGCGCAGCATGAAAACCTCGTCCGCAAGGGCGAGAGACTTGTGTTCTGCGAACATTGTTCCCGCATTCACTATTGGCAAGAGAGCCAAGAGATTGAAGGGACCGCAGTGGCCACCAAGCGCCGCCGCCGCCGCTTAGCCAATGTCTAATTGATTCAGCGGTTAGTATTTATTAGGAGGGTAAGCCATCGCTATCGCAAGATAGAGGAAAGTCTGGACTTCACAGGAAAAGATACCAGTTAACGGCTGGGTACCGCAAGGTAACGGAAAGTGCAACAGAAACTATTCCGCCCGTAACAGGGACAGGATGAAAAGATTGGCTTTAGGAGCCAATCGCTCCTCGGGCAACTGAGGGCGTTGTAAACCCTATCTGAAGCAAGGTCGAAATTGGGCTGCGTGTTCCGCGCTATACCGGATGGTATTTAGTCCTAAGCTGGCCGCATGAGGATTTTGGCAACAGAATCCCTAGAGGAATGATGGTTCTCGACAGAATCCGGCTTATCGCCCTCCTAATAAATGCTAACCGCTGAATTTTTGAAAGTATTCGACATCTTCATCATATACGGGATCCACTAGCTCAGCCTTGTGGCGGTAGACATGTGATGAGGAGAATTTTGATTCGACAATCACATCGCCGTTCTCTCTCACTTCTACAACCCTTCCAAAATGGGCGGGTTTTCGATTCACAAAATAGATAATCACAGCTCCTACTTGTGGCTTTCCAATCGGTCTGTATCCAACTTGTCGAAGAAGAGGAACTCCTTTGTCAGATAATAGAATCGCTTTCATCTTCTGAGAAAACCAAGGCTCGTTTCCAAAAATAAAGTTCTGACATTCAATTAAACGGCGATCTTTAGGAGCATTGATAAATATGCGTTGATTGCTGACATTTACCTGCATCACCTCAGATTTTTCTAAAATGTCAATTCCATCCATTCGATCTAGAAAATCGTAGAATCGTTCCCCCGCAGCACATCGAGCCTGTTCTTTTGCGTCGAGATCGCCATCAAAATCCTTAAATTTTCTTACCCCAATAAATGAATAATATGCCTTTGCATATTGAATCACTTTTTTCGTTAAACTATCTTCTGTCGTTTTTAAATGGAGATATTCTTTGGGGCCGCAAGGAGGCTCTTCATGGTGACGAAAAAGGCTAAGTTGAACAAAATCAAAAGGGACTATTTCCCGAAATTTCTGAAACACTTCTCCCAACTCATCGGAGGTAAATTTCCGATTTTCGGGATAGGCGGAGAGAAAGGACGGATCTGCAGCTTCTCTTAGCTTTAAATGAACACTGGGTAAATAAGTCATAACTAATATTATAATTAATTATGAGATTTTTTGCGAATAATAAACAAAAAGGCGGGGGAAATTAAAATAATTAATCCTAAGGCGATGTAAAGGCCATAGCGCAGGGGACCGCCCACGTCTATATCCACTGGGGGGAAGAATCCCACTACGATCGTCAAGAGGGCTCCAAAAAGGCCTAAAAGGCAGGTAAGACTGCGGCTTCCCTTTGGGATTCGAAAACTCATCGATTCTCGGGGAGGACGGCCCAGTTTCAGCGCTGAGGCGAACATGAGAAGGTACATGACCATGTAAAGCGCTGTGCTTAAAGCGGTTAAGAACCAATAAAAGGCATTGATGCTGGGCATGAGAATGAAGGCCAGACAAAATAGGCTGACGAGGATGGCTTGAGCGAGGAGAATCCGCACTGGTACATTGTGTTCATTTTTCTTCACAAAGAATTTCGGGAGAAATCCATATTCAGCGGCCTGAAGCAGTCCTTTCGCAGGGGAAATGAGCCAATTGATCATGCCCCCCCCTGTACCGATGATGATGAGAAGAGTCAATATGGGGACAAACCAGGGAATGCCAAAAGAAGTAAAGAACTCAGTGAATGTCTGCATAATTCCATCGACTAGGCGGATCTCGCGATCTGGAATCACGACGGCGATCGATAAAGATCCCAGGATCATCGTAGAGAGGAGAATCAGAACAGCGAGTCCCGTTGCTTTGGGGAAATTCTTCTGAGGATTGTGGATGTCATTGACATGGACGCCGGAGAGTTCCATACCGAGAAAAGAGGCCATGATGGCGGTAAGAGAAATCCAGTTTTGCGCTCCAGATAAAGTGGGGAATATCTTTTCGGCTGTGAAGGAAATTTGAACCGGTTTCCCAGACAGAAACCAAATGGCCCCCAATGCAATGAGGAAGATCATGGGGAGCAATGTTCCCACTATAACGCAAAATGAATTGATCTTAGCCGATATGCGGATCCCCTTTAAATTCAATAACGTAAGTCCCCAAAAGGCAAGGAGAATGACTGAGACGAGAAATTCCTTTTTTTGAGCCAGGGCGGGATCGAAAAGATAGGCGGCGGTCCCTGCGATAAAGGATAAAATGGTTGGATACCAAACCATTGTATTGATCCACTGCAGCCAAATCGCTAAAAAGGCCATCTTGGTTCCAAACGCATGGCGCACCCAGTGGAAAATCCCCCCTTCTTCGGAATAGCGGGAGGAGAATTCAGCTGCCACGAGGGAAGTGGGAATCAGGAAGATGATGGCAGAGAATAGAAAAAAGAAAATCAGAGAGCTTCCGAATAGGGCTGTTGCCGGCAAGTTGCGAATGCTGTCGATGGCCGCGACGATGAGTAAGACGAGAGAAAACAGGCTGATTTTTTTAGACATGGAGACAGTTTAACGAATAAAGGGGAGTTTTGCAACTCCCCATCGATCAACTGCCTACTTTAGTTGCACTTTGGTTTGCAAGGTGCTGGGGGTGGGCAGGGTTTTGGTTGTGGTTTTGGGCATGGTTTGGGTGGTGGCGGCTCACATTTTGGTTTGCATGGAGCAGGAGGTGGGCAAGGTTTTGGTTGCTCACATTTTGGTTTGCAAGGCTCTGGTTTTGGGCAGGGCTTTGGCTCAGGTCTTGGACAAGGTCTTGGCTGCTCACATTTTGGTTTGCAAGGAGCTGGTTTTGGACAAGTTTCACATTTCTGCTTGCAAGGCTTTGGATTCCCGCATTTATCGCAGTTGCTTGTCATTTCTTTTGATGGGAGATTTTGATCTCCATCATCTGCATAGCCGACCATGCACCCTACGCTGAGTGCTAGAATTGGCAAGAGTGTTTTCAACATAAATACCTCAATGTACAAAGAAGGTTAGATAACTCTCCGAATAATACACCTGAGGATTTGGGACAAATAAAAAAAGCGGGGTTTTTAGGCCCCGCTCTAGCACATCTTTCTGGTTCAGAGACTTAGAAGTCCCATTCCATATTCACAGTCAAGCCTTCCATAGTGACAGGCTGGTTACCCACTGTCGGCATAGGAGCTGTAAAGGTTGTGAACGGAACAGGGACATTGCACTGATCCCACCAGTAGTTCGCTTCCCAAGAGGCGCTTACAGCAAAATACGTATCGCACCAGAAGCAGGTCGCATATTGAAAACCGAACAGCAACTGCAAAGTTGGAGCCAGCTGCCAGAAATGATCTGTGTAGCTGTTTTGAAGCACAAAAGCCGAACTTGTCGTAGTTGACTCATCTGTTTCTGCTTTAACATGTGTTTTTCCATAGAGAAGAGAGGCGGATGTTTTTCCAATGATGCTAAAGCCGCATCCCATTTCCCATTCACCATTCAAGCCTGCGCGGGGTCCAACACCCCAAAACCGGTTGTGAGCATCGAATTTCAATTCGTCAATGCCAGTGCTAGTAGCATCAAGTGCGCTGGAGAAGTGATCATGAAATTTTTGCTTCAAGTAAGCACCGCGAACGCCCAAAAGAGGTCTGATTCCTAAATATTTTGATATAAATAGGCCTCGCCCCATTTCGAAATCGATCACATTCAAATTCAGTGTATAGTCGGCACTGACATTTCTAAAGTTGCCATTACTTGCACTATCCTCAACTGGATACAGAGGATAGAATCCCTCGTTGCTCAGAGCCGCTAGGCTCGAATGAGATCGATCACTTGATGAATGATTTCTATACCAAGTCCAATCGACCAGTAGATCCAAGAAGTCATGTTCTGTATTCCAACCTAGACCGACGCGGAAACCGGGATCCCAGTGTGGATTGACGCGAACTATCTTTCCACTTGGAAAATCAGAACTGTTAACTTCATTATCAAACGCATAGCTCAAGCCATGGTTTTCAGCTCTCCACCAGAGGAAATCAGCTGTAACATAAAATCCGCCGCAATCATCGATACAGTCCTTAATTGGGCAGGGGCTGCAGCGCACGCACTTTGGCTTTGGCACGCAGCAAGGTTTAGGAGGACACTCGCAAGGAACCTCAATGGTCAGTGTTTTCACAGGACAGGGTTGCGGATTCGCATTCGAACCTTGTTTCATCGGTTGACTTTGCACAGTTTCTTGCTGCTCATCAGCTAGAAAATCCTCTGCATTGCCGTTCACGCCCCACAGGAAAAAACATCCCAGCGCTAAAATCGGCAGAATCTTCTTAAACATACCTTACCTCAATAAAGAATTTCTCAATCCACCCATCATACATTTTTAGGATTTATCCAAAACATTTTTTTTTACCGTCTCACGCACGCGGATGCGTTTTATCATAAACCTCTCTCTTCAATTTCGAAGAGACATGCGTATAAATCGTCGTCGTAGCAAGCGATGTATGTCCCAAGAGCATTTGAATCGTTTTTAGATCCATTCCTTTCTCCAACCAATGAGTTGCAATCGTATGCCGAATGGTATGAGGAGTGATTCTCTCCGATAAGCCGCTCGCCTTCAAATAGGCAGAAAACATTCTGTCGATCGATCTCGTCGTAAGCCGCTTTCCCCATTTATTGAGAAAAATGGCCTCCTTATCTGCCTGCGCTCTATGTTCTTTCCCATCGAGATCTCTTTCGACATGATTCAAATAGCGAATAATCCAATCTGCCGCCGTCTCCGTAATGGGGACTTGCCTTTGCTTTTTTCCCTTCCCAAACACATTGAGAACCTGCCCCTTCGCGTCTAAATCCCGCCGATTCAATCCCGCAACTTCGCTCAACCGCAGCCCAGAGCTATAAAAAAGTTCCAAAATCACCCGGTCGCGAAACCCCAAATAGTTGGCTGTATCGGGTTGTTTAAAGAGATGCTCTACTTGCTCATAACTAATGGAGACAGGCAGCTTTTTTTCTTTTTTCGGGCTATCGATCTCCTCCAAAGGATTTTCCTCCACCCACTTCTCTCTCATGGCGTGCTTAAAAAAGCTGCGCAAGGCTGAAAGGCGTCTTAAAACCGTCCGGGTACTCAGTTTTTGATCATAGAGAAACGATAGGTAGCGCCGGACAACTCTCTTGGAGATCGCCGCCTCTTCTTTCGCAAAATTAAAAAAAGATGTTAAATCGATCCGGTAGCCCCGCAGCGTATGCTCAGAAACCCCCTTCGCCAGCCTCAAATGATCTAAAAAACGGGCGGTCTTCTCGCAAAAGTCCATTGTCATCCTTTTTCCCTTATGGTATCATTTCCCTAAAAAAATATGATTACTTTAGAAAATATCTCTAAACGACTCGGCAGCAGAACCCTGTTCGAAGATGTGAATTTCACCTTCAACGATGAATGCCGTTACGGCTTGACTGGACCCAATGGTTCCGGCAAGTCGACCCTGCTTAAAATCATCGTGGGGCTGGAGCCCCAAACGACGGGCATTGTGACTTTGCCGAAAAAGGTGGGGTTCCTGAAACAGCGGATTGAAGATTTCCGCGAGATTTTAGTGATCAATACCGTCATCATGGGCAACCGACGCCTTTGGGATGCAATGACTGAGAGAGATCGCCTCTATGAAGAAGAGATGACCGATGCCATTGGGATGAAACTCGGAGAGCTGGAAGAAATCATTGCCGAAGAAGAAGGCTACACAGCCGAATCAGAAGCAGAAGTGCTTCTCATCGGAATGGGGATTCCAGAAGAACTCCATCGAAAAAAGATGCATGAAATCCCCACCGACCGGCAATTCCGCGTCCTTTTGTGCCAAGCTCTTTTTGGCAATCCTCAAGCTCTCCTCCTCGACGAACCGACAAACCACCTCGATTTAGAATCGATCTCTTGGCTAGAGGAATTCCTACACGAATATAAGGGAACCCTCGTTGTCGTCAGCCATGACAAACACTTTCTCAATTCGATCTGTACAGACATCGCCGACATCGATTATGAGACGATCATTACCTATCCAGGGAATTACGACTCGATGCTGGTCACTAAAACAGCTGTCCGTTCCCGTGCAGAAGATGAGAATAAAGCAAAAGAAAAGAAAATTTCCCAACTGAAAGAGTTCGTGGCTAAGTTTGGCGCTGGAACACGGGCGAGCCAAGTGCAATCGCGCATTCGCGAAATCGGCCGTTTGCAGCCTCTCGAACTCAAAAAATCGAATATCCAACGCCCCTACATCCGCTTCACGCCGTCCGAAAAACAACTAGGTCAAGTGGCTCTAAAAGCAGAGGGCCTCACTAAAGGCTACGGCGACACGACTGTGATCCAAAAATTCACCCATGAATTTCAACGCGGCGATAAAATCGCAGTGATTGGAAACAATGGCCGAGGAAAAACGACTCTTCTCAAACTTCTCGCAGGCGTTCTCCCCCCAGACAAAGGCAAAGTGACTCCAGGCCATTCTGCTGAAATAGGCTATTTTCCCCAAAACCACGGCGAAGTTTTAAATAAACACACGGATGAAACGGCTTTTGATTGGCTCAAAGCGCGCAAAGCCATCGTCTTCGACCAAGACGTGCGTGGAGTCTTGGGGCGAATGCTCTTTGGCGGAGATGAAGCCTTTAAGCCGCTCCGCAATCTCTCCGGCGGAGAGGCAGCACGCCTCATCGTCGGCAGCCTTCTTCTCACATCGCCCAACCTCCTCATCATGGATGAGCCCAACAATCACCTCGACCTAGAAGCCGTCTCCGCCCTCGCCTCGGGCCTCGAAGATTTTAAAGGCACCGCCATCGTCGCCACCCACGACCGCGAACTGATCAACGGATTTGCTACAAAAATTATCGCCTTCGAAGAAGATGGAATCCACATCCATCAAGGACCGCTCGAAGAATATCTCGAAAAGAAAAAACAGGCTGCCCCCAAATGAAAAAGAACATAGGAACTCCAGGCCGCGTTCTCCGCCTCATCATCGCCCTTGGCCTCCTCTTTGGCGCCTATACCTACCACAGCTGGCTCCTCCTCGCCCTCTCCCTCTTCGTCTTTTTCGAAGCCTTTGCCAGCTGGTGCATCGTCTACCACTTCCTCGGCATCAACCACTGCAAAATAAAAAAATAGATGGGGTGCGGGGCATCCCCGCCTCCGTGCTTCTCCGTGGTCTCTGTGGTAAAAAATTTTACTTGGGGAAGGGGAAGCGCTTGAGGTCTTCGGCGACGAAGGTATTGGGGAAGATTGTGCGCGCCTCGACGCCGAGAAGTTCTGGATCGCGGTAGCGAGCCGAAAAATGGGTGAGAATGAGAGTTTGCACCCCCGCTTTGCGCGCGAGTTCAGCCGCTTGCAGCGCTGTCATATGCTGATATTCTTGCGCAAGCGCGCGCTCTTCATCGAGATAGGTGCTTTCACAGAGAAGCATCTTGGCGCCGCGGGCAATTTCAAGCGCCTCAGGACAGGGCCGCGTATCGACAATGTAGGCAAAAGCATCCCCCTGCCTTAAGTGGCTTACTTCATCGAGAGCCACCCAATGATGGCCCACAAGAAGTTTTCCCTCTTTTTCCAATTTGCGCACTGCAGGGCCATCGATGCCAAATTTTTTCAGCGCTTCTTTGTTGAACTTGACGACGTCGGGCTCCGTGATTCTCCAACCGATGTTTTCCACTCCATGGTCGAGAAAGGCCGCCTCGATGCGGAATTTGCCATCATCTTCCACGAGTCCCGCTTTTTTTACGGGATGTTCAACTACCGTGATATTCTCTCGATAAATGCAGCCATAACGAAGGCGATCGAAAAATTTCTTGCCGCTTGCAGGGTAATAGCAATGGATCGGATGGGTCACTTTATCTAAATTCAGCCGCATGAGCATGGAACCGAGCCCTAAGCAATGATCTCCATGAAAATGGCTAATGAAAATCCGCGTGACAACAGGAGGAGCGATTTCTGCAAAAATAAATTGCCGCTGCGTCCCCTCTCCTGGATCGAAAAGAAGTCCTTCATCATTCCAGCGCAAAAGATAGGCGCCATGATTGCGAAAGCGAGTGGGTTGTTGACTCGAGCAACCTAGAATTGTGAGATCGCGCAAACTCATGTGGTCACAACTCGTTGAGAAAAATAATTCAGCCGTCCTAAAGCAGCTCCGATCACCGCTCCCGCAATGTGGGCGGCATTGGCAATATTCGGTGCGAAATTATAGGTGGTAAAGACTTGGATAAAAAAAGCTGCGAACTGCAAAAGAAACATGGCCCCAATAAAAAAGAGGAGGAATAGAACCGTGGCCCGATTGAGGGGATACCCTTCCCACGGGGCAACGCGCTCGCGCATCCAAATGAATCCCGCAAGTCCCATGACAATGCCTGAATAGCCGATAAAGAAAGGGCCGCTGATCAAATATTGGACTGTATTTGAGCCAATCGCTGCCGCAATAGTTAAAAGAGCCGTTTTAAAAATCCCAATTCGCTGCTCTATAGGCCGTCCCAGAACCCAAAGCCAAATCATATTGAAGAGAATGTGGAGGAGATCGCGATGCAAAATCGCGGGAGAAAAAAGGCGCCACACTTCCCCTTTTCGAATCCGCTCAAAGAGAGGCCCTTCGGCAGGTGTAGGATCTTTTCCTTTGATTTTGAGGATAAATACATCATAAGCGCCCCGCCAAAAAGGAACCTGCTCAGCTGCTTGCAGCTCTTGTTTGATTTCGGGGGGCAAATCCTCAAGCTTTTGGTTGGGATCGATTTTGAATTTCTCGATGATCTTTTCCAGTCTTTCAATGGCAGGAGGGAGATCGTAAAGGAAGATCGCCTGCACAGGAGTGATCAAGAAACTCTTCTCAGAAAGACCCTCTTTCCGCATCGGAATTTCTTCCATTGCATTGAGGAAAAAAATAAGCGTGCAAAGAGCCAACATGAAGTTTGTGAAATGGGTGCCAAACCGATGAGGGGTTTTTATCTCGACTCTCTCTTCTTCTATTGAGACGACTTCCTCTGGAATCAATACATTGAATTCGGGATCATTTGGATTTTTTTGAAATCGCTGATAAATTTCCGAAGCAAGCTCCATCTGGTCTTCGTCATGCGCCCACATTTGATACGACATGTGGCCGCTTTGGGAATCAAAGGAAACTTCACAGCTATTTTCCACGCCGCTCCGCTTTAGAAAAGCAGATAATTTGCGCGCTTGATCTTCATTCGAGAGGGTGCCGATCATCCGCATTGTATGATCTTCTCTATAATTGTTGATGTCGCAAGAGAGGGAATCCTCTCTACAAGATGAAGGCGCCCCCCATGGGATTTAACCACTTCGGCTTCAATGCATTTTTCTCCATACTCAGCGCCATTGACATGCACATCTGGCTTAATCTTTGACAAGATCTCGCGCGGATCGGTTTCTTCAAACCAGGTGACGTAATCGACGAATTCCAAGGCCGCCATCATTTCCAATCGATACTGAAGAGAAATGATCGGGCGGGAAGGACTCTTATATTTCTGAATGGAGGCATCAGAATTGAGCGCGACGATCAGCCGGTCAGCCTGTTTTGCTGCTTGATGGAGGATGAAGAGATGTCCCGCATGCAAGAGATCAAACGAGCCATTGATCGTGGCAATCGTCAATTTCCTGATCCGCAAACTAGCGATTTTCGCCTCAAGTTGCGCGGGCTCTATGAGCTTTTTTTGCAACCACTCTGCTTTCATGCTGAACCTCATACACAAGTTGATTCAAAAATCGGTTTTGCGCTGCGTCGGCTTTGCCTCATATTTCTTGTCCTCGCTCCGGACCGTGTTTCTAACACGGCCTCTCGCTCCGGCCAAGAAATCTGAGGAGCCTCCTTGCCCAATTCCCGATTTTTGAATCAACTTGTGTATATGAACCTTAAACTCAGGAAATGAGATTTTAAACACTTCATGATAATCGCTGACAAAATGAACTTCGAGCCCCTTTTTCAAATATTCTGGCAGCTCATCGTAATCGCGTAAATTTTCTTTTGGGAAGATCAAGACATTGAGCTTCGATCTTCGCGCGGCGATCAACTTTTCTTTCAACCCGCCAATCGGCAGAATTCTTCCCGTCAATGTCAATTCTCCTGTCATCCCCAGATTTTCCCGAAGCGGCACATTGAAAAGCAAAGAGAGGAGCGATGTCACCATCGTAATCCCAGCCGATGGGCCATCTTTTGGCGTAGCCCCTTCAGGGATGTGCATATGAATTTGCGATTTCTCAAAAAAGGGCACTTCAGGCGCGATTTTGGCTCCAAACGTGTGGGCATAGGTCCAGGCGATTTGGGAGGATTCTTTCATCACATCGCCTGCTTGGCCCGTGAGCTTCATCTCTGTCTTTTCCGCTGGATATTTGACCGATTCAATGTAGAGAGTCGCTCCGCCTAAAGAAGTCCAAGCAAGACCTGTCGCAACTCCAATGGGATTGACTTTGTAATAGCGATCGCTGGTAAAGATCGGTTTGCCGAGGTAGGTGGAGAGATTTTTCTCAGAGACGACCACCTGCTGTCGTTTTTTCCCTTTCACAGGGCCGCGCGCGATCTTCACAGCCACTTTGCGCAAGATCTTCTTGATATTGTTTTCCAAAGAACGCACTCCCGCCTCGCGGGCATATCCATTGATGATTTGAGCCAAGGCCCCTTTCGTGAAAATCACATCTCCCGCCTTCAATCCCATATTTTTCCGATTGCGCGGAACGAGATATTTGCGGGCGATCTCAATTTTCTCGGCTTGGATATATCCTGAGAGACGAAGCATTTCCATCCGGTCTTTCAGCGGCTCAGGGATTGTATCGAGAACGTTGGCTGTCACAATGAAAAGGACATTCGAAAGATCGCAGGGAACGTCGAGATAATGATCTAAAAAATCTTTGTTTTGTTCTGGATCGAGCACTTCGAGAAGCGCCGACGCGGGATCGCCATGATAGCTCGCCCCCATTTTATCCACTTCGTCGAGCATGATGACGGGGTTCATCGTCTGCGCAAACTTCAGCGCTTGAACCAATTTGCCTGGCATCGCTCCAATATAGGTGCGGCGGTGCCCTTTAATCTCCGCTTCATCGCGCATGCCCCCCACAGAAAAGCGGTAGAATTTTCGATTCAATGCGCGCGCCACGCTTTTTCCAATGCTTGTTTTACCCACTCCCGGAGGACCTACGAGGCAAATGATGCTTCCTTTCACGCCCCCAGTTAATTTTCCCACGCCGATGAATTCGAGAATCCGCTCCTTAATGTCTTTTAGGCCGTAGTGATCTTCTTCAAGGACTTTTTCCGCTTTTTTCAAATCGTGCGTTTCCTTGCTGTAGATGCCCCAAGGAACTGTGGTGAGCCAATCGACATAATTGCGGCAAACGCCATATTCAGCCGATTGCACTTCCAGTGCGCTTAATTTGTCCATCTCCTCGCGAATCACTTTCATCACTTCATCGGAGACTTTTCTCTTTTTCAGCCGCTCTTCAAATTTCTCCATATCGACTGTTTTGTCATCTTTTTCCATCCCCAGCTCTTTCTTGATCGCCTTGAGCTGTTCGCGAAGGAAAAATTCCCTTTGCGTTTTGGAAATAGTCGCCTCAATCCGCTGATTGATCGTGCTTTGCAGCTTGCTGATATCGAGTTCTTTCTTCAAAAGAAGAAGCGCTTTATCGATCCGTTTCTCAATATCAAATGTCTCCAAAACATCTTGCAGCTCCTCTCGAGTCGCAGTGGTCAATGCCACAGCAAAATCGGCCAGGCGCCCAGGTTCAGTGAAATCGGAGTGGCCCAAGAAAATTTGCAATTCTTCTTTGAAAAGGGGATTTAGCTTCAGCAACTCTTTGATCGTCGTAATGATGCTGATCGAATAAGCTTTGAGTTCTCTAGAAAGATGCTCAAGTGGCGTATCATCGTGATATTTCACCTGCGCCAAGAGATATTTGTTCTTCAGCGGCTTCTCAATCACCACCCTCTTTTCCATATTGAGAACGACTTGCGCGCCTCCCTGCTCCATTGGAATGATCCGCAAGATGCGGGCAACCACGCCCACTTCATGGAGGTCGTCAATCCCGATCTTATAAATATTCACATCTTCTTTGTGAGTCAGGAAAAGGCCTAAACATTTGTGATCTGTTTTGGCGACGATTTTCAAGACTTCATAATAGGAGCCGGGCTCAATGACAATCGGCGCTGCCATCCCGGGAAAAAAGGGGCGGCGATTTAAAGGCAAAAGATAGAGCTGATTTGGATAAGGAAGAGTCGGCAAAAGAGTGCGCGTCTCTTCTTTTTTAGAGGGCGACCCCTCTTCTTCAATCACAGCCTCTTCGGGCAAAACCGACTCTTTCTCTGGATCTTCCTTCAAACTCACCCCTATTCATGTAAAGCTTAACCACTTTACCAGGCCAGCCTAAAAATCGAAATCTGATTTTACATTACTTTGCATAAACGCTGCTCAATCGGCCCAAAGCAAGCGCCGAAAGGCAAAGGCCCAGATCTCTTGCAGCCACATCATAATAATTGTGAAGAGTGATCAGGTTCACAATGATCAATGCCAGCCAAAGAGCTACAATATAGGAGAAAATCTTTGGTTTAAACCAGACTCCAAGTCCTGCAATGATCTCAATCACACCCACTGCCATCATAAACCCAGAACCATGGCCTCCCAGCATATTCATAGCCATTGGGGATAGATATTGCTCCCAGTTCACTAATAAATGAAAAAATTTATCTAATCCCGCAACGATGGGGATCACAATAAATACAAAACGAAGAAGCCCATAGGCTTGTTTTGCTGCATGTTCCATAAACACCTCTGTTGTCTTATCTTCTTGTTTCAAGAACTCCTTTTTTTGAAAAGCAAAATTTTTAATTGATCCACTTATTTTCATTTTTGTGTTAAACTAACTCAATATGAAATCGCTAATCATTGAAACGAGTTCTGAAAAAGCATGCCTAATTCTGGCTCAGGGAAGCAAACCCATTGCAGCGAGAGTCCTGCCGGGCGGCGCGGAGCTGTCTAAAAAACTCCCCATGGAAGTGAAGCGGCTCTTAGATTGCCATTCGTTCAAACCCGATTTCATTGCAGCGGGAACGGGTCCTGGCTCTTATACAGGGGTTCGAGTCGGCGCAGCGCTTGCCAAATCGCTCGCATTGGGCTGGCAAATTCCCCTTCTCGGCTTTTGCAGTCTCAAAGGATTTGTCCCCCCCATTGAAGGATCGTTTGTCATCTTAGTCGATGCCCGCATGGGAGGCTTCTACGCCCTCTTCGGCACCAAAGAAAATGATCGTCTCTCCTTTGAAACGCCGCTCCTTATTTCTCCCGCCGATGCGCGCCTCCAGAGAATTTCCCATTTCGCCTCGCCCCACCCCGAACTCATCCTAAAAAGGGCCCCCATTGCCGCCTTTTCCTTTGAAACGGC
>DATIHQ010000054.1:0-44097 GCA_035480535.1 Chlamydiales bacterium
TCATTGATTCTCGATGGAGGGCCCTGCTCTGTTGGAATTGAATCGACAGTACTCAGCCTCGTCCACTCCACCCCCACTCTTTTGCGCCCCGGGCAGATCACTCAAGGACAATTAGAAGAAGTCCTGGGAGAAAAGATCGTCCTCCCTCCCAAAGACGGCCCTATCCTCTCTCCAGGCATGAAATATCGCCACTATGCCCCAAAAGCCACGTTACGCCTCGTCTATGACCTCAAAGAGCTCAAAGCCCCCTTTATCCTCTCCGCAGAGCCCCTTCCAGGCGCGCACCCTCTAAGCCCCCAAACGCTTTATGCATCTTTACGCCGCGCCGACCGCCTGGGCATCTCGGCCATCGATATCTATTGCAGCGCCGCCGTCCAATCCAATGCAGCGCTCATGAACCGCCTCCTGCGAGCATCGGGATCGATCCTTTAAGTAAGTTCACCTTTATCGAAAAAGTTTTCTTTAATAAAACCAGTGATTCTTTGTAGTTGTTCCTTCGTGATGAAACCATTTTTATGGAGTGTATGTATCGAGGCTTGGATGGTATGGACAAAGCCGTGATCTTTTAAATCATGAAGATATGTCCTGTCTAGATCAAGCCTAGCTTGAAAATGATTTGATTTAGGTTCTGGTAGATTACCTATTTTCCTATAGCCCCCTATCTCGATTCTATTCTCGGGTTTGCAACAATACTCCACCTCAAAAAGGTTATTGTTTTGTCCCCATCCATGAAAACACATTTGTTCTAAAGTACGTCGATAGAATGGTTTAGTTTGGATAATTCCTATTACATGATCCATAGCTTTACTGAATTCTGATTCTGTTAGCTTAGAGGATCGTTTGTCTAACTTTTCATCTAAGGTGACAATTAACTGAATAACAGAACTAGTTTTGGGCCAATTGCGTATTTCGATACTGGCAATCGGCGATTTGTTCACTTCAATCTTTAAAGATGGATAAGAGGCGGTTACTTCAGGAAGAGCTGTCATTTTTCCTCAAATGTTGAAATAAGGAGACAATTATATAGATATGGGCTTTATACCGCTAAGAATTCATTGATTTAATGGCTAAGCTGTTATATGGGTGGGTTTTACCCAGGAGAAACTCATGAGCGAATCCCTTGTCGTTGTCAGCAAAGTCAAAGCCCACATCAAGAATAAATCGGGTGGTTTTAGCACCTCCGCCTCTGTGATGGGAGTCCTTACGAAAATCGTGGAGGAAGCTTGCTCTAAAGCCATTGAGAGTGCAAGAAACGATGGCCGCAAAACGGTGATGGACAGAGACTTTCCCGTCGTCTAAACTGTTCTCATGGATCGTTGGAGCGCCCCTTTTTTGGGGCTTGGCTATTTCCTTTCGAAACCCCGCCTCTGGGGCTGGGCCCTCTTAGCCACTTTCATCGCCTTCACTCTCACGCTAGCTGTTTGCATCAAAGTAACGACCGCCACCTATCCACCCGTCCCCACCTTTTGGCCCATTCTTCGCTCTCTCGGCTGGGGACTTTTCACCCTCATTCTCATGATCATCTTCATTTTCCCCCTCATCTTCAACGCCTGCTTTGCCAAAGCCCTAGCCAAAGAAGAAAACCAAACGCCCGGCGAGCTCTGGATTTCCTCCTTTTGGGTCTTTCTCCGCACTCTCAAATGGCGCATTCTCTGGCCGCTTCTTCTTCTCGCCACACTTCTCTATCTACCGCCCCTGATTTTCCCCATCTCCCTCCTTGCGGCCAACCACCTCGCCGTCCTTGAAAGCCTCGACCTTTCCCTCACGATTTTTGGCCTCACCGCAGACCAGCGCGTCGCCTGGATCAAGAATCATGGAACAGATTGTTTTGCCATCGCCCTCAGCGGCTCGCTGCTCGCCCTTCTTCTGAGTCTGATCCTCATCGGCTGGCTCTTCTGGATCCCCGCCCTCTATTGCGGCACATTTCTTTGGGTAAAAAATAAAATCATTCCCTTATAATACACAATATGGATGACGTCATTGAACCATCAGAAATCATTATCGAGGGGAAATCTGAACCCAAACGCCACCCCGTCCCTGTCAATCCCTGGCTCCGATTCCTAGCCCGATTTTTCGATTATTCTCTCTTTTTCCTGCTCCTCCTGGGCCTGCAGTACACCTTCCGCGGCCAATCTCCCTTTGGGAAATATGAACACCTGATCCCCTTCGAATTCTTTGTCTGGATCCCCTTCGAAGCCCTCTTTCTATTCCTCTGGGGAAAAACCCCAGGCAAGTGGCTCCTCGGCATTGAGCTCAAGCCCAAACGAAAATTCGATTATATGAGCGCTCTAAAGCGGAGCTTTGCCGTCTGGTTCCGCGGATTGGGAATGGGCATTCCCGTAGTCAACCTTCTTTGTCTATTCGTCGCCTACCAGCGGCTAAAACTATTCAAGATAACGAGCTGGGACCGAGATGATCAAACTATAGTCATCCATCATCCAATCGCCCGCTGGCGCCTCATCGCCGCAGCCATCATTACGATCTTCGGCCTTCTCTTCTACTATTCATGGAATTATTAAACGCAATCCCTGGAGGTCGGCTTGATTGGGATCGTCAAAGGCATGGGTTTCCGTGAGCATCTTTTGCGCTCTTTTGATTTCACTCCAGTCAATGCGGGATGTATAGCGCTGCGCAAAATCGAGAGTGCGGATGAGGGGAATTGCTTGGGCGTTGTGGGTCAAGGATTTGAGCGCCGCTAGGTAGTTGTTTCTGAAAATGGTCGGAATGATGATGCGCGCCTGACGGGCTGCCACGAGCTCGGCGTTCATCATGATCCGTCCGCATCTTCCATTGCCATCCGCAAAGGGGTGCACCTCCGCGATTAGAAACATCATGTATACGGCCCTCTGGAATGGAGTATCGAGCGCTTGGAACCATTTAAATCCCTTTCTCAACGTTCCTTCTACAAGCTCGGGAGCGACAAAAAAAGTAGAACCGGCACGGTTTGGCAGGGTTTTAAATTCCCCAGGGTTCATCTCTGGACGCCCCTGCATCAAATGCGCATGGCGATTCTTCAAGAGTACCATCAATTCGTCTGCATTTTTAGGGATTTTCTTCATCTCATTGGGATCGGAAACAATCTGGTAGGTACCGATGATGTCGTGGGCATCAGCAGGGCGATCTTTAGGGATTTTTCCCTCAAAGATGATACGGGCGGCTTCTTCGATCTCAAATTCTGTTCCCTCAATGAAATTAGAAAAATAGGCCTCGAAAAAGGGGAGAGCTCTACCTGCATGGGGTATAGTGCGGATCTCCGATGGCGTTGAGGCAAGCGCTTCATAGAGCTTTTGGAACAAGTCCAACCGCTTGGGATCGTAGGGTTCCCCTCGAGCGCGAGCAATGGCTACTGGAGATTTTAGGGGGGCTTTGCGCGTTCCCAAAAGGGTGCCGATGAGAGCATCCAATGCCTTATATTCCTTTTCTGCTCCCAGTATGGAAGAGATGCGGCGGGCGTCGTCCCTTAATGTTTTAAGCGCCTCTGGTCCAGTGGATCGCAAAAGGGTCTCTAACCTTTCCTCGATTTCCTCTCGGGAAAGGGTTCTCGCCACCGATCCCTTTCGAGCGCGGCCCCTGCGCATGTTTTCCAGGTAGGCTCTGGCTGGGCAAGCCAAATAAAGCCCCTCCATAAAGGGTTTGTCTTCTTCCAATGGGCCATGCCCCTTGCGCGGATGGATAGAAAGCCCGGGTAAAATACAGGATCGCTTTTTCTTGGAGACGATGAATATAGAACCGTCGGCGGCAGGCCGGTGTTCTAGGGCAGTGCGATCGACAATGACAGCTGAAGGGAATAGCTCTTCTACTAAAAACCAGGCATGGCGGCGTACCAAAACCTCAGGATTTTCCTTCAGATTGGTGGTGTAAACCCGGCTGCCCAGTTTGCGCAGCACCCCACTCTTAACCCCCCTAGAGACCCGGGAGGCTAAAGCTGCATTGGAAACAAAGACTTCCGGCAAGAATTTGGGCATTAAACCTCCTCTTTCCCCTTATTTTGCAACTTTTTGGGATTTAAGGCACCCTTTTTGCAACTTTTTGGGGTTTAAGGCATTGGAAAAACAGGACCTCCCCATTAAAAAATTTAATTATTTCTTGACCGTAATTTTGTAGTGGTGTAACATTACACGCATACATAACCAAAAAAGGAATATTTATGTCAGTTCAAGGATCCGGTCCTCTCCCATTGATTCAATTGACAGAGGCGGAAATACAAGAAGAGAGGAAAGAACAGGGGACGCTCTCCTGCATGATTTGTCATGGCCGAAGACGCCCTTTCTCATCGCATCCCAAAAACGGGGAAAGAAGACACATTTTTCATCCCGATTGTATTTCTGCCTATATCGGTCATCGAATAGGGGAGGGACTGCCCCCTATCTGCCCTTTGAGATGCTCATTGGCAATCCCCAACTCTCGGAGGAGAAAAATTTGTCCTATAGCCCAAATAGCTCGGGAACTGTTTCGCCCTACAATAACGGGTGCAATAGCGGGTGGCGTCGTTGCTTTTTCTTCATCTACCGGCCCAATTCCTCAAGCAATGGTATCCGCAGCGATAGGTGCTCTCGGCGGTGGACTCACGAATGTCCTACTTCAACAAATAGAACGAGTGATGGATGTGGAAGGTCAATTCGAAGGTCGAGACCGTGTACGGATTGGAGTTTGTTTATTAATGATATGCTCAGTCTGTTGTCCTACAGAGGGATCAACTTATATTGGTGGTATTCCTCTTAATCGGCCTGCTGTTCGGGGTAATCCCCTTCCTTTTGTTGGTGGCATAATAGGTGCGGCGGGGCTGAGGCTAGGAACTATTGATCCTGACAATCCCCATTTTCAAATTCGGCGCCTTTTTCAAATTGTTGGCGCTTCCCTTCTCCTTTCAGCCGTAAAGGTGACTGGCGCGGCCTCCCAATTCTTCGCATGGGCGACGGGATCTTAAATCCCTAGCGAACTCTATTTCGAATAGAAATTATCTGCTAGGTTTGTTACTTCATAGGATAAGAACGAGATCCTATGAAAGACGAGTCATTTGACCCATCGATGAATTTTTTGTTCCGCCAGCATGAACAGCTGGATCATGTGTTCCAGCCAAAGGTTGTGGCTGTGATCGGCGCGACGGAAAATGAGGGGAGCGTGGGGCGCACCGTCATGCAAAATCTGATGGCCACCGATTTTGGGGGAGAGATTTTTCCGGTGAATCCGAAACGGCCGGCAGTTTTGGGGGTGAAGGCCTATCCTGATATTGGGAGTGTTCCTAAAAAAGTAGACTTGGCTGTTGTCGTTACTCCTGCGAAGGTAGTTCCGATGGTGATTAAGGAATGCGCAGCGGCGGGAGTGCCGGCGGCGATTGTGATCTCGGCGGGATTTAAGGAGATGGGAGCGCCGGGTGTGGCGTTGGAACAGGAACTTTTGGGGTATGCCCGGAAAGGGAATATGCGAATCATCGGCCCCAATTGCTTGGGGGTGATGAATCCCAATACGGGGCTGAATGCGACGTTTGCCGCAGGGATGGCGCATAAAGGGAATATCGCCTTTATTTCTCAGTCGGGGGCGCTGTGCACGGCCGTTTTGGATTGGAGTTTACGGGAAAAGGTGGGTTTTAGCGCCTTTGTTTCCATTGGCTCGATGGTCGATGTGAATTGGGGCGATTTGATCAATTATTTTGGGGGAGATCCCGGGACGAAGAGCATTCTCATTTACATGGAGAGCGTCGGAGATCCCCGCTCCTTTCTGTCGGCTGCGAGGGAAGTGGCGCTGACAAAGCCAATCATCTTGATTAAGGCGGGCCGCACGGCGCAGTCGGCAAAGGCTGCCGCTTCGCATACGGGAGCTTTGGCTGGGAGCGATGAGGTGTTTAGCGCGGCGCTGCGGCGCATTGGCGTGTTGAGAGTGGATGCGATTGCCGATCTGTTTGGAATGGCGGAGGTGTTGGCGAAGCAGCCAAGACCTAAGGGGCCCCATTTGACGATTGTGACGAATGCGGGAGGCCCTGGCGTCATCGCCACAGATGCTTTGATCGAAAGGGGAGGGGAGTTGGCTGTTTTGGATCCCAAAACGGTGGAGGCGCTGAATCAACTTCTTCCGCCCCAATGGAGCCGGAATAATCCTGTCGATATTCTGGGCGATGCGAGCGCAGAAATATATGCCAAGACGATTGAGATCGTAGCCAAAGATCCCCATTCTGAGGGAATATTGGTGATCTTAACGCCCCAAGATATGACGCAGCCCACTGAAACGGCCGAAAAACTAAAACCTTATGCCCATCTTTCTAAGCCTATTTTAGCCAGCTGGATGGGAGGGGATAGCGTTCAAAAAGGGGATGAAGTTTTAACAGGGCTCGGCATTCCTACGTTTGAATATCCAGATCAGGCGTGTACAACTTTCGCTGCAATGTGGCGCTATACTTATAATCTAAAGGGAATCTATGAAGTCTCTGTTGAAACGGAAGAAGCCCGTTTAGCTGAGAAAAAAGCGTTGGGACAGATCATTGACCAGGCCAGAAAAGAAAAGAGGACGATCCTCGATGAATATGAATCAAAACGAGTTTTAGAGAGCTATGGAATTCCCACAGTGGAGACTCGAATTGCAAAAAGCGGGGAGGAGGCAGCCCAGATCGCAGAAAAGATGGGATTCCCCATCGTCGTGAAGCTCTATTCCCATACCATTACCCATAAAAGCGATGTGGGGGGAGTGAAACTCAATCTAAAAAATAAAGAGGAAGTGAAACGAGCGTTTGAGGATATTCGCGCGAAAGTGTTGGGAAAAGACTTTGAGGGGGTCACCGTGCAGCCGATGATCAAACTGGATGGATATGAGCTGATTTTGGGAAGTTCGATCGATGAACAGTTTGGGCCGGTCCTTCTTTTTGGATCGGGAGGGCAGCTTGTAGAAGTTTATAGAGACCGGGCGCTGGCCATCCCTCCTTTGACGACCACATTGGCGCGGCGGATGATGGAGCAAACCAAAATTTATACGGCTTTGCAAGGTGTGCGGGGGCGAAAAGCAATTGATCTAGCAAAATTGGAACAGCTTTTGGTCCGCTTTAGCCATCTCGTCATCGAGCAGCCCTGGATTAAAGAGTGCGACATCAATCCTCTTTTGGTCTCGCCAGAGAAAATGATCGCCCTAGACGCTCGGGTCATTTTGCACGATCCTCATTTGAAAGAAGAAGATCTTCCCCGCTCTGCGATACGCCCTTATCCGACCCAATATATGGAGGAATGGCGCCTGAAAGATGGCACTCCCGTTGTCATCCGCCCCATCCGCCCTGAAGATGAGCCGCTGATGGTCCAGTTCCATAAAGATCTCTCCCATGAAACGGTGCGGCAGCGCTTCCTCAAAGCGCTCCATTACGATGAGAGAGTGACGCATGATCGCCTCCTTCGCATTTGCTTCAATGATTACGATCGGGAAATCGCCTTAGTGGCAGAAGTAAAAGGAAAAGAAATTCTCGGGGTGATTCGCCTGACAAAAATACCGGGGACAGGGGACGCGACGTTTACCATGACGATCAAAGACAAGTGGCAAAATCAAGGAATTGGAAGCAAATTCATGGGGAAAATCCTTCAAGTCGCAAAACAAGAAAAGATCCATAGAATCCGGGCGCAAATGCTAGCTGAGAATTTCCAAATGGAAAAGCTCTGCAAGCATTTTGGCTTCTCCATAAAACCAAAAGAGAAATATCTTTTTGCGGAGATAGACGTTAAATGATCCACACGCTCAGTCTTTTTCTCATTGGATCGCTCCATATCATGATTTTCTCCTTCTTTTCCTATCGGGATAACTTTTTATTAGGTCATGATTTCGAACAATACTCCTTAATCACAAAATGCATTCTTTATGGATGTGCGGTCAGCGTCGCTTTCTGCCATCAATTCATTTGCCGCAGAATCGGCCTGAAACGCTCCCTTATCTTAGGTCTTTTCTTCAATGTGATTGGGCTCACTTCGCTCCTCTTAAGCCACTTAACGCTATCCTATAGGGAAGTCGCTGTGACTTTCCTCTTTTTGGATATGATCTTTTTTGGCGTAGCGCTCACCTCGGTCATTAATTCGCTCATCTCCTACGTCGTCCTCGAATTTAGCACAAAATTGAGTGCGGCCATGACCGCCCTTTTTATCTTTTTCAATCTAGGGGTGATGCTTTCCCCGCTAACGCTTGGCTTGCTCCAATTGCAGGGGATGCATTGGCTGCCCTATCCCATTCTCATTGCGCTTCTTTTTCTTTCCATTTGGTACGTCTCAAAGTTCTTTTTCGATCCCGTTTATCCGCCCCACATCGAACACCTCAGAAAAAGTTCCCTCATCTGGATCGAGCTCCATTACCGGCTCGTTTTGATCGTGCTAGCCGTCCTTTGTTATGGAATGATCGAAGACACCTTTAGCGAGTGGGGCTATCTTCATCTCCGGCAACTCTTTGGCGAAACAGCCGCCGACAAAACAAATTCTATTTTTTGGCTCTTTGAAATCATTGGGCAGGTCCTATTGATCGTCCCCCTCTTTTTTATCCCCGTGCGGCGGATCTTTTTCTTCCTCATCGCCTTCATCCTTGCGGGGCTTATCTTATTCCCCCTGCAAACAGAGTTAAAAGGGTTTCTTCTCGCCCTCATGCTTGGGGGGATTGGGTGTTCAGCGATTTTCCCGCTTCTCCTCTCGATGATCGAAGGGGAGTTGAAGACAGCAGCGTTCATTAGCCACAAAGACTTTATTCTTCCCTATATTGAGACGGGCACCTCTGCGATGGTGGGATTTTATTTCACAGGGATCGGCATTGTAGAAATTTGGGTCGACTGGGCAGAAGTCGCTTCGATTGCTCCCTATTTCTATCTGGCAATCGGCTTAACGGTTCTTATGGTTGCCCTCGTCTCCTACTTCAATTGGACGCGCATTGTCTCAAAGCCGTAAAGCCCAGAAAAATTAGCCCCCCTCCTGATCTCCTGGCATTTGCATTTGCTCCCTTTCTGGAGGCAGAAGAAAACTTGACGAGTCTATTGAATCGCAGCATGAGCTACAGAGCATGGAGAATGCTGGAGCGGGAAGAATTGCCTGGTGACACATCTCCATTTTATTTTGAGGTTTCCGCTCTCCAAATGCGGTTTCTGTGACGTACTTGTGGCATTTATATACGCATTCCCAAGCACTGTGTGAATCATCGCAACCCAAACAATTACCCAAGCAACAACAAATACCTTGTCCAAAGCATAGGGGGATTCCTACTGGGAGACAGATACAAGAAAAGCAAGTGCTTACTTTTTGTCTTGTTTCAGCAATTTTCAATAACTCTCTTGTCAATTCACTACTTTTCTCATTTCGATTTAAAGGTGCGGCTTCTCCAATTAAAGGTGAGGCTGCTCGAACTCCATTGGCCATAATTTTATCTCCTCTTTAAAAATAGGGGCTACTTTAACCAAAATGGAACCTTTACAGCAATAAGATTACGGGAGATTTTGCCAGGAGAGTTGTTTGGCGAGGGTGTCGAGGATGAGGGCGACGGAAGCGGTGGGGGAGGCGGCGGGGCCGGCGGGTTCTACTGTAAATGGATCTGGGAGATGGTGTTCGGCCACGGCTTGATGATAGTTGAGATAGGGCTGGCTCGAGATCAGCAGGGCATCGCCTGGGGTGGGGTTTGTTTTGAGCCAAAAAAAGAGCGTATCGTTTAAGCCGGGGCGGGCGATTCTATTCAGATAATAGGTGGTCTTAGAGCCCTTTTTCATGGGAGCGTCGATGAAGAGGACTGGGATTTCTTTCGGCAGATCTGAGCGGGCGTAGACCCACTCGGCCATTTCTCTTTCTGTTTTCAATCCTGTGAGGGATTGCTCTGCATCGAGAAGAGGTCGTTCTCCCGTAAGGAAGACAATCTGATCGAATTGGATTCCCTCCTTATATAGGTCAGTGAGGAAATGGACCCGATCTTCGACGCGAGAGAGAAGGGCGCCGACGACAAGGGCGTAATGGTAATGCATTTTCTGAGGCTTTTGGGCCTGAAGAAGGTGGAGCTCGTCAAAGAGGGGCCAAAGTTGCGCTCTTAATTCCTCAAAGCGGCGATCATATTCCCAACGCTCTTTGCTGGGTTGCGCCCAAAGGCGGTGAGTTTCCGCTACGATTTCAGCAGGCATCGCTTGCGGTGAAATGCCAAACAATTCGAAGAGCTGTTCATAAGGACCGGCGAAAGCGGCTGCTTGAAGGAAAAGAGAAAGGGCGAGGATCCACTTTTTCATGGCAGCCATTTTATCTAAAGCGTGAATTATCTTATATGTAAAAAATTTCGTTGTGGTCTATAGTCGATCTTTTTTGAAGGGAGCACTATGAAAAAGAAGAATGCC
Source organism: Chlamydiales bacterium (assembly GCA_035480535.1). GTDB lineage: Bacteria > Chlamydiota > Chlamydiia > Chlamydiales > SM23-39 > DATIHQ01. The sequence goes on from DATIHQ010000054.1 coordinate 10,310, forward strand.
CTTTTCTTTGGAATTTCAGTTCTGATAGGAATCATCATTTGGTTTATGCCAGAACCTCAAGGAGTGACGAGCAATGGTTGGCATTTGTTCGCCATTTTCCTTGCGACGATGATCGCCGTCATCTTGAAACCCTTGCCAATGGGGACGATTGCCGTTTTTGCTCTTACGATCTCCGTAATAACCGGCACCCTTACTTTTGCCGACGCCTTCAGCGGATTTAGCAACGACGTGGTCTGGCTCATCGTCTTTGCCTTTTTTGTTGCCCGCGGCTTCATCTCGACAGGTCTTGGAAACCGGATGGCCTACCAAGTGATGAGCTTGCTCGGCAAAAACAGCTTGGGGCTGGGATATGGCCTTGTGGCGACTGACTTGATTTTAGCGCCAACCATTCCAAGCGTCACGGCAAGAGTGGGCGGCATTGTCTATCCAATTGTGAAAGCTTTGGCCGATGTGTTTACCGGCAAGTCGGACGATCCGAAAATGGGGGCTTTTTTAGCCCTTTGCGCCTTTCAAGGATCGGCCATTACAAGTGCCATGTTCCTCACTTCCATGGCGGGAAATCCTTTAATTGCAGAAATCGCACGCGCTCAAGGCATTGAAATCACTTGGTCTAGCTGGGCGATTGCGGCTATCTTGCCCGGGATTGTCAGCCTGATTGCGATTCCCTATCTCTTATTCCGCTTAGCCCCTCCAGTCATCCGGAAAACTCCCCATGCAAAAGAGATGGCGCAAGAGAAGCTTAGGCAAATGGGTCCGATGAAGGGGAAGGAATGGATCATGCTGGGGACTTTGGTTCTCCTGATCATTCTTTGGATTTTTGGGCATCATATAGGCATTAAAGCCTCTGTGGCTGCGATGATCGGCTTTGCCCTTTTGCTTTTCACGGGGATTATGAGTTGGAAGGATGTATTGGATGAGCAATCGGCTTGGGATACGTTTATCTGGTTTGCCACTCTCGTGACTCTCTCCAGTTTTCTCAATAAATTCGGCCTCACCACTTGGTTTAGCCAATGGGTGGTCACCCATGTCCAGGGATATGAATGGATCATTGGCTTTTTTATCGTTAGTTTGGTCTATTTCTACTCCCACTATTTCTTTGCCAGCAACGTGGCCCACATTGGCGCGATGTATGCCCCTCTTCTCATCGTCTCTATCGCTTTGGGGACGCCTCCTGAACTTGCGGCGCTCATTCTCGCTTTCTTTAGCAGCCTCTATGGCGCGCTCACTCATTATGGCTCAGGACCCGCGCCTATCCTTTTTGGGCTCGGCTACCTGACCGTCGCCCAGTGGTGGAAGATGGCCTTTATTTGCAGCCTTGCAAATATTGCCATCTGGACGGCAGTCGGCGGCCTCTGGTGGAAGTTCCTCGGCCTCTGGTAAATAGATTCACCGGCATTTGTTCACAGGGGCACCTAGCTTTATTCAACGCAAAGACGCAAAGGCGCAGAGAAAAAAGAAAAAAAATATCCTCTTCTTTGCGTCTTTGCGCCTTTGCGTTTAAAGGAGCCACACACACCTGTTACCAAATGCCCATTAAGCCATCTTCGTAAATAATTATTGTCAGAATCTTCTTTCTTGCATAAGGTGCGAATTAGAGAGGTGCCCTATGCGCAAGTTATTGGTTATTTCAGCTCTTGTCTTTTTTTCTTCTCTTAATGCTTCGGCGGGAGTGTCTGTCGATGTAGGGGGAGGATACGACGATGGTTACTACTACTATGACGATGATTGGTACGGCCCAGGATGGTACTACGGCGTTTATTTCGATGATGAGCCTGGATACTACGGATGGCGGCGCCGCTACCCCTACTATCGAGGCTATTACAATAGTTGGGGTCATCGCGGCGGGCGCTGGCACGGCGGCCATTGGCACGGCGGCCACCATCATTAATTCAAAAATGAGGAATTATGCGTAAAATCGCATTTTTATTTAGTTTCATTTTCTTAGCTTCTGTCGGCTCAGCAACTGTAGGCGTTCGCGCCAATACAGAAGATAGCGGCCTTTATTACCAAGATTCTTGGTACGGTCCCGGATGGTATTATGGAGTCTGGTTTGGCAATGAAGAGGACTTTTGGGCCTGGAGAGGCAACCATTCTACCTGGCACAACTACCATCGCAACTGGAGCGGCCGAGGTCATTGGGATCAGGGCCATTGGCGCTATCACACCCTCGATCCCAGCGGCAGAGGTCGTTAATTTGACATGCTAGAGGGAACTTTTTATTTTCTTTCTCTTCTCAGTTCCCTTTGCACTCCTATCGCTGAACGCCATCCTACAATCTTCTATTACAATGGCCAATATTACTATGACAATACCGAGTCTTGGTATGGTCCTGGATGGTATTATGGACATTGGTATGGAAGTAAAGAAGCTTACTGGATCTGGCGCAGGCGCTATCCCTATTGGTGGAATCGTGTACAACAGAGGCACTCATGAATAAATTCCTATTTTTCATTCTTTTTGCAGCCGCTTTAAGCGGGGTAGAAGTCGATGTCAACGCAGGCAATGGCTATTACTACGACGATGACGAATATTATACCGACACTTGGTATGGTCCCGGCTTATACTGGGGCGTTTGGTATGACAATGAAGATGATTGGGGCCATGGACATCATCAGGACCACAACTGGCACCATTGGAATGACCAAAGTCATGGGGGACATGGACACGGCGGCGGACATCATTAAAGAGAGTCTAGCCCCGCATTCACATCTGCTACGAAAACTGTTTTTTTCCCGAATGAAAAGCGGATGTGGTAGAGGATTACTCGCTCCACTGCCTCAACAGAGATCGCCCGTTCCGCGGCAATGCGGGGGACTTGTTCTAGCGCCTCGACCAAATTGACATGGGGCCTCTCGCTTTGAAGATATTTGGCGCCAATGGGATTGGCCGCACCTACCACCTCTTTTTTCGGTGAAAAAAGGCCAACACCCCAGAAATAGGCAAATGTGGGATAAAAAGCGATGAGGGCCAAAATGGGAATGAAAAATCTCATCCACCTAATTTGTCCACTGTTTATTTTTTTGTCAAACTCTGCCAGAATTAAGTCATGAAACGATTCCACGAATTTATCCCCAAATCGTATATTGCGCTGAGTTCCGGCTACTCCTTTTCAACATTTAGAAAAGATTTACTTGCTGGAGTTACAGTGGGGATCATTGCCTTGCCCCTCGCGATGGCCTTTGCCATTGCCTCTGGCGTAACGCCCGATCGGGGCCTTTTTACTGCGATCATTGCCGGCTTTTTGATTTCCGCATTGGGAGGGAGCCGCGTCCAGATTGGGGGACCCACAGGCGCCTTTGTCGTCATTATCTATGAGATCATCCAAAGAACAGGCTATGAAGGGTTGGCCCTTTCAACTCTCATTGCAGCCGTTTTGCTCCTCATCATGGGAATTACCCGTTTAGGCACTTGGATTAAATATGTGCCCCATCCGCTGGTCATGGGCTTTACGACAGGCATCGCCGTCATTATTTTCTCTTCCCAAATCAAAGATTTCTTTGGCCTTGAAATGGGCACGCCGCCAGCCAACTTTATCGAGAAGTGGAGCGCCTATTTTTCTGCCTTTCCCACATTGGATGGAACAACCGTGGCCGTTGGGGGAGGAACGCTTGCCCTCATCCTCCTCATCCGCCGTTTCATTCCCGCCTTACCCTGGGGAATCGCCTCAATTGTCCTTGCCACTTTATGCACCTATTTTTTTCACATTCCCGTCGAGACGATCCAATCCAAGTTTGGCGAGATTCCCCACCAGCTCCCATTTCCCTCCCTTCCCTCATTTCACATTCCTCAAGATAAAATGGCTGAGATTTTCTTCGACGCGATGGCGATTGCCTTTTTAGGGGCCATTGAATCGCTTCTTTCCTGTGTGATTGCCGATGGAATGATCGGCACGCGCCACAAATCCAACTGCGAACTCGTCGCGCAGGGGATAGCGAACTTCTTTTCGGTCCTTTTCGGCGGCATCCCCGCCACCGGCGCCATCGCCCGCACCGCTGCCAATGTAAAAACAGGAGCCCAAACCCCCGTTGCGGGGATGATTCACGCCGTCACCCTTTTTTGCATCATTCTCTTCCTTGCCCCCATTGTCAGCCAAATCCCTCTCGCCGCACTCGCCGCCGTCCTCATCATGATTGCCTGGAACATGAGTGAAATCAGCCATTTCATCAATCTTTTCAGAGCGCCTCTCGGAGATGTGAGCATCCTCCTGACCGCCTTTCTCCTCACTGTCTTTGTCGACATCACCATTGCGATTGCCTTCGGAATGATCCTTGCCTCCTTCCTTTTCATGAAGCAGATGAGCCAATTCTCCAAAACAATACCGATCACCCACCTTTTCCAAGAAGCCACAACTGAATTCCCAGAAAAAAGCGATCCAGACGCTATCTACAAAAAGAAAATCCCCCCAGGCGTTGAGATCTATGAAATTCAGGGACCCTTTTTCTTTGGCGCGGCAGATGTCCTAAAAGATACCCTCGTCAACATGGAGAAACCGCCCAAAGTCTTTATCCTCCGGCTCCGTCAAATTCCGATGATCGACGCCTCAGGCATGAACGCCCTCAAAGAATTCTACCACAAATGCCGCCACGCGAAGACCACGCTTCTCCTCTCCGGAGTGCATGGCCAAACAGAAAAGGATCTAAAGAAGTTTGGTCTAACTCGCCTCATTGGGGACAACCACATTTTCCCCCACATCGATGCCGCCCTAAAAAAGGCCGAGCAGCTTGTAAATCAATGAAAATCTCAACGGGTATTTGATAACAGGTGTGTGTGGCTCTTTTAAACGCAAAGGCGCAAAGAAGAGGATATTTTTTTCTCTGCGCCTTTGCGCCTTTGCGTTGAATAAGGCCAGGTGCCCTTGCGAATAAATGCCGGTGAATTTATTTAGCCAAAGAGGCGACTGCAGGCAAAGCTTCTAACACATCTTGATAGACTTGGGTCTTGGGGTTTTCGCTATCGATTTCGCGGAGGACATCTTTTTGCTTGGCATAGTGCTCGATGAGGGGCTGCGTTTGCACGCGATAGACTTCGAGGCGCTTGCGGATGATTTCTTCTTTGTCGTCGTCCCGCTGATAGAGGGGGCCAGCGCAGGAATCGCAGAGCAATTCTTGCTTGGGAGGATCATAAGTTTTGTGGTAGGGGCGTCCACATTGCTTGCAGGCAATGCGCCCCGTGATTCGCTCGATGATAATTGGGTCGGCTAGATTGAAGTTTAGAGCGATGACACGGTGGGATTTTAGCCGTTGATCGAGAGATTTCGCTTGGGCGAGTGTGCGGGGAAAGCCGTCGAGAATGTATCCATTTTTGCAATCATCTTTGGCGACGCGATCAAAAAGCATATCGAGAACGAGTTCATCGGGGACGAGATGTCCTTGATCCATGAATCCTTTGGCTTTCTTGCCGAGGGGAGTCTGATTGCGGATGTTTTCGCGGAAGAGATCGCCTGTGGAAATGTGGGGGAGCGCGAGGTGTTCACTCAGAGGGCCCGCATGGGTCCCTTTGCCGGCGCCTGGAGGTCCCATGAGAATGACGACCATCGGCTTATTTTCTGCGCGGCTCATCGCAAACGCATCGCCAGAAAGCAGTACCCCAACCATACAAATCAATCCAAGTACACGATTCATAAGTCAACATTTTATGAAAAACAGGAAGCAAAAAGCAATTTAATTAATGTCTATGTGGAAGGTTTTTCCCGTCTTGATCGAGTTGCTGACGGCGCAATCTTTGATGGCGTTGTCCATTATTTTCCGAGCCTTCTCTGCATCGGAAGCGCCCGTAATATGGAAAGAGACATCGGCGTGCGTCATGGCAAACCCTTGAGGCTGGATTCTATCTACAGTCAAGATCACTTTTCCTTTGATCTCATCAAAGGTCACTTTTGACTTTTCGCAGTACACTTTGAAAGTGGCCATAAGGCAATTGAGCAACGAGATGGCAAAGAGATCCTCGGGCGAATAGCCCCCGCCTGGCCCCATAAATTCAGGGGGGATGGCGCAGGGGATAGGGGGGAGGAGATCGGTTTGGGCGGTCCAATTGCCATGAGATCCCTGCGGAGCGCTCGCCTCAACCTCAAACTTTATGGGGAATTTGATCATATCCCTTTAATAGCAAATAAAGCTTAAACTGTATAGAGATTCTTTCACTTGAAAAGAGTCTAAAAATCCTTTATAATTTAGCCCGGCCATTGAGCCAAACCAGGAGAAAGTTATGAGTAACCAGTCTATACAATCGTTTGATTTATCAGCGGGGCTGGGCTATGGGTTGATTTATCAGCCTGTGCTAAGTTCCAATGAACCGAAGCAAAGCGCTCTCGAAACGCAATTCCAATTTTTCCATCGGCGATCCCTCCATCGCCTCCCAAAAATGCGGCGCAAGTAAGCTGCAATCCAACGACATCCTCATCGCCTACCTCATCCTAGAATGGGGCATCATCGTCGACGACGAGTGAGAATAGCTCTTACAAACAGACTTATGGCCTAAGACGTAATGCGAATATCAGCGCAGAGGGAAAGGGCAGAGATAGAGAGTACGCAGAGGAAAAAAAGCCGGGACCCTGCCCGGAGTTAGAGAGGAGTCCCTTTCTTCCTCCGGACGAAGTCCGCCAACTTTCTCTCTGCGAACTTTCTCTCTCTGCCCTTTCCCTCTGCGCTGATATTCGCATTACGGCTCGAATTATAAGTCTGTTTGTAAGAGCTCCCCTATTCCAGCAGATATCCCCTAGCCAACTCTCCAAAGGCTTCTACTTGCTCCGCCTCCCATTGCTCATTTTTGCTGAGTTCGGCGGCCATGAGGCTCGCGACGCGGGGCGCGATTTCGAGAGAAGCGCGCACATCGAGTAAGAGCGAACGGGTGCGGCGAGAAAGGACATCTTCAAGCGTGCGCGCCATTTCTTCGCGAACAGCCCAAATGACCTCGACGGGAAGATAGGGGAGTCGGGGATGGAGAAGATGGCCCCAGAGGGGTTTTTGGGTGACGAGCTGCTCGAGTTGGGTTGCATCGGCGCCGTAGGTAATCCAGGGATCGAGCGAATGTTGTTTTTGGATGGGTTTATGCCCATGGAGTTGGAGATGGTGCGTTCTACAGGGAGAATCGCGAAGCGAGCCGATCACCGCTGCTTTGTCGATGACGTCTTGCCCCATGCGGCGGTAAGTTGTCCACTTGCCGCCTGCGATTGTAATGAGGCCCGATTTTGAGACGAGAATGGTGTGGTCGCGCGAGAGGGCCGCCGTGCTCTTGCCTCTGGCTTTAACAAGAGGGCGGAGGCCGGCAAATACGCTCAGAACATCGTGCCGTTTGGGGTGGCGGGTGAGATAGCGGGCGGCGTGGTGGAGGAGAAAATCGATCTCCTCTTCCAGAGGACGTGGCTCGAGGGAGACTTTGCGCATCGGCGTGTCGGTCGTCCCAACGAGAATGTGGCGATGCCAGGGGACGAAGAAAAGAACGCGCCCATCATCTGTGTGGGGAATAAGAATGGCTGTATCGGTGGGCATAAAGGAGCGATCTAAAACGAGGTGAACGCCTTGGCTCGGCGCAATGATGGGAGTGATCGTGGGTTCATCCATCTTTCGAATGGCATCGGAAAAAACGCCCGTGGCATTGATGACCGCTTTAGCATGCAGATCATATTCTATTCCCGATTCCAAATCGCGAGCCCTCACTCCTGTGATGATCCCATTCTTCTTCAGCAAACTCACAACGGGCATGTAGTTGATGACGACGCCTCCCTGATCATACGCCGTTTGCGCAAGAGTGATCGCCAGGCGCGCATCGTCGAATTGCCCATCGTAATAGAGGACGCCGCCGCGCAAATCGCGTGGCTCCAGAGTGGGAATCTGAAAAAGGGTCTCTTCCCGAGTTAAATGCTTCGAGGGCTCAAGGCCAAGTTTGCCAGCTAAAAGATCGTAAAATTTAATCCCAATGCCATAGAAAGGACCTTCCCACCAATGATAATTGGGGACAATAAAGGGAAGATGGCTCACCAAGTGAGGCGCATTTTCGCAGAGCAGGCCCCTTTCTTTCAGCGCCTCGATGACGAGAGCGATGTTTCCCTGTTTTAAATAGCGAAGCCCGCCATGAATGAGCTTGGTGCTGCGGCTCGATGTTCCTTTAGCAAAATCGCCCTGTTCTAGAAGGAGAGTTTTATAACCGCGCGAGGCGGCATCCACTGCTGCGCCAAGTCCAGTCGCCCCGCCGCCGATGATGATGATATCCCAAAGATCGGGGGAGCGCTTGCAATAATCGACCATATCGTCGCGATTCATGGGATTTCCCAGTGTTTGGCTCTTTCCACTGCGCGAGACCAGGTTTCCAAAAGCTTTTTTCGTCTCTCTGGATCCATTTGGGGAGTAAATTTCCGATCGAGCTGCCAAAGTGAGGAGAGCTCGCTCGGTTTTTTCCAGAGCCCCACCGCAAGCCCCGCTAAAAAGGCGGCGCCCAAGGCGGTGATCTCGCTCGTTTTAGGCCTGAGGACGGCAGTTTGGATGAGATCGGCCTGAAATTGCATCAGCGGCTCGCTCACAACGGCGCCGCCATCGACTCGAATCTCTGAAAGGCGAATGTTTGAGTCGCTTTCCATCGCTTTAAAGACATCGGTGGCTTGGAACGCAATCGATTCAAGAACGGCCCGAGCTAAATGGGCTGCCGTCGTTCCGCGAGAAATCCCCAGAATTGTCCCTCTAGCCTGCGGATCCCAGTGGGGCGCTCCCAATCCTGTAAAGGCAGGGACAAAATAAACACCCCCCGTATCGGGAACCGTCGCAGCCAGCGTATCAATCTCAGAGCTGGTTTTAATGAGCCCCAAGTTATCCCGAAACCATTGGATGGCCGTTCCTGCATTAAAAACGCTTCCTTCAAGGGCGTAATGCGTTTCTTTTCCCATTTTCAGAGCGATTGTCGTCAGCAGGTGGTTCTTGGAAGCTACGGGCTTTAATCCAGTGTTCATCAGAATAAAGCAGCCAGTTCCATAGGTCGATTTAGCCTTGCCCGCATCAAAGCAGCCTTGGCCAAAAAGAGCGGCCTGCTGATCTCCCGCAATTCCAGCGATGGGAATCGAAGCGGTAAAGACATGATCGCCTGTATGGCCATAAATTTCGGAGCAGCTTTTCACTTCGGGAAGAAGAGAGCGGGGGATTTCTAAGATTTTTAGGAGCTCCTCATCCCATTTTCCCTCATGAATATTGAAAAGCAGCGTGCGGCTGGCATTGGTCGCATCGGTGATATGCAATTTACCGCGGGATAATTTCCAAACCAGCCAGGTATCTACCGTTCCAAAGGCAAGTTCCCCTTTTTCCGCCCTCGAGCGGGCGCCGGGAATATGATCGAGCAGCCATCTCACCTTCGTACCGGAAAAATAGGGGTCGAGCAACAGTCCCGTTTTTGAGCTAAACAAGGGCTCTAACTTTTTTTGCTTTAATTCGGTGCAAAGAGGCGCGGTGCGGCGGTCTTGCCAGACGATCGCATGGAAAATGGGAGTTCCTGTTTTTCGGTCCCAAAGAATTGTCGTCTCTCGTTGATTGGTGATTCCAATGCCGGCGATATCGGAAGCATCTAATTTCGCTTTTGCCAAAGCTTCGTTAGCCACTGCATATTGAGAGCTCCAAATTTCTTCCGCATCGTGCTCGACAAAGCCCGATTGTGGAAAGTATTGCTTGAACTCTTTTTGCGCAATCGATAGAACTTTTCCTTGAGCATTGATCACAAGTGCGCGCGAAGACGTAGTGCCTTGATCCAATGCTAAAATATGAGCCATACTCTTTTCATAAGAGTTAAAATGGCGAATGTCAAGGGGAAGATATGACCATCTTTATCGCTGAATTAATTGGAACGCTGCTCTTAATCCTACTCGGAAATGGAGTCGTGGCCTGCGTACTTCTCTCTCAATCAAAAGGGGAGAGGGGAGGATGGATCGTTATCACAGCAGGATGGGGATTTGCAGTCGCGATCGCCGTCTACGCCGTCGGCTGGATCAGCGGAGGCCATCTCAATCCAGCGGTGACTCTCGGCTTCTATCTCGTAGGAAAAACCCCCCTCTATCTCGTACCCGCCTACATTTGCGGGCAAATGATCGGCGCAATTCTCGGTGCCATCCTCGTCTGGATTACCTACTTCCCTCACTGGAAACCCACGCAAGACGCAACCCTTAAACTCCTCTGTTTCTGCACCCATCCCGCCATTCGGCGCACTTGGAGCAATTTTCTCACCGAAGTCATCGCAACAGCCGTTCTTCTCATTGGCATCTTGGGCATTCTCAACTTTCACAATGAAATCAGCGCCGGTGTCGGCCCCTACGCCATTGGCATCCTCATCTTTGGCATTGGCCTCTCCCTCGGCGGCCCCACCGGGTTTGCGATCAATCCCGCGCGCGATCTCGGCCCCCGCCTCGTCCACGCCTTCCTCCCCATTCCCGGCAAAAAAAGTTCCGAATGGAATTACGCCTGGGTTCCAATTTTGGGACCCCTCGTAGGCGCGGTTGTAGGCACGTTTATTTATCAAACATTCATCGCCCATTTGGCTCCGCTATAAGATCGGTAACGGTAACGGTAACGGTAACGCAAACGGTAACGGTAACGAAGGCGCAATCGACTAGACTACGATCTTCTTGATAGTCGTGAACGTTACCGTTTGCGTTACCGTTACCGAATTTCTTACACCTCAAATTTTTTTATCTTGTGAAAACAATCAGGACATGTTAATAGAGATTCTCTCATCTCAAAATCGACCCTGAGGTGTTGTGTGGAACAGCTTTTGCAGACAAAAATAAATCGCCCGCTTTGCTCAGAAATCTTTGAGAGCGATCCAGAAAAAAGAGCCGAGCTCTTATTCTGGCAAAATGCTTTAGATGACGTAGCAGAGGGGAAAATTCAGTGGGATCCCTTTTTGCAAGGGTTGAAAAAACCTCTTGCCTCCCACCCCGCTGCGCGGATCGCGACAACCCGAGACGGGCAAACGCTATTGCATTTGGCTGTTTTGGCCGATCGGCGCGATCTCGTCCAAGAGCTTAAGAATGAGCTTTTTCTGAAGTTGAGGCGGAATGGATTTGGATTGACGCCGCTGGAAATCGCCCAATTCCTCAACAGAAAAGAATGCGCGCAGTGGCTACAGCCTACGCGCTATCTAGATAAACTGATGATTGAGGAAAGATTCAAAAATTTGGAATATTTGGCCCATCCGATTTTTGAAACGGATCAGATTTTAGTGGATATTTTGAAGCGGTCGAAAAAAGCCAAAATGGATGATGAAATTCCCCCTGAGAAAATTTGGATGGGGGTCTACTTCGATAAAGAAATCCAGAGGGGCATGCACCCGCCCGTCTCGATCCAGGCGATCGATAAAGAGGTGGGATTTGGGGTGTTTGCCGAAAAGCGAATTGCCCCCTGCGCGTTTGTAGGGGAATACACGGGGATCATCCGAGAGCGAAAACGGAAGCAATTGAGAGACAAATACTACTGCGTCCGCTATACTGTCTGGGATATGGGAAGAAGAAATTTCGTCATCGATGCGGAAGAAAAAGGGAATTTTACCCGATTTATTAACCACAGTCCGAACCCCAATCTGGGCCTTCAATCTGTCTATTGGAGAGGATTGCCCCGAATGATTTTGGTCGCTCTAAGAGAAATCGCAGAGGGGACCCAGCTCACCTTTGATTATGGCCCAATCTTTTGGAAAGAATGCGCCCAAATCCCTAAAAACCTATCTTGATCGATGATTTTTGAGAAAGAGGGACGTAGACTCTCACTCGAAGAGTTTGAAAAAGTCACCGAATCTTCCTTTGTTTCAAAACTTGATTTTGAGTTTCATGTCCTCATCAAGATCGTCAAGGAATGCGCTAAATACCATCGAAAAGGATATTTAACGCGCGAACAGCTCTGGCTGGGGAGCTACTTTAAGAAAGAACTCACAGAACTTGCCATTCCCGATGTGACGATCCGTTGGATCGATGAGACTTTGGGATGGGGAGTTTTCGCCAATCGCGATCTAAAACCGATGACCTTTATCGCTGAATATACAGGGCAAGTCCGCAAGCGCCGGCGCTCCGATGCAAAAAATGGCTATTGTTTCGAATATATCATCGCGCAGGGCAGTAAAACGCCCTACACGATCGACGCCCAAAAACAAGGGGGGATCGCCCGCTTCATCAATCACTCTGAGAAGGGAAACCTCATTCCCAACCTAGCTACCTTTGACAATGTGAGCCATGTCGTTCTCTATGTCAAAGAGGGGGTGCGCAAAGGGGAGCAGCTTTGCTATGATTATGGCCCCGATTACTGGAAGAGACGAAAAGCACCCCTAGACTTGTAAAAAGATCGAGGGTACAATGATCCCCATTTATGAGAATTTTGCCCTTCTTGCTATTCGCCTGTGGCCTTTTTGGGTCTGTGAATGAATTTCTCCGATGGGAAATTTCCTCCGGCTATCGAAACGACCGGATTCATTGGCATTTGCAAAATCCGGGCGACAACGCAGAACTTACCTATAGCGAGCTCAACCGCGATGTGGAATTTTGGGAAAACGCCCTCACGTTGAAAACAATCCACCGCGATTTGGTGTTCCTCGTCCGGGGCGCCTATGGGACGTTTGGGCATGGAACTCTCTTTCAAAAATATGCCAATCTTTCCTATGCAACGGATCAGCCCGATTTCCAATTCAATACGCAAGGATGGAGCGCCGATGCCAATGGCTACTTTGGCTATGCAGTCAATCTCACAGCGGATCGAACCTATAAAGCGATCTTGATCCCTCTGATCGGACTCTCAGGCCATTTTGAAAGGTTGAAACGACATGGGGCCTCTCCCTTTGAATCGCCAAACGCGGTGGGGGCCAACGAATATACCCTCACATCGGAAGCCAAGCCGCTTCGGATGAGCTGGTGGGGAGTTTTTATAGGAGGGGGATTCATCATTGAACCGGGCGGGCGATTTATCTTCAATGGCGGCTACAGCTATCACTGGATGCGCTTCCGCCTCCATACGGGCTATGAAAACGAGCTCTTTTTCGGCAGCCCCATCATCACCCAGCAAATCACCACTGTCTCCCTAAAAGTGGATGAGGGGGGCAATCATGGACACAGCGGCTGGGGGCAAATCGATTACATTCTCAACCGCGCCTGGCGCTGCGGCATCGGCGGACAAATCCACTACTTCTTTTCAGGTGTCATCGCCACCACCTTGCACAATCAAGTGCAAACGCTTCTTCAATCGCCCAGTTTTGTTGAATCGGACATTGCGCAAAAACTAGAACTCCGCTGGATCACCTTTTCGGGCTGGGTGCAAATTTCAAGGGAGTTTTAGGATGCATCTCATCATGGGAGTTCATGCCATCCGCGAGCTTCTCACGCACGCGCCGGAGCGCCTCCTACGCCTATTCACTTCGCGCAAAAGCCATCCAGACATCCTCAAAGCCTGCGAGAAGCAAAATATCCCCATCTCCTTCGTCTCCGAGCAAGAACTCTCAAAGATGGTCGATTCAGATTCCCATCAATCGCTCGTCGCGCAAGTAAAACCGCGCCATTTTCTCGATGTGAAAGAGTTTCTCCAACACATCGCCGACAAAGAAACAGCCTTCATTCTCATGCTGGATCAAATTTTCGATCCCCAAAACTTTGGAGCCATTCTCCGCTCCGCCGAATGCTTTGGCGTCGATGGCGTCATCTGGTCGAAAAACCGGGGCGCCGACCTCACACCCGTCGTCGCAAAGGCCAGTTCGGGGGCCAGCGAGCTTCTTCCCCTCATCCGCGTGTCCAACCTCGCCGACTCCATCGATAAATTTCAGAAGGAAGGATTTGAAGTAGTCACGGCCCTCCTCGATCCCACCTCGCAAAGCGCCTTTCAATTTACCTTTGCGCCGAAAACCGTTCTCATCGTCGGTTCAGAAGGGGAGGGGATACAGCCGCTACTCCAGAAGAAAGCCGATCGCTCCATCTATATCCCGATGCAGGGCAAAATCCAATCGCTCAACGTGGCCCAGGCGACGGCAGTTTTATTATCACTGAAGATAAAAGCAGAGAATGGATGATCTATGGCGTTTCCCATCCGAAGAGAGTCCCCACTTCCTGGCCTTGTTTTTTTAGGAGCCGGTGTGGGAACCATGGCTTCCTTTTTTGCAGGAATGGCAAGGGAAGAGTGGGAAGAGCAATCCACTAGAATCAACAAGGTGGTGATTGGAATGATCCTTGGCTTTGTCGGTGGGGGAACTGGCGGGGCTTTTGTGGGCGCCATAAGGCATGCTATTTGGGGCGCAAGGGATATTGCCTTGTTCTGGTTTACCCCAGATGTGGTGAGTCAGGTGGTTACTGTTTCTTTGGCCTCTATAACAGGCATTGGATTTGTACGGCTTGTGAATTAAGCTTCTTCTTCAGAACTTCCCTTGGGTTTGCGTAAGAATTTGCCGCACGGCTTTCCAGTTAGGGGAGGGGATTTGCTCAAAGAGGGCCGCAATGATTGCGGGGGTCCAATCGACTTCTTTGGAATAAAGCATGAGAGCGCCCCACGAGGTAAAGCCAAAACCGGCTATCTCGCAGGAAGTCTCTTTTGCAATTTCCTCGAGAAAACAGCGCTCAATCACTTGGAGCATTTCGTAGGCAATGGGGGCGTCGAGAGGTTCGGGGATCTGCTGGCTATAGCTGAGAAGCTCGCTGCGGGCATTGCGGAAGATCTGGTCGAGATGGCCAAGTCCCCTGGCAGAAGATTCGAGCGTGTCGCGCCCAGATGCTTGCAGGAGGATGTGAATCTGTATCCACGCGCCCAGGCCTTCCATCGCCTCTTTTAGACGCGCCGAAATCGCGGCCAATTCCTCCGAGAGAGTTTGGCCCGCTTGCCGCTCTCTTTGGTCATAGGACTGGCTTACAGCCGTAACAAGGTTTGTAGCAGTGATTCGAAAGGTACTCATCCCTCTATTATACCAAAAAAATCATTCGGGATCAACAGAATTAAACTATTTATTATAAATGACTTATGGTTGGCCAGGGGAGGGAGACGTTGCTGCGCCCATGGCGGGAAAGCCAATTGGAGACATCGATTTCCAGGGTTTTTCCTCTGGTAATGACCTCCTCAAGCTCATCCCAATTATTGGCGATTGAGGCCTCATCGATTAGGGCCAGAAGTTCATTATAATAAGCATCCTCCTCATCGATCATCCCTTCTTCAATGCATCGGACAAGGCTCAGCCGAATGGCCTCGAGGTTCTCGACCGTATCTTCCTTTGCATTGAGAAATAGGAGCTTATTGGGATCTTTGGCCATACCCCACGCATACCTATTCAAATATTTTATAGCGACAATAAATATTTTTAATAATTAACAACAATCTTCAATTGTTATATAATAATATGTAATTTATTAAAAAATTAATTGAGGAATAGTATGACAGTATACCTTAGTTTATCTAAGACTACAGCAGGAACCGTTGAGGATCTTTTCAAAGAACACGATCGATTAATAGAAGAGCAGGTAAATGCTACGGGATCGTTAGGTGGCCGCTTAGCTACAATTCAAACCATTCATAGTCAATTAGACGCGATCAGAACCCAAAGAAACTTAGATAGAATGGGTTCTACTGAGATCGTTCCGAGCCTTGGCCGACCGATTTTTGAAGGCACAAGACAAAACTATATCACCGCAAAAACTAAAACAGAGACTACTTTTCAAGAGGCAATTGAGAAACTAACTGCACAGCTTAAAGCTATCCAGCCTGAACCAGCTCCACAAAAGACAGGCCCGGTTGTTGATTACAAAGCTGCAATGAAAGAAGGTCATCTTAGAAGACAACGTTCAGTAAAACCTACTGTTATTCCAGGCGCTGGACTTCCTCCTCTGGAAGAACCCACCCCAACCGAAACACCCCAAACACCTAAACGTTTGCCAGAACTTCCCGCAATTCCAAAAGCTCCACGACGGGGTTGTTCTCGGAAATGTGCAGTGATCACAACTATGATTGCTTCAGGCCTAGCTGGACTAGGTTATGTCTATCGCAATGCTGTGGTTGAAGCCGTAAAGAATCCATCGCAAGCTTTGGCAGATTTGAGAAACCTAGCGACTCAAGGGTATGAAATGCTCCCCGCGATGCCGGAAAATGTGAAAGATATGGCTTCTCAGGGCACGGCGTTTGTTTTAGATAAATTGAGTACCGCAGTTCAGCCCGCTTTAAATCACCCCTACATCGCCGGTTCTATTGCAGCCGCCCTCCTCGGATTCGCCTACCTGGGACGCAGAAATGCCCAGGCGCAAATCCCAGCTGAAAAACTAAAAGGACAATAAACAATGACTACAAAGCCCCTAATGACTTCTGATGCCGTAAATGCATTGACGGATGAAGTTGCGCAAATTGGCGCCGATGTTCGGGCTAATAAGTATTACTTCGTCTCTAGAGCTGAAAGTAAATTGAACGCGATCCAAGATCGGGTCAACTATAAACGACAGAATGCGGAACAGAAGCAAGGAACGTTGTCTGAAAAGCTCGAAGCCGTATTCACTCAATTCCGCGAAGCGGCCGAAATAACAAAACGGGCCATTGGCGATCGAAAAGCAGAAAATACTCAGCTGCGCCAAGAGCGCTGCCAACAAATCACTACAGGGCTTACAACTGCTGCAAAATATGCGTTAGGACCTATTGCAACTGCAGGCTTTGCTTGGTACCAACAAAGTTTATTCCCCGTGTATGCCTATGCTGCTGTCCGATCAATCGGTTATATCGCCGGCAAACTACAACCCACTCCACAAAATAACCCTCCTCAACTAGCACCTGCTGCCCCCGCCGCTGATGCCGCTCCACAACAGAAGACAGAACCGGCCGCACAACAGGTACCTGCAACTACAACTGCTCCCGCCGCTGTTGAGATCACTCCTCAACAGTCGCCAATTCCACAACCTGCTCTTGCAACACAACCTCTGACCGTGAATCCACCAGCCACAGCCCCCGCAGATCATACAAAAGCTCCTTTTAAATATCTTTCGAAACTCCATCCACAATCAAATCGGAAGAGAACCTTCCAGTTTTCTGATAAGAAACCAACTCCTGTAGTTGCTCCGTCGGCGCCATCTGATGATGATTGTAAAGATGGCCAACCTGCTCCAGCGCCTTCCAAAGCCAGATTTGGTGGGGTACAAGTACTCCCTAGTTTTACACCTTCAACATCCACTCGCCCACAAACGAATCCAGCACACTATAAGTTTGAATCTCTAATTCCCGGTGATGTAGTCGCTACAACGAATCAATACAAAGTGTATAAAAACAATAGGGGGAAACTCGCTTGCTCTTCGATTGTTGGAAAATGGTTAGTGAGAATGATGGCCCAGAAGAATCAAATGACACCCAAAGAATTAGATGGATGCATAATAGACGGTGTTGAAATGCATTCTGAGCTAAATGGAACTAAAGATTTACCTCCTGTTTGGCCAACAGTTCAAAAAAAGCTCTCTCTTAAATCATCTGCGAATGAAAGAAAAGCCATGATTGATCGCCCTTATAAGAATGATGAGGGATATGAACCCTTACCGATAAATATTCTTGAAGGCATCGTTAAACCTTTCCGTTCCAAACCTCTTGTTTACATCTCCTTGGTCATCAGTGGGGGAGGGAAGGTAGCTCAAACTTTTGGTTTAGTGGCTGAAAAAGATAAAGAGGGGGATTTCACTTTTAAATTCTTCAATTCTCATGGAACAGACTCATCCAGAAATGAAATGGATGGAAGGGAAGACCAACCTGCGCGCGTAAATTATTTCACTAAAGAAGGCAGATCTTTCTATCCTGAATTCCGTGCCCATCTGGCGAATCTGATTGGCGCTCTTAGTTCAACAGATAAGATGATCACCATCGAAACCTACGAAGTCACACTCTAGAACCAGTTGCAAAACCCCAATTTCAGCCCAAATCCGCGCTTTTGCCGCCGGGTTCGGTCCCGGCGCAAATTGCCTATGGCTCTTCAGATATGTCAATTTGCGCCGAGCGCGAACCGGCACCAAAATCATCGAATTTGTGCAAGAAAGCGAGTTTTGCAACTGGTTCTCTAAGCGATTTTTAATGCAAAAAATTCCCGTTATGTAGACAATATCGCTCCGTTTTAAGGAGTATACATATGTCTGCTGTTCGCGCTGCTCAAGCCACTCAACCACATCTCTCCGATGAGAGAATTGATACAAAAAAAAGCTGCACACAAAGACTACGCGATTTAGTTAGCGCAATTCGAACTGCGATCGCGAATCTCTTCAAGACAATCTTCCCTTGTTTCTTTAAGAAATCTCCCACACCCCAAAAACCAACATCTCCTCCAGCTACCGCCAAACCTACGAACGAAACAACTCCACCAATTCCTCCATCTCTAAAACCACTTCCTGGTGCAGGGACTAAGCTTCCATCCGCTCCAAGTCCGCTTCCTGCTGGCACAAAATCAACGCTTCCTGCTGCCGCAAAGACAACACCTTCTGCTGCGCTTCCACTTCGAGCTAGTGCCGGCCTGCCGCCGGCAGCTCATCCCGCTCCCATTAAAGTGCCTGTTCTACCTCCGGCGCTATTTGTTTCAGGTCCAAAAACCCCAGCTGCAGCCCCCGCCATACATTTCCCTCCGCCAAGTGCCGCGGTAAAATCAATGGTTCCATCGGCTTTCATTGCGGGACATGCCCCGCTTCCAATTCCAAGTGCTGCTATAAAACCAACAGTTCCAGCTCCAATAGCTCTTCCGTCACTACCTCCAAGTGCGTTATCTCCAACGACCGGATTTTTATCTCTACCACCACCTCCAGTTCCAACTCCAATTGCCACACGCCCAGCTTCGCCACCGCTTCCAACTGCTGTAGCAAAACCACCAGTTCCAACTCCAACTGCCTCGCGCCCAGCTTCGCCGCCATTTCCAACTGCTGTGGCAACACTACCAGCCCCAATTCCAATTGCCTCGCGCCCAGCTTCGCCACCTCTAATTGCTCTAGCAGAGGCAACGCCTCCAACAACTTCAGCAGACCCAGCCGAGCCTTTAACTCTGCCGCCAATGGCTTCTCTAAATGTTGTAGTAACCCTAGCGGATACACAACCTGTTCCGCTGACGCCTAGTCCAGTAAATCGAGGTTTTTTAGCTGCACCCATTGCAAATCGGCCTCCTTCACCTAGAACACTATCTGGAAATATGACTCCCGCAGCTGCGACGGCCATTCTCAATGGACTTACTGACATAGGCAGGATCGTGTCACCGGAATTGTTAATAGTCCCTAGCTCGCCGCAATCAAATGGCCATGACGCTAGCCCCCTTTGGGGGGGAGGGTCTCCTTCCAGTGGTTCTTCAATCGGGTCACCTCCAACTGATGGAGATTCAACCTTACCATCGACACAAAGTGATGAGTCCCTTCCCGACTTAGTTCTTCTAGAGAGACCTTTATTATTAATACGGGATCAGAGTTGTGATTCCTTTAGTTCCGCTCCTGATGGGAATCTTGAGAAGTCTTTGAGTATGATTCCTGAAGCAGCCAATTCGTCTCTTTCTCTAGCAGCCATGTCAAGTGAGTCTCCAAAGGAAAGTGGGATTGCTTCTTCAAATGGCGTAACCTCTCATGAACATGGAGCTGGAACAAATGGCAAAAAAAGCGAAAACCCTGAAAGCGCCCCTCCTACACTGGATCTTTCAATGGCTGGCAATTCTTTGAGTCCAAGTGAAGTGGCATGGGGAAAGGATACACAAGAAGATATTGCGAAAGCTCTAGCAAATCACCCCGAGTGGGCGCAAGAAATAAAGGGCAAACAAAAGGCTGACTCCTCTGTCGAAAAAAAACAACAAGAAGTCAAGTCGCCAGTGCTGAGACCTCCTACGCCTGGCGAAGTTGTGGTGGGAACCCAAAGATTACAGCAATGTTCTCCAACAGCGCGCAAATTGCTCTTGTTGCATATGATTTCCACTCTATGGCCAAACATTCGACAGGGAGGAAAAATAACTTCAGGAATATTAAATGATAATTTACCAGACCTAAATGTGTTGAAAGATTCAATTACCTCTGGAATAAAAAACTTAGAAGATCTTGTGGCGCCTTTCAATTTAGAAATTGTGAAAATGCCCAAAGGGTGTGGCGACTTCTTTAAACCCCTTCGTCCCAATCTCTGTTTTCCAACTCTCGATAATGAAGAGGCGCTGTCCTCAAAACAGATCAAGGCAGCCAGAAAAGGTCAAAAACCCACTGGAAATCTCTACAGAACTAGGGTCTCAGGAATAGTAAGTGCCATGCATGCCAAAGGACAAACCCTCCCGCACCAGATGATTGCCGGATTGCTTTTCAAAGGTCCTTTGAAAACTCCAACAACTTATGGATTCGTTTTCCAGGCAGGGAAATTTCATCTGATTGATTTGAAAAATGGATACATATCAATTCATAAATTTGACGGGGAGGGGACATTTACAAATCATTTTATGCATATAGAACCAATCCCTCTGAAAGATCGGAAGAGCAGATGTTGGATGGCGCCGTTATCATTAGTAGAATCTAAGTAAGGTCATAGATGGGAACTCTAGCGAATATTCATGCTCGATCGACGCAGTTGATCCCAGATTTCTCCCTTGCAATGCCGCAAGATGAAGGGGATATCGATGCATTAGCCACCGAACTAGCTCCCTTTGAACAAGATTCTACTCTGTCACAGGATCAAATAGTTCTTGTGAGCAGAATTCAACAGGAACTAGAACAAGCGCGGTCCTTCTTTCGAGTGAATGCAACGCCGGCCCCTGTGCAAACTCGGCAGGTGCAGCCCAATCCAGAACGAAAAGGGCTCTGCGCTCGAATTTGGGCAGTGGTCATTCGGATCTTAACAAGGCTTAAAGAACTGATCTGCTGCAGGAGAAATCAGACGCCAGAAAGTAGGCCAAGCCGCCAAACGCCCACATATCAGGCACGCCCCATCCAGCAACAACGACAGGTTCCTGCAAATAGGGGAGGGGGGCAGCCTCAAAGACAGCCGCCGCCTCAGCAACAACTGCCGCCTCGAAGAGCACCGGCCGCAGACTCTGTTCCAGCGCCGCTGCCTTATAGAACCGAACAACTCTTACCCGCCGACCCACGATTCGCAAGAACGCCTCCCGCTGCTAATCCGCTACCTATTCCACTTCCGCCACCGCCAGCTAGACTCACAGAAGCTATTTTTGCGGCTCCTGCGGCCCCACCGCCAGAACTCGCCACGCTCCCACCGCCGCCGCCAGCTCCAATGCCTTTAGCAGCGCCGCCGCCGCTAGCCCCAGAGCCTTCAGCTGCGCCCCGGCCGCTAGCTCCTCTCTTCTGTTACATGGATTGGAGACCTATCCTAGACACCCTTCCGATCCTGACGCCAGAGGCAACACAAACTCGAGGAACATTCACAGGAACAGTGAATCAATTTGGGGCTGGACAGCAACCCGGGGGTGGAAATAATGGCGTTGCCGCCTGTGCTTTTTGTGCCTTGAATATGCTGCGCCGATTATGGAGTGTCGTTTCAGAGCGGCGTCAATTAGCAGATGAACCCAACACGCGAAACTTTATCGATAGGGTGATCCGAGAGGGAGTTAAACTCAGGGCTCATTATAAGCAGGGGGAATTGGCTATCAATGAACATGTTTCTGTCGCAGATGCTTGGGAGGCTTATTTCCCTGGGTTATTATTTAACGATTTATATGTTGCAACTGCTGATGAGGTAGAAAGCCAGGACAATGGAGCGAGAACGTATCGCAATGAAATCATGAAATTACAAGCACTCAAAACTCCGAAAAACATGATTGCTGCGGCGATGATTAAAGGCCCTGAGACACATCTTTTGCTGATCGATCAAGATCGAAAGAATCCCCGTTTTTATCATTTTGATTCTCATGGAATCAAGGGAGGTCCTGGATACATTCATGTTTCTTCTACACCGCAGGCTTTTGCGGTTCATTTAACTCAAATTGCGCCTTATGTCCCTGAAGGAGGTGAAGCAAACCGGCTGCAAATAATGCCCTTCGAATATACTACTACTTAGGGAAAATCTTTTTTGACATTTTCCCTGTTTCAGGTTAAATACTTACACCATGAAAGTGATCCCGCTTCTAATCGCCCTCTCCACTCTCTTCGCTACCGAGCGATTTGAGAGCGGCCCTCTTGTTGGCTATTCAGATCTACCTAAGCATCAAGTGTTTTCGATTGCAATTCTGTTGCAAGGAGCCCAGAGGGAAAGTGCAAGGGGGTTGCATGAGGCTCTGAAAGGGGAGATCCTTCCTTTACACATGGGAGTCGTCACTTTAGAAAAGGGAAAAGAAACTGAACCCCTGCAACGAATTGAAGATCATCTTCTCTTATTCAGTCAGCTGAAAAAGCTTTTTCCTGGCTGGAATGGAAAGCTCGCCCTGATTGGGCAAGGGGAGGGGGGACGGGTCGCTGCGGCCCTGGCGGCAAAACAGAACGATCTTCTGGCCCTCATTCTGATTTCAGCTGGCGGGGGATGGAATCCACGCGATGAGCTTCTGATCTCGTTTAAAAATGAGATGGCAGCCAGCGGTTTTTCTCCCCAATATATTCATTCTTTTCTCGTGCAAGCGCGCGCGCAATTTGAGAATGCAACGCTAAAGCCCTCTTCCAAACATGACTGCTTTGGGTTTTCCTACAAATATTGGGATGCCTTGATGAAATCAGACCTGATCGGCGATCTTTCCAAGCTCAATTGTCCCATCTATTATATGCATGGCGATCTAGACGATCGGATTCCCATTGAAAGTGTGAATTTCCTTGTTAAGGCCATGAAAGAGAAACCCAACCTCACTGTCCATCGCTATCCAAAGGCAGGCCGCGAAATCATCCAGGACCCCGATACCTACCATAAGGCCCTTGCCTGGCTGCAGAGGGTTATTTAACATAACATGTATTATCAGACGTTCTTTTAGGAGTTACATATGTCCGTAGGTCTTCCAGGAAATCTCCTCAACCGGAGAAGAAGTGGTGACACAGAACCCGTCCCCATACAACATGAAGGGCCAGCAGAAGTTGAAGGGCGACCCCCTCCTCCTCGCCAACGCTCTCCATTGCATAGAGCCCCTGTCGTCCAGGTCAAATGCTGCGACTATACTAAGAAACAGACAGTCGTTATGCTTCTTTTTATTGCACTGGTGGTGGCTTGCATCTGGGGCACCGTCGATGCGACAACCCAATTAAGCTCCGGCGCCGTCACAGGCATTGCAGCGGCAGGAGGCGGAATAGCTTACCTATTGGCTCATTTAGCTATTCGTCGCTACTGGCCCAGATAGGTCATTCGGGTATTACAGGTACATGCCCTGCTAAAGACCCGATCACAATATGAGCCGAGGGCTGCATCATTTGGTTGATTTCATCGATAACAGCTTCTTTTGAACCTTTCATCACAATGGGCACATCATTTCCGATTCCATGCGCGGTGAGTTCTGCCCGCAGATTCTGGTCGCTTGCCGTGCAAATTAACATACGAGGAATCTTATTTCCAGCCAGAGCCCGGATCGTTTGAATGATCTGCCATCCGTTTGTATCGTTGTCCATTCCCTGCTTGTACGGCATGTTGTTGTCGATAATCAAAACATCATAGTCTTGATGCATTTTGAATTCAGCAAGACCGCTTTCTACGTCTTCTCTCCATTCGCACAGTCCGGCCTTAGCTCGTGTTAATTGCCTTCGCAGCATATTTCCTGACATTGGATGGTCTTCGAAGATAAGAACTTTAGGGCTTCCGATCAGTTCATTTCTGGTTGCAGGAGATGCGCCAGGGGCGTCAAATTGGGGCGATTCTGCAATGGGCTCTTTTTTCTCAGTCACAATTCCTAGATTCACCGTAAACCAGAAAGTAGACCCCTCGCCTAATTGGCTAACCACTCCGATAAATGGAGGCTGATCATTCATTAGCGCAGCTAATTCAGCGCAGCTGGCAAGGCCTAACCCAGTTGTCTTTTCTTGGAGATGCTCGGGTTGTTCTAACTGAACATAATCTTTAAAAAGTCTTTCCTGCGTTTCTTTAGGAATTCCAGGTCCCTGGTCAATGACACTAAATTTTAGCCGTATCGAATCTAAACCGCTCCCCTCTTCACTAATCCTTACGGTAACCGTTCCTCCAGCTGGACTAAATTTGCATGCATTGCTGATTAGATTTTTCAAAATTCGGGCTATTTTTCGAGCATCCCCTTTCAAGTTCTTACCAGGAAGTACAGAAAGTCTCTCATATTCAAATTTGATCACCACTCCCCTGTAAAGATTCTTTGCATAAGAAGAAGTTTGAGAGCGGACTCGATTGCATAAATCGTCTAACTTAAACGCTTTTAATTTTAATTGAGGTTTGAAATTCTGCATTGCTTCTAAAGAAGGAATCTCTTCGATCTGATTGCCCAGCTCAGTTCGACAAGAAATTAGATCGTCGATATTGATCTCCTCACCCATTGCATTTTCTTTCACAATGGCTTTCATATTCAAGATCGGTGTACCCAGATCGTGATAGATCTTAGCGACTGATGAGGGATCCTTGCGCTGCTTACTATCAGCCACTAATTCGCCCACAACGAGAATCATTTCTTCTATTTTTAGGCCCTCTAATTTGACCCCTTTGTGTTCTACCTGCAACTGTCTTACCGTTTCAATCCCAGCTGTTAGTAAATTGCGAAGTTCAATCTTCTTAGCAGGCTCGGTTCCTGTCTGGCGATTGGGATCGGGAAGCGAAGTAGACGAAGATGAGGAGAGTATGGATAGGGCAGATCCAGCATTCTCCGCTACTTTGCCTGCGGTAGCGGCCATAGCAGGGTCCACATCCCTTAACCCGCTCATAGAGCTGGAGGAGGCTGGAAGCTGAGGCATCGCCCCCGGGTCAAATACCTCACTTGTCGCACATTTACAGAAACTCATAAATCTTCCTTATTTTTACCAAATATTGTATCATCCTTAACAATTATTTTAAATAGAATTTAACATGCTTAAAATGAATGACTTAAGAGCTGTCTAGTTGACCCAATGCAAGACATTGCGAATGATAGACCAGCGAGGGGGTCTAACCATGGGGTTTTCCCCATCGATCCAGTAGCGCTGCATCTTGGCCTTAAAGCCCGACTGCTCTTTGAGGATCATCCAATTATTGAGGAATGAGGCCCAATCGAGGGCGCCCGAGCGAACGGGATAGGCAAAGTAGCGCTTGCCGATAAGGCCCCCATAGTCGGCCACGACAAACTGAGGGTGGGAAAGAGACCAAGTAAACGCATGGGTATACGACCAGACCCATCCATCCACCTTGCCGGCGAGAAACTCTTTTTCTATATCTGTCCCCTGCTCCCCTGCTATGAGTTTTGCCAGAGGAAAATGGCGCTCCACAACGGGCATATAACCGCCAATAGCGCCGAGCCTTAAGCCCGGAGTCGCCATCACACGGTTTAAGTCTTCAAACTCTGCCTTTTTATGCACGGGAACAAGCAACACATTGTCCTGCTCCGTGTAGGGATGGGTAAAATCCATCGCCTTGATCCGGTGTTCATTCATGATGATGGCCGACATGGCAATGTCATATTTCCCCGCGGCGATCTCCTCTCCCAGTTGTTCGATAGCCAGAGGGATCAACTCCAATTTACAATCCAAATCGCGCGCAAGTTGATAGGCATAGGCGATATCAAAACCCACCAATTCTCCTCGATTATTCCAATAGCAATAAGGGATTTCTTCCGGATCATATCCCACTTTGAGAATGCCGCTATCGAGAATGTCGCTAAAGGGTTGAGAACTCGCTGTGGGCTGACGGGGCGTCCCCGATTCTCCCTTAGCAAAAATTTTGGCTGAAACAGGAGAATCGATCACTTCTTGAAGGCGGTGATCTAAATAGAGATTGTTATAGTTGTCTCGAAGATTGAACATCCACCTGCCGCCCCAAACCACCACTCCCAAAACGACAAAGGCGATGGCCAGCTTTAGGAAGAGTTGTTTGAGTTTTACCTGCAGCAAGCCGTAATAGGAATAGAGGACCAAGATAATGAACGTCAAAACGCTCGCAATGCTTAAGAGCACCTGAAAGTACAAAGTCAAAGAAAGTGTCTCTGCAAAGAGTTCTACCGCCTCATCGGGAAAACTCAACGTTTTAATCAAAAAAGAAACGGCATTGATCGAAGTGGCGGAAGATCCCACAGACATGGGGATCGTCAAAATGGTCAAAAGCGCCTTTTCAGATGCGGCAAAGGGATGTCGATAGAAAAAGGAAATAAACAGAATAAAGAAAAGAATCAGGCAATTTCCAATTTGTCCAAAGCTATAGCAAATCGGCATCACCGTTTGGGAGGTGCTATGGAAATTGGTATCTTGAAGCCCCTCTTTCTCTGCTAATTTCTTCATGTATTGATTGATAAAAGGGAACGCGATCGTCGGCAAGCCAGTGGCAAAAGGCAATAGGCAAACGCTCTTAAATGCGCGCATTACTTCTCGATAATTCAATGGAGTCAGACTCGATAAAAGGGTGGGAAGAATCCAAAAGGTCACAAATAAAGTCACTAAAATGAAGCACACAACATAGAATTCAATCGCAAATAGATCCTCAAAGTGAACGGTTCCCGTAGCCACTGCAATATGGGCAAAAATCCCGATGGGAGAAAGGATCGCCAGCCATTTTAAGATCTTTTCAATCATCTGGTTGGATCTCTCCAGAAACGAAAGGATCGGCTCTTTTTTCTCCAGGTGCATTAAAGCCACCCCCACGATCAGCCCAAATACAGCGATAGCGGGGACGATGTTATTGGCTAAATCGTAGAAAGGATTTTCTGGCACCAAGTAATTCAAGAAATTCTTGGCCAACAGGGAATTGTGTTCGACAGAGAGGCTCCCAATAAATGAAACGACAGGCGTTGGAATCAAAAAACTCAGGAGATAAATGATCAAAAAGATGATCCCCCACAGAGTGAACCAAAAAACCCAACCTCGCAAGAACAGTTTTTTTCCAATTTCCGGCGTGATCGATCCCAAGCCATGGATCAAGGAAAAGGAGATATAAGGGAGCGCGACCATTTGCAGCAGCATCACATAAATATCCCCTACCGGCTTTACCACTGTGCAAATAGGACCAAAAAAGATGCCGCAAAAAATTCCCAGCAAGACAGCGAGGAGAACCTGATAGCCTAAAGACAAGCGCATCGTCACCAGAAGTCAAAATCTTGTTCTGATTCCTGATCCAACATCCGATTCCCCTCTTCATCGACCTGAGGCGCTTCTTCTTTGGGTTCTTCAGACTCTTGCTCTGGTTTTTTAGCCATCGAGATTTTTTGCTTTGGATTTGCAGGCGGCTGGGGTTTAGGTTGCTGATTCGGCGCGCTTTGATTGGGTTTTACAGGTTGATTTGGCTGTAGAGGTGGTTTTGGTACGGTTTGATTGGGTTTAACCGCCGGTTTTGGGTTCGGTTGCACAGGAGTTTTTGACTTGGGAGGTTGATTGGGCTGTACAGGAGTGGGCTGTCTCTGCGTTTGGATCGCAGCAGGTTCATCTTGATTGGGATCTCTACCGGGAAGTTGGCCAAGTGTTGTGGGGGGCGCCGGCGATTTTTTCACTGGCTGAGGAGGGGTCTTTTGAGGAGCTGGCGCCGTTTGATTAGGAGTTGTTTTCTGAGGGACTGGCGCCGTTTGGTTAGGAGTTGTTTTCTGAGGAGCTACTGGCGTTTGATTTGGCGGTGTTTGCAATGCTTTTTCTAGCTCGGTATTTTCCTCTTCAGGTTTTTCTGATTCGGGCATCGTTTCAGGTTCTACAGCTGTTTTGGCCTTCTGCATGGCCAGCGCTTTTTGATAGTAGTGGTAGCCCCAGCCGATGAGAACCCCATCTTTGAAAGTGAGTGGGACTAGATTTTGATGCACCATGCGGGTTTGGCCCAAAACAGTGGGGCGAACGATATAGAACCAAATGTCATAAACACTCCCCTCTGCTTCAAACGTCCGATACTCAAACGGCTTCCCCATGATATAGACGATTTCGCATTCAACCATCCCCTCAGAGATCCGCGACAGATTTCTCGTGTTATTATCCGATACAGCATCTGTTCTTAAGCCATCATTCCCCATGCAACCTGAGAAACAGATAAGCCAAAACCAGTAATGCTTCATAAAATCCCCTTCACACCTTAATTGAGGGGATACTTTAATCTGTGTCCATTGTCAAGGGCCTAGTGGGGGGGGCAATTGAGATGGAATGAAAAGACATATCATTTGTCTCAGAATAGGGAGTTCGATTCAGCGGCGTATGTCTGCGAGAACTAGAAACCCATTCATCTGCCTGATATTTTTCGTTAAAATGGACAGCATCTTTGGGCGAAAATTTCTTAGCCACTCGAAACAAGAAAGCTAAGGCATAGACCCTTACGTTCGCTAGCTCTCTGAACATTTGAAAATCCGTTGTCAACTGAATATGCCTTTGCATTTCCCTTTTCACCTCCATTAACACCGGAGTAGTAAACCCATACTGAGCTTTGAGTTCAGCAGGAACGGTCGTTGTCTGTAGAGATAAAAAGATGTGATACATAGCTCCTTGTAATGCCAATAGTTCAGGCATAGTTCGTCGAATTTTTGCCAACTCTTCAGGCGCCAAGCCTCCCACAATTTTTTTTACGGGGATGTTATTTATATAGCAAAGAAGCTCAAGGCGAAGAAGGGCGAATTGTTTTTTCTTATTTTCTTCAATCCTCTTACTGCTAATTGTCAGCTCCTGTAAAAGCCTCTCAACATTCTCGTCATGAGCAGGTCTTTTTTCATCCAGTTCGATAGGATCTTTATCTGGCGGAGAAGTATCTAATTGAGACAAGTCCAATCGACTTGATGTTTTAAATATTGTACTGGACAGGAGATCTTTGTTCCAGGGAGTCGGCTCTTCCTCTTTTCTTAAGTGCTTTTTAGACTTTTTGGCGGCATCGAGAAAAATGGCTTGATATTCGGGAATTAAATCTGAAAAGCAACGAGGTTCTACTAATAAAGCCTCGTGGCCATATCGATTAAAAGCCTTTTCTAAGATTTTAAACTGTTCATCGCTGATTGAACCAATTCCTCTAAGGCGCTGCAAATCGTAAACATCTCTGATTTGCGTCTTGTTCATTTTTAAACAGTTCCACAATAAAGCTGCATGGGAGCCATAAAGGGCCACCTCAGTCGTCTTCTCAATCAATTGGTCATATTCTTTCCGCGTCATAGTCAGATCCTGATCTCCATCTTTTTTATCCAAGTCCCTTTTGGTTAAATGACCGATTGTTTTTACACGACTCTCTTTTTCTTCATCGCTTAATTCCGGTAATTGCCGAACTACCTTCGATTTCAGATCTTTTACAACCACAATCTGTTGCGTGTTCGAACAATCACAGCTAAGTGAAAGACTTTCGCAGCACTTTGTGAACAAAGCACCTAAAAGACTACAAGCTGAAACCATATGAACCTCCTCAAATCGTTAATAAATTAAGAGTAGGTTAAATTATTATTTAGATTTTATCAAGAATTTTTTTGATCATCTTCTTTTTCAGAAGACCACAACCCTTTCCGTTTCTTCTTTTCCTTTTTTTGCATTTGGAAAGAAGAAGAGGGATAAGGAGCGCCTGGCAAACTTGTTTGTTCGGCAGGTTTTATTTCTGGCTCTTCCTGGGGACGCACAGGAGGCATTCCCATAGTTGGATATTGCTGGAAAGGTTCTCTTAAATTCGAGCCCGAGCCCGCGTGCGAGCCCGCGTGCGCCGGGGTCCCCGAAGACGCATCGTCTCTGGGGTGGGGACCCGAGCCCGAAAACACATCGTCTTTGGGGTGGGGGCCCAACTTCTCAGGCACTTCCCATGAATGAGTGGATCTAGCGGCTTTTTTCAACGAAAGATCTTGACCTTGCGGAAGGGGGATTTCTTTTTTAAACAGGTGTTCTCGAGGCGATTTAGGAACAGCAAAGCGGAATGTGGGAGGGGCTTCATCATCTGATGAAGGCATGTCCCCTCTTCCCACTTCGTGGATCAATGCGTCGACCAGAGGCTTTAATCGTTTCAGCGCTTCTCTCAATGGGGCGGCTTTTGGATCGACTAAATTGGCCGAATTGGAAAGAGTTCCGATTGCATCGCGCACCTGATCGATGATTTTTTGCGCCTGTCCTGATACAGAAACTGAAGAATGCTCTCCCCCTCCCTCTTTTTTTGGAACAGCTAGACCTTCCTTCTCTACAAGTTTAGCCAAGACTGGTTTTTCATTTTTTTCCGATGGCTTTGCTGAAATTTTTTCGGAAAAACTGTTTTCTTCCGCCATAGGAAGTTTTTCGATCAATTCTTCCATTTGCTGTTGTGTGGAACGGAGAACAGTCAACAATCTAACGGGATAAGGAAAAGAAGGGAGCGATTGGCCAAAACTGGGGGTGAAAAGACGTTTATTAAATGGAATAAGATCCAAGCCCACCCCAATCATCGAAGCGGTGTTCGGGGGCCCCGGGCGACGAGCCGCAAATCCATTTGTCAAAGGGGCTAGAGTCTGTACCAATTTACGTAACAGATCTTGCGCTTGTGTCCATTCAACGGGGTTTAAATCCATACGCCATTTAGAATAAGTGATCTTCCAATTGAATACAACTTGACAAACCTAATACTAAAATTTTATTTATAGTAAGTCATATGGGACTGGGAATTATCACTTTATTTATCTGCTGCGGCTTGTTAAGTGGATTTTTTGCTGGTCTTTTAGGGATAGGCGGGGGGATGATTACGGTCCCGGCCCTCTACTACCTCTTCTCCTACGCTGGCTATCCCTCCGATGAAATCATGCAAGTGGCCATTGGAACATCGCTAGCCGCGACGTTCATCACAGCCTCTGGATCTGCGTGGGCCCATCATCTCAAGAAAGGGATTGCATTTCCCCCTCTTCTCCATCTGATTCCCGGTCTCATCCTCGGTTCTCTAGCCGGAGTTCTCCTTGCTGATCTTTTACCGGGCCTCTTTCTTCGCATGCTCTTTGGCTGCATGGCGATTCTTTTTGGACTCTACTACTTTTTTCCCCGTCTCCCCCACTTTAATTTTGGCCCGCTCAACTACACACTCTCCCTCTTCGCCCTCATCATCGGTTCCCTCTCCAGCCTTCTCGGCATTGGCGGGGGCATTTTCACTCTCCCCGTTCTTCTCGGCTATCAACTCCCCATGAAAAACGCCATCGCCACAGCTGCAGTATCCACCTGTATCACAGCCCTCGTAGGTTCATTCTTCTATCTTTTTATTGGGCACCACCCCCATCCCCTCCCCTATTCCCTAGGTTACATCCATCTCCCCTCTTTTTTCTCCATCGGCCTCGCCTCAATTTGCACAGTATTTATAGGCGTCCACCTCTCTCAGACTCTCGACACCCACATTATTAAACGGATCCTCGCCGGCATTTTCATGGCAGCGGGGCTCCTCATGCTCTTCCGGTAAAGAAAAATCGGTAACGATAACGCAAACGGTAACGGTAACGACTACCCAAGAAGGTCGTAGTCTCAGCAGTTGGTTCCGCTTTCGTTACCGTTTGCGTTACCGTTTGCGTTACCGAATTACTTCCAGCGGGTGCGAGACTTCTTCTTGTCCGCCTTCAGATGATAGTCGATGTCGGCGTCCTCTAGCCATGCGGCGATCGCCTTATAAATCGCTTTGCCGCGATTGAGAAAGAGCTGCTCATTTCCAGATGTGACAATCCAGATGTAGGCACTAAAAAGGAAAATAACCCATAATAGACGTCTCATAATTCGGACACTAAAAGAGGTTGCAAATTTAATCAAGTGGGGTTATTACAATTCTATGTTCCTCTCTGACTTCCAAGTAATTCGCCCAAAATTCGAAACCTCCCAAGCGGAGACGTTTGATTGGTTTGTCGATGCCCACACGCAATCTGAATCGCTAAAAGGATTGAGCGCAGAAGAATTGTCCCTTTTCCGAGAGGCTTTAAGAGAAAAAATCTGGCACGTGGGATGCAAACCCGACCGGATTGAAAAACGGGGCCATATTTTGGGCGATTATCTCCACCGCGATTGGGAAAAGATGGAGATTTATAAGCTCGATGAGTTCCCCAAAGGAAAAGATCTCTCCTTCCGGAGTAAAGTGTTTGGAGATCATGTCGATGGGATCTTTGAATCCTATTACCCCGAAGAAATGAAGGCCCCTGATGATTTGATCCACGTGAGCTGCACTGGCTATCTCTCTCCCAGCGGCGCGCAAAAAATCGTCTCGAAGCGCAATTGGGGCCATCAAACGACTGTCACCCACGCCTATCACATGGGATGCTACGGCTCATTTCCAGCCATTCGCATGGCGATGGGGTTCTTGCAATGCGGCAAAGAACTGGTCGATGTGGTCCATACAGAAATCTGCTCGCTCCACGTCAATCCCAGCCTCCATCAAACCGACCAACTCGTCACGCAAAGTCTTTTTGCCGATGGGTTCATTAAATATTCGGTCCAAAAGAAAGCAGAGGGAAATCACTTCAAACTGCTCACTCTCTCCGAAGAGATCGTCCCCGATTCTGTCCATGCGATGACTTGGAACGTCGTCGATTGGGGCAATCAGTTGTATTTAGCGAAAGAAGTCCCCGTTTTGATTCGGCGCCATCTTCCTGGATATGTAAAGCGTCTTTGCGAAAAAGCAAATATCCCCTTCGATGAAACGGTAAAGAAGGCTCTCTTTGCCATCCATCCAGGAGGCCCGCAAATTCTCACGCAAATTCAAGATCTCTTTCAACTCACCGATGCGCAAATGACCTATAGTTTCCAAATCTTAAAAAACTATGGCAATATGTCCTCGGCCACGCTCCCCCATGTTTGGGAAGCCGTCCTAAAAGATAAACAAATCCCTGAAAAAACTCCGCTCATTAGCTTGGCCTTTGGCCCGGGATTGAGCATTTCAGGCAGCCTCATGGAAAAAATATGTGGACATTAGCCACTCTCCCCTTCGCTCTACAAGCTCTTGCCATCCTGATCGATGAAGGTTATTTCCACATCCGGCGCGGCCTCCCCAAATGGGAGAGGATCGGCCATCCCCTCGATACGTTTAGCGTTATCGTTTGTATGGGCTATGTCCTTTTTGTCCCTTTCTCAACCAAAACTCTCATCCTCTACATCCTTCTCGCCTCTCTTTCTTCTCTCCTCGTGACCAAAGATGAATTCGTCCATAAAGAACACTGCCCCGCAGCAGAAAATTGGCTCCATGCCATCCTCTTTACACTCCACCCAATCACACTCACCTGCGCCGGATTTATCTGGCCCGTAGTGCAAGGCGTTGAAGTCGCTCCCTGGCTTGCCCGCCTCCTCGATCAACCCCCCATGCTGAAATCCTTTCTCTACGCTCAATGCATCGCAATGACCCTTTTTATGATTTATCAAATCGTGTTTTGGAACCTAATATGGAAAGACAAGCCAGTCCTCAAACAATAAACAATGACTTCTACGAGGACCTCGAAGAGCATTGGTACACAGCTTTCGATCATCCCGTTGCGCTCCTTCGCGCAGAAAACGCCATCCGCATTCCCTGGATCAGGGAAGAAATCTCACACCATCTCCCATCCAAAGTCCTCGACATCGGCTGCGGCGCCGGCCTCCTCACCAATGCCCTTGCCGCTGCCGGCCATCATGTCGCAGGCATCGATCTCTCCTCCACAAGCCTCCAAATCGCCAAAAAATACGACAAAACCCACCAAGTCAACTACCAAATCGCCAATGCCTATTCGCTCCCCTTCCCAGACAACCACTTCGATACCGTCTGCGCCATGGATGTCCTCGAACACGTCGAAGATCCAGGCCTTCTCATTGCAGAAGCCAGCCGCGTTCTAAAACCCAACGGTCTCTTCTTCTTCCACACCTTCAACCGCAATCCCCTCAGCTACCTCTTCATCATCAAAGGCGT
>DATIHQ010000055.1:0-26328 GCA_035480535.1 Chlamydiales bacterium
AATAACCCTGCCCTTATAATGTAAGAACTGTACCGGTGCCGATTTTACAAAAGTGATCCCGATAGGCTTCTTGAAATTGGGCTATGGCTGCATCCCCGGAGCAGTGGCAGGGAGCCACCCTATCCACTTCCATGGACTTCAGTTTGTCGATTATTTTGGTCACAGATTGCCGG
Organism: Chlamydiales bacterium; assembly: GCA_035480535.1. Classification (GTDB taxonomy): domain Bacteria; phylum Chlamydiota; class Chlamydiia; order Chlamydiales; family SM23-39; genus DATIHQ01. Next base: position 174 of record DATIHQ010000055.1, read on the forward strand.
CTTTTTCTAAAAAGGTGGAACCCTCCTAAGACAAGATAAATAGGCTTCCCTAACCGATCTTTGGCAGCTTCTAGAAGGTTGACAATCCCTGGATGAGCACAGCCTGTGATAACAACAAGCCCTTTTTCCGTTTGAACGATGAGCGCTTGCTCATAAAGGAAAAATCCCCCTTTCAAAACAAGGGAGTAAACTTGAGGGCCTATTTCAGCAAAATCGGCAACGATTTCAGTTTGGACATGGGGTGGCAATCCCTTACATGGGAAGCCCTTTGGCAGAAAAAGACGAGTGCCCTCCTTGAGTTTCCCTAAAACTTCCAGGAACCCCGCGACGTGATCCGCGTGCTTATGAGAAAAAACGACATCGGTGATTTCATTCCATTGGATATTGAGTTTTTGAAGGTTTGAAAAGAAGGCTTCTTGATTTGCCCCCGTATCAAAAAGGATTTTTCGATGGCCCAAATCGATCAAACAGGAAAATCCCCACCCCTCTTGCATGAGTTCATTTTCCCTCCGGTTGTCGTAAATCACTTTAATACTCACAAGCTCTCCAATTGACGCCAGCCCCTAGATTACCTTATCCTAACTTTGCCGAAAACCAATTAAATTGAAGGGAATTTATGTCGCAAGTTTTTGGGTCGGAAATCTTTTGCATCTCTTATTTTCATGCTAAGCCCCAGCACCGAGTCGAATTGATCCGGGAGCTGCTCAAGCTTCTGGAGCCTACACGGGCTGAACCGGGCTGTATTTATTATGAATTATATTTGGATAACAAAGATCCAAACTATATCATTTTGCCATCAAAATTCATCAATCTAAAAGCGCTGGACGAGCATGACAAAGAACCCTATATCGTCCGCTTTCTGGAAGGGCCGATGGTCAACTTTTGCGAAAAAGTAACCTGGAACGAGGCCCGCGAAATCAAGAAATTTTGAACGGGCAGCTCGGCGCAATCTCGGCCCTTTAGGGCCGAGTCAAGCGAGCTATCTGTCCATTTGCGGCAAGGAACTTGCCGCCCATTACCGGAGCGGAGAATCTCCCTCCTTGCAGGAGGGAGTTCTTCAATTTTGTAATCCCGCCCTTATAATCGCGAAATGGGGCCGACAATCTCAGCGTGTTTTTGGTTGAGCTGAGGATCTAAACTTAGCTTGATCAGATTATCAAATGTTGGATCCATCACATGTTCGAGAAACCACTGCGGGGTTTTATATTTTGGATGTTCATCCATAATGTAGCGGGCGGTAAAAAGATTTCGGTCTTCTCTCTTCTCCAGCTCATTTGTGGCGATGAACTTGATTCCATCCGTTTTGAAAATAATCTTAAAGCTAGAGGCCGTTTCACAAGTCCAAACTCTTTGGAGCGCTTCGTGATCCCCTATTGTGATGACCCGTTTGAATCCCATCGGAAGTTCTTCTTTGAATTTACACCGATCAATCGAAGGAACAATCCCCGTCGCATCTCGTGCCTTAATCTGTAGAGCCTTTCGAAATTTAGGGTAGAGTTCTTTAGGAATCTCTCGAATATAGGTCACGCTAAAAAACCCATCCTTCTTCATTTGATCCACTTTTAAAGCCGTGTCTTCAATGGAATTTAGGGCAGACTCAAAGATTGCCGGGTCTTTGATTGGCTCTAAGGTTCTGTCGATGTGGGCAAAAACTTGGCTAGCAATGCTCATCTTGTTCCTTTAGGATTGGATGTCCTTGCTGGATCCATTCTTGGATCCCTTCGGCATACTTAAGAACGAAGGGATAGCCCAATTCGTTGAGCCGGTGGATGAGCCTTCCGCTGGCGCCACATTCTGAGTGAGTGCAATAGACGACGATCAGGGAATTCTTATTCAGGCGGGTCAATTGCTCAACGGGAGCGTCGTTAGGTAGCGATTGCGCGCCGGGAATTCTTTGCCCATCATCCCATTTAACACTCCTCGCATCCAAAAGGACAAAGGGAGTTTTCGATTCGATCAAGATCTTTAGTGTAGATGTGTCGATAATAGCCATATTACTTTCCCCCTTTTAGAAGACTTTGTTCATGCAGAGCTTGCGAAAGAGATGTGTCGATTGCCTCAAGGAGATTCTTATCATCCATAAAAGGCTGCTCTTTTGCCTTTTTTAAGAACTCGATGTAGTCGTCATTCCGGCCTATTTTCTGGAACTCCAAAGCCATGTAGTAATAAAGCGGCGCTCTGACAGAAGGGGAATTTGCAATGCCAAAGGGTCGATCTAGACAAAGCAAAGCCAGCGTCACATCGCTCACAGAGCTTTCATCTTCTGGATTGTTCCTGCGGAGGTACAAAACGGCCGCAAGGGAAAGAATATAAGTCGGCCAAGGGGACGGAGGGTTTGTCAGATCCATTTTATGTAGGAAATGAATCGCTTTATCGAGCTTTCTTTTGGCTGTATCGGCTTGCTTTTGTTCTTTATAAGCAAGATGTTCATAGGCGTAGCACTGCGCACATCGAAACCAATAGTGTGCCTTTACACTCGGTTCGATTCCAGGACCCTCTACCGTCCTGTGAAATCCTTTCAATGCGCTGAAATGTCCATGGATTTTCTCCAGGGCTGGAAGTTGCCCATCCGTGGGAAAAGTCCTCACTGTGGATAAATAACCTATTAAATCTTTCACTGGATCTGAACTCTCAGCAGGCCCACTTGTATAAAGATCTTCTTCAAGCTCTATTTTAATAGATCCAGCCCCTTGAGAACTGCTTGAGCTAGATGAACCACTAGAGGTGTCTCGTGTGAGATCGATCACTTCTCGGCTCCCCATCGGTTTCGCAACAGCAGCAGCGGCGGTAGAAGTCGGATAGAGATTTACAGGAGATCCAGCAGTCGCCCTTCTTTTATGGGGTGCAGAAGGAGAGATTCTTCTGGAATAGGTTACGTATTTTTTGGAATCTTCTTTCTCTGAGGCTCGTGTCTCTTGGCTCTCTGTTAATTGAAAATACAAACGTTTTGTAGGTGGTGTAGTAGCCATTGTTTTCTCCTATTAATTGCAGATAGTTTAGCAAGAAAAGTAATAAAGATCAATTAAATCTTTCAAATAAATTCTATGTTGATATTGGCTGAGTCTTAAGGAGTTTTATGGCCTCGGCGTTTCCGCCCTGTGCTGCTTTTTCAATGTGCGACCAACCATATTTAGACTCCTTACCAAAAAATTCAAACCATGCCCTACCAAGAGCTAATTCAGCCTGGGGAAGAAATTCTTTCGCTGGAGAATATCCCTTAGCTGCGAGTTCTTCGACGATCTTAAGGCCGTCCCTTGGGTCGCTGGGATAAGAATTCAAACGCTTCTTTAAATAGCTCTTTGCAAGCTCGAGTTCGGCTTTTTTGAGCCCCCCTTCAGCTGCAAAGGAGAGGATCTGAGTGCGCTCTTCTACTTTCACTCCCTTCTGCTTTTCAGCATAAAACAGCCTAAGCCAAGTGGAGGGAACTGAAACCCCCAATCCTCTGGCCTTCCATAACTCCTCTTCGGCCGTTTTCAGATCTCCTTTCGTCAAAGAATCAAGGGCACTGGAACAGAAAAAATTCCCCCTTCGATCCCTACCGATTTCCAGGTCCACGCAACTTTTATAGAGCAATTTTACATAGGGATGATCCTTTTTCCCTCCCCAACCCATTTCGTTGAGAACTCCAAGGTAGTATTTACCGAGTTTGAAAGGTGAATTTGGATCGGAATTGACATTCGCGAATAGGGAATAGAGATCGGAACGGGCTTTGCTGTATTCTCCTTTTTCAAATGCAATCAAACCTTGAATATAAGGAGAATTGTTTTCCCGAATCCATTCCTGATCTTCTGGAATCCAGTTCTTGTGCATAAAATAGACACAGAGATTTTTTGCCCAAACAGAATCAGATTCCTTTAATAGGCCAATGATTTCTTCATCTTTTTCCTGCCGATCGATCACCCATTCGCCCAATTTCAAAATGGCTTCTTCATTCCCACCTTTGGCCGCATTTTTATAATATTGGATGGCTTCATCTAGATTTCCGTCCGACTCACGCATAGCCCCATATTTGAAATTAGCATCGGGATCTCCTTGTTCGGCCGCTAGGAAAAAAGAATTATAAGCTTTGACTCCATCGCCACCATTGCGTTGACGGATCAATGCAGAAAGATAGGGATCATCTCCAGTTAGGAGGCTCTCTTCATAGGAAAAGGAACCATTGGCCGGGATCTCTTCTCGACCTCCTTTATGATAGATGGTTCCTCCAGAGAAACCTCCTCTAAACTCCATGAGCAGCCGATCGCCCTTAGGATACAATGAACAGGTACGAGGGCAAAAAGGAGGCGCGATCACCGTCAGTCCTGTTTTTCGAGCTAGAGACTCGGCGAATCCTCTTGGAAAACCGACCTCACAGGAGAACCAATAGAGCGTGCCCGTCGGCGAAACGCGCCTAAAATGGTCTTTTCGAATGGATCGGATAGTATAAATGCGGCCGGCTCCATCTTTGAATCCTAAACCACTGTAAGCCCCATGGGCCCAGAAAAACACTTTGTCGATCAGCCGGTTCGTTTTTTGATAGATCCTTTCTAGGGAAGATTCTATATCTAAAAACTGAAAATCTAAGAAAATCTCATGACCCGTTTTCTTTAAAACCCTTTTCATAATTTGGAATCTCTCTAACGAAGGGTCGAGAGCTCCGTTATGATCTACAGGAGAATTAAGAATTGCAGCTATTGGTTGTGACATAATTACCAATAATTATACAATAATTCCTAATAATTATAAAGATTTTAATACTTACATCAAACTAACTATTAACCGACTTATTCTCAGTCTCTTAAGCCAGAACTTCTTCAATAGCGGAGAGAATCCTCTCTTTGTTGGGGATAGAGGCTTGTTCGAGGGGCTTGGAGTAGGGAAGGGGGGTCTCCCGCTGGCAGACGCGGAGGAGGGGGGCGTCGAGATCGTCAAAGCAGTGCTCCTGGATCTGGAAGCCGATTTCAGCGGAAATGCCGGCAAAGATGTGCCCTTCCTCAACGAGGACGGCGCGGTGGGTTTTGCGCACGGAGGCGAGGATGGTGGGGAGATCGAGGGGCTTGACGGTGCGGAGGTCGATGATTTCCACTTGGATGCCCTTTTTAGCTAGTTCATCGGCTGCGGCGCGGCAGTGTTTTAGCATGCGCGAATAGGAGATGAGCGTGACATCTTTGCCTTCGCGAATTACTTTTGCCTGGCCAATGGGGACGAGATATTCTTCCGTTGGGATCTCCATTTTGTCGCCGTAGTCGAGCTCGTTTTCGAGGAAGATCACCGGGTTGTTGCAGCGGATGGCAGACTTTAAGAGCCCTTTTGCATCGTAGGCATTGCTGGGGGCGATGACGATGAAGCCAGGGAGATTGCCATAGATCGCCTCGACGCAGTGGGAGTGTTGGCAGGAAACTTGGGCCGCGGCGCCATTGGGGCCGCGGAAAACAACGGGAACTTTAAAACGGCCGCCCGACATGTAGTAGGCTTTGCACGCATTGGAAATCAGCTGATCGGCTGCGACAAAGGAGAAGTTCCAGCTCATGAATTCAATGATGGGGCGAAGACCCGTTTGCGCCGCGCCAATCGCTATCCCCGCAAATCCATTCTCTGAAATGGGCGTATCGATCACTCGTTCCGGTCCCCACTTATCGAGCATTCCCTTCGTGACTTTATAGGCGCCATTGTATTCGGCAACCTCTTCTCCCATGATGAAAACGCGGGAGTCGCGGGTCATCTCTTCATCCATGGCCTGCCGCAGCGCTTCGCGGAGTTCGATGATCTGTTTACCCATTTTTTTCCTTTGGGGCAAATACGCCCTCTTCGAGAGTGATGGGATCGGGCCAGGGACTTTCATCTGCGAATTTCATCGCATCGAGAACAATTTGTTTTTGTTCTTTATCCATTTCTTGAAATTGCTCTTCGGTGAGCATCTGATGTTCAAAGAGCGCATTGCGCAGGATGAGAATTGGGTCTTGCTTTTCCATCACTTCGCGGAGTTCTTCTTTGGTTCGATAGAGAGCGGGATCTGAAATCGAATGGCCGCGGAATCTCTCTGTCAGCACTTCGATGAGTACGGGGCGCCCCGTTTCAACCACTTCTTTCAGCGCCGCTTTAAATCCCGCATAGCAGTTGAAAAAATCAGAGCCATCCAGAGTGAAGGATTTCATGTTATAGGCAGGCGCCATCTTTTCTGCGATCGGCTGGATGCAAACGGCGCGGCTAACGGCCGTTCCCATTCCCCACTGGTTATTTTCGATCACATAAAGACAAGGCAAGTCCCATAAAGAAGCCATATTGAGCGATTCGTGAAAGGCTCCCTGAACGACAGCCCCCTCTCCCAGAAAACAAAATGACACAAGCCCTTTTTGCTTGAGATATTTAATCGTAAAAGCAGCCCCCGTCGCGATCGGCACATGTCCCCCGACAATGGCCAAGCCCCCCAGCATATGATCGGCGTACAAGTGCATCGATCCGCCTCGCCCGCCTGCCGCCCCCGTCGTTCGGCCATAAAGTTCAGCCATCGCCTCTCGCGGCGTTGTCCCCAAAAGCAAAGCCAGGGCGTGGCATCTATAAGTCGTTGTGTACCAGTGCTTTGTGCCAGCAGCCGCCACGCAAGCCACTTGAATGGCCTCTTGGCCGGTGTAAGAATGATAAAATCCCCCCACCTTCCCCTGCTGATAAGCGGCTTCTCCCCGAATCTCAAAATTCCGGATGAGGAGCATCTCTTTCAATGCGTTAAGGAGCTTTTCTCTGCCTAATTCAGCGATGATTTTCTTCCGATCGCTGGGAAAGAAATGATACGCGTTTTTACTCATCCAAGCTTCCCCGGGTCCATCCTCAGAATATCCCAAATTTGGCCGGTTGTCAAGGGAGTTGCTTTCGAGCCCGAGCCCGCGTGCGAGCCCGAGCCCGATCTCAGCGCTCTCACAAATCGGGTACGCACGCGGGCTCGGGCTCGGGCTCGAAAAATCTTGAGCTTTCTGCTCTAGCATTTTTATTTGCACCTGCTCAATTGGGACCTTGGCCAGATCCCCCGACCATTGGCAACCCGCTGCCATAATTGGGCACTACATGGGGGTTATTGGTAATGGGGACGGTTCTTAGATCGTCGTCATCGCTATAGGTCTGAAAACAACCTGCTAGAGCTAAAAGAGCGAGAAATAGACATCTTTTCATCATTCACCTCAAAAAACAGCTCCCAGAATACCTAAAGGGGGAGAAATTTTGAAGAGTTTCTTGAGGCCTTTGAGCCGGTAATAATCAAAGACTAAAGAGATCTCTAGAGAAAGTATGGGCTGCAATGTACGCCGTTGCCACCACATTATTTGTCATATGGGAAACGAGTGGGACAACCAAACTTCCGGTAGTTTGATACAATATCGAAAGTCTAGGGAAGAGAAGAATGTTCATGCATTGCAGCAGAGGATTCCCTGGGTTTAGCCAATGCACTGCCGCAAATAGATCATTCGATAGCAACACTTTAAAAACAGGAGAACCGGGAATACACTCCTGGATATAACCTCGGAAAGACATTTCTTCCAGGGCGGGGCCCGCAACTATGGCCTCAAAATTTGTCGCCGATCTTGAAGCACTTGTTGCATGAAAGAAAAGATTGCCAATTTTAGCAATAGAGGAGAAAAGGACCACTGATTCAACCATCCCTACGATCCCGCTAATAAATCCTTTTTTTATTTGCTCTCCCAATGTGAGTTTGTCATTTTCCTGCCTTTCCCATTCTAATCTTTTATTATCCAGCGCATGAAGAAGTGTCCCATGAGTTATAAAGTCATAGATCGGCGCAGGAGTCCTCTCGATTCGATCCCTAAAGATTGGATCAAAGTCCCTCGCCAGAGTCTTCTCCTTCTTATAGGAACCTAGGGCTAAGAATATGTTTCTAAGCAGATATCCTGAAGACATCCCCGCAATAGCGCCTATTATGACAGAAGGAACAATATCAGTTGCTAGAACAGAAGAGACGCTCTCTATTGCTTTTTGACAGAGGGTAGGATCGGGTGTTTTGGAAAAGAATCGACCTAACATTTGAGAGCCGAGGAAGATGGGAATTGCGGGGGCGGCGCAAGCTTCGGCTATATATGCCGAAACTGCAGGAATAGCATAAGCACCCAGAGCCACAGCAGCGGCCGCGCCGACGGCTGCTTTAATGGGATGATTTTTTACAAATTGCTTCGCCTGAGAAAACTTTGGGCCGCAGCTGCTAATAGCATGAATTAAAAATGTCATAATAAATAGTATTATATATAAAAACATAATAATTTTATATATTAAAGTATTAATTATGCTATTAGTAATAATAATTTGAGAACGGTGCCCCTAAGATCCCTGCAAAGTCTTCTTGCCGAAGACAAGATCAACGATGGAAACGATATAACGATTGAACGATAGGAATTTTTTATTTTTTTCATCGTTATATCGTTATATCGTTTCCATCGTTGTGCTCTGTTGTAGCCATAATGGACTTTGCAGGTATCCTGGGTGCCCCATCCTCAATCTTTCTTGAGGAAAAAGTCAAAATCCTATTTGATGAAACGACTATTTAGGGTGAGCTATGGCAGATTTGAGACCTATTTACTACGATACAGAGACAACTGGGGTGAGGGCGGGCAAGGATCGCATCATTGAAATCGCCGCCTTCGATCCCGTATTGGACCGGAAGTTCTGCACGTTTACCAACCCGGAATGCTCCATCCCCGCGGAGTCGACGGCAATCACGGGCATCACCGATGAAATGGTCGCGGGCAGCCCCCTGATCAAAGAGGCGCTTTCCCAATTCATGGAGTTTTGCTCGGGCGAAGTCGTCCTGATTGCCCACAATAACGACGCCTTTGACAAGTTATTTTTAGAGGCAGAGATGGAGCGGGCGGGATTAAAAATGCCAACTTGGATTTTTATCGATAGCCTCAAGTGGTCGAGAAAGTATCGAAGCGATCTTCCCCGCCACAGCCTTCAATTTTTACGGGAAGCGTATGGAATTGAATCGAATCAGGCCCACCGCGCGCTCGACGATGTGCTTGTTCTTTATCAGATCTTTAGCAAGATGGTAGACGATCTTTCCATGAAGAAAATCTTGGAGCTTTTAAGCCAGCAGCCGAAAGTCGTTCGAATGCCGTTTGGCAAGCATGCGGGCAAGCCCCTTTCCGATATCCCGAGGGACTATGTGGAATGGCTCTCCAAAAACGGGGCACTGGATAAAAAAGAAAATTCCATCTTACGAGACAACTTCCAAAAACTTGGACTCTTGGTAGGTTCATGAATATTGCAATCATTGGATGTGGTTACATCGGATCTGAAATCGCGGCTCTTTGGTCCAAAAAAGGGCATCATGTGACGGCGACGACGCGCAGCCCGGAACGCCTTCCTGAACTCACCAAGGTCGCGCAAAAAGCGCTCGTGCTCAAAGGGAATGATGAAGAGGAGCTAGTTCCCCTTTTGGCTGGCAATGATATCATCCTCGTCACAGTAGCTGCTGACAATCCTGAAGTTTATGAAAGCGCCTATCTTCATACAGCGCAGCTCTTTCGCCATCTCGCCCTTGAAATGGATTTGCCGCTCCATCTCATTTACACAAGCAGCACCTCTGTCTATGGCGATCACCATGGACTTTGGGTCGATGAAACAAGCGATTTACATGCGAAAGCAGAGCAAGCCCGCCTTCTTACAGAAGCTGAAAAAATGTATCTTTCCCTCCAAGATCTGGGCTGGCATGTGTGCATTCTTCGCCTGGCAGAAATTTATGGCCCGGGCCGCGAGCTCTCGAAGCGGGTTCACCAGCTCGAGGGGCATACCCTTCCAGGCACTGGCGAACACTACACAAATATGATTCACAAGAACGATTGCATTTCAGCGATTGATTATGCTCTTCGCCATCACCTCGAAGGGATCTTCAATGTGGCGGATGACGATCATCCCACTCGAAAAGAACTCTACGATCTCATCTCCCATAAATTCAGACTCCCCAAAGTAAAGTGGGATCCCTCTCTCACCTCTCTTCATAGCGGCAATAAGCGGATTTCAAATCATAAGATAAAATCGGAGGGGTTTTCTTTCCGCCATCACAGCCGAATCCTCGACTAAGGGACTGTCTAAGAATAAAGTGAACTGTTTAGCGGTTCTTAGAACGGCTCAGATGTCTGCGGCAATGACGAGGCCAATGTTCAAGCAATATAGCCGAGTCACTGCCGTCTGACAGATGAGCTGTTATAATGGCCGCGAAATGGTTCAACTTATTTTTAGACAGTCCCTAAGGCAATTGGTTGTAATCTCTCAGAGTCGTTAGATCGTGTTCTAGGGCCGCAAAGCTTTCAGGCGTCCCCTTATTCATATATTCTTTGTAGTCGTTTTCGACCTTCACTTCTTGTTTATAGATCCCTGCTCGCTTCAGCTCTTTCACTGCCGCGCGAATGATCTCTAACTGTTGATCCATAATGACCTTGAGATGACTTTTTTCCTCTGAGGTCAAACCCTCGCCATTATTATAGCTTCCCAGCGCATTCAGGAATTTAAGAGAGCTTGCATCTACATCTTTATGATATTGCTCAACGGTAGGTTTTGGAACTTTTTCTCCTTCGCCGACTTTTGTCATATTTCTCTTGTTTCCTGCTCTAAGCGCAATGCATGTCGTTTCATCACATCCCCAATTCGAGGATCATCTGGTTGCTTCATAAAAGCCGTCACATCTTTTTGCAATTGCTTGGCTTCCCTTTCCAGCGGCCCGCCTACCTCTTTGGCCATTTTCATGATCTTTTCCATTTCCTGCTCAATGTTTTGCATTTTTCCATCGTGCAAGTCCCTGAAAAGCAATCGCAATTGCTTTCCCATCTGGGCATAAAGATCGCCATGCATAAACAACCCTTTCCTCTCCATCTCCCACATTCCCCGCTTTTTTGCAAGGGAAGTGTTAGGCAAATACGAGCCCGAGCCCGTGCGCGTACACGATTTGTGGACTCAATAAAATCGGGCTCGGGCTCGCACGCGGGCTCGGGCTCGACTAAAGCGCCTTTCTCAAAGTTTCAATGAAAGTTGTGAAAGAAGAAATCTGCTCCATTTCTAATTGAGCGATTTCGGGTCTTTTTTGATGGCAAAGTCCCCGCTGCACTAAATGACAGATAAAGTCATTGGCCGATAATTCTTCAGCCATTACTCGATTGAGCATTTTATAGCCTGCTATCGTCTCTGGATCTTTGAGCGACTCTCCCATTTCCAAAGCCACCTGCAGCCAAGGTTCCTTTTCTTGAAAAAATGTTTCATCGACCCATTCTCCCTCATCTGCAGGTAGATTATGGAGAAATGCCTTATTCATTCCCCGAAAACAGGTCAATGTCTTCTTGTAAGGCCAAATCCGATTTTCGGCCAAAGCCAAGAGATCTTTCATGAAATAACGGGCATGTTCACGCCCATCGTAGAAAAAACCTCTATTTGCCGAAACAACTTCTGAAAACGATTGATCTCCTCGAACAGCGATAAAATCGCCGCTCATTCCCACTAAAACTTGAAAATCTTCATTTGAAATCCTACCCGGACAGAGCAACCGAACTACTTTTCCCCTAGGCGCGCACCCAATCGAATGAATCTGCCCCTCAAAATAGACCTCGATCGACTGCACTCCAAAATCTCCCTCGATCACCGCCTCGCCTAACGCATTTTGTTTTTCCACATGGTCGATGAACCATCCCAAATCGGGCACGCAGATATCGATTCCCTTTTCATCCCCTTCCAATGACTTCAGCAACGCATGAAGATAGACTGCCCCTCCCACCCGCGTTGTCAAGTAGGCCAAATAAAATCGCCTCTCTTCTATGAGCCACTCCTTCAAAAGCTCATTTTTCAGCTCGCCGCCCCTTTTCCCGCCCCTAACCAAAATCCCTTTTTCCAGAAAGTGCAAACCTAACGAGCGATTTCCGCTCTTTGGATGAAACCAGCTCGATTCTAAAAAGCCATATTCCCCTAAAATCTCCATCCGCGGCATCGCCCTTCTCGACTCAATTTTCCCCATCGCCTCCATCAGTTCCCCCGTCTTTGGATACAACGTGGGCATTTGCAAAATCAGATCGCATTCTCTCATCCTCTCCAGCACTTCAAGTGGATCTTCAACTACAATACATCCCTCAACTTTCGGCAATCCTTTCCCCACCACGACCCAATCCACCTCTAATCCCCCAAGCCGCTCCTCCAAAATCCGTTTCACTTCCAGTCCTGCCATGAAATCGCCAAGGCCATCCTGCATCACCCACGTGAACAAACAAACTCTACATCCCTCCACTCCGAACATCTTATACAAGCTAAAGCACGCTTTATCCATTGCCAGCCGCTTCAATCCTTGCAAATTCGTGAAGTTCTTCTTAATGTGATTTTCCCCCGGCCGCTCCCTCCTATACACCCTCGGCAACCCCCTATAAATCCTCGGAAAATACTTCAGCAGTCCCAATTCTCCGAATTCCTTCATCGAGAGTGATTCCATCAATCTCCTCTCGATCGAACCCACGCCTCCCTCTCCAAACAAATATCCATACCCCTCGATGATTTCGCTTAAAGGGGCCGGCTCATCTGCAGCCATCGGTCCTAAATTCTTCCGCAAACCTGGTTCATCTTTTCTAAGGAGTTCGAGCAATTCGCTATAAAACAGAGACATTGTGCCGCCGAAATGAAAACGAGCTAGCCCTCATATCTCATTCAAAACCACAAAGTCAACACATTTTTTGAGTTCCGCCGAAACGGCGGCGGGGGAAGCCCCCGCACCCCCAGAAGAAATTTTACCACGGAGAGCACGGAGAAGCACGGGCGGGGATGCCCCGCACCCCCAAATAGCAACCGCCGTATGTAGCAGATCGCGGAGGAAAACTAATTGTTCTCCGTGGCCTGCCAAATAAGTCTGTTTGTGTTGGGGGTGCGGGGGCCTCCCCCGCCCGTGTCCCTCCGTGCTCTCCGTGGTAAAAAACTGGGGGATGCTGGGGGCCTCCCCCGCCCCCGCGAAGCGGCTATTTTTCCCTCTGTGGTGATTATGCCGGGGCGACTTCGGAATGGTGGTAAGTCTCCCACAGAATGCGGAAGGGCAAGCATGTCTCCAACAATTGATGCAGATTCCCTTCCGCGAGCTTGCGGCCGCGGTCGAGGAAGATGATTTTGTCCGCATGCTCAATGGTAGAAAGACGATGCGCAATGAGGATTTGCGTGACGTGCCCCTGGAGCTCGCGCATCGCCGCCTTGATGCGGTTTTCTGAAATGGCATCGAGCGATGAGGTGGCCTCATCAAAAATAAGGATCGGCGCCTTTTTCACCAGCGCGCGCGCAATGGCGAGGCGCTGCTGCTGGCCGCCGGAGAGCGTTTTCCCCATTTCGGCGAGAAGCGTGTTGTATTTTTGCGGGAGATCATCGATGAATTCATGCGCAAAGGCTTTCCGCGCCGCATCCTCAATCTCTTCCTTCGAAAACTCACGCCCAAAGGCAATGTTTTCCGCAACGGTGTCGAAAAAGAGGAAAGGCCTTTGCGGAACAAAGGCAATGTGTTCTCGAAGCGATTTCTGCCGGATGGCATTGAGAGGGATCCCATCGATCCTGATTTCCCCTTTTTGCACTTCGTAAAGGCGGGGAAGGAGCTGCACGATGGTTGACTTGCCGGCGCCAGTTGCGCCCACAATAGCCACCACTTCCCCCCGCCGGATCGTAAAGCTGAGATCGCGGATGATCCATTCATCTTTATATTTAAACCAGACGCGGTCGAATTCAATGAGGTTTTTAAAGCCTTGGAGATCAATCGCCCCATCGTCTGCAATTTGGGGCTTTAGATCGAGCACTTCAAACATCCGTTCGGCCGCAACGACTCCTTTTTGAATGTTCGCGTTTTCTTCTGCAAATTTTTTGACAGGCTCATAAAAAAGATGAAGCAGACCGCAAAACATCAGGAGTTGGCCCACTGTCATGTGAAGCGTATAGAGGCCGAAGAGAACGACGATCGCCAAGCAACCGGTGGCAATGAAATGAAGAACGGGACGGGTGAGCAGGCCATACTTGGCGCTCTTGCTCTCCAAAACAGCCATTTGATCGTTCTGCTCTTTATATTTCCGCAGAGAAAATGCCTCCATGGCAAAGATTTTCACTGTTTGAATCCCGGCCAAAAAGTCGAGGAGGACGGAGGTAAATGTCTCTTGGTTTTTCTGCAGCTGGCGAGAGATCCTCTTCACTTGCCGCGTGAGAAAGACGACAGGAAAAATAATGAGGGGCAGCCCCAAAAAGATGATGAGGGAGAGCTGCCAAGAGAGATAAAAGCAGGCGAGAAGAGTCGATGCAACGGTAAAGGGAGTTTGCAGATAGTTGGTCAAACAGGAATTGAGCGAAGAGGCGATTTGTCCCGCATCGCCCACGGCGCGCGAGGAGAGGCTCCCCAAATTTTGCTCCTGATAGAAACTGAGCGGCAGCGACTGGATGTGCTCAAAATATTGCTGTCTTAAATCGCGCGTGACCCGGATGGACAGGAGCTGCGTGACATAGCGGGCTGAAAAAAGAGTCACCGCCTTAAATGAGGCCACCGAAATGAGAATCCAAATGAGAAGCGAAAAATTTTGTTCAAAATCGAAATGAGCTGCAACCTTATGCATGATCCAGCTCAGCGGATTTGTATCTTTTCTTTGGGCAATGGAGGCTGCCGCATCCCGCTTGCTGATCGACCCGTCGCGATTGTGATCGATCTGATCCCATCTCTTCACGACTTCGGAAAGATGAATTTTATCCTTCACTTTTTTCCCTTCGGGACTAAAAAGGGTGAAGAAATCGGCTCCCGTATTGGCCATAAGCCCGACGGAAAACATCTCGCATTGATTGGCCATGGTCAAGAAAAGAAGGGTGACGAAAGTCAGAATAGCCAGCGTGAGGTGCTTGCTATTCCGAATCGCTGCTATAAGAAGGAGTTTCATGAATCACAATATTATCCTGTGATTCAAATTTGCCCATTTTTCGGAATTTTTGGTAGCGATTTTCTAAAAGAGTGCTCAAAGGGACCGTTTTTAGGGCCATCCACTGCTCTTTAATGAACGTTTTCACATTGGCAAAGGCCACTTTTGGATCGAGATGAGCCCCGCCCATCGGCTCTGGGATCATTTGATCGACGATGCCGAGCTCGAGGAGATCTTCCACATGCATTTTCAATGCGGCGGCGGCCGTCTCATTTTTCCCCGCATCTTTCCAAAGAATCGAAGAACATCCTTCCGGAGAAATCACCGAGTAGTAAGAGTGCTCCATCATGCCGATTACATCTCCCACTCCCACTCCTAAAGCGCCGCCAGAACACCCCTCGCCGATCAAGATCACCAAAATCGGCGTCGGGAGGCGAGCCATTTCCCAAAGATTTTGGGCAATCGCCCAGCCTTGTCCCCTCTCTTCTGCGCTAAGACCGGGATAGGCGCCCGGCGTATCGATCAATGTAATCACAGGAAGCTTAAATTTAGCGGCGAGCCGCATGCAGCGCATCGCCTTTCGATATCCCTCAGGATGGGACATCCCAAAATTGCGGAAAATACGGCTTTCTGTATCTTTTCCCTTCTCTTGCCCGATGACGACATATTTCTGTCCATCGATCTTGGCCAGTCCCGCCACGATGGCATGATCATCTTGGAAGGTTCGATCGCCAAAGAGCTCGACAAATTCCTCGGAGAGATTCTGGATGTAGTCGAGGGCGTGGGGCCGCTGCGGATGGCGGCAGATTAAGACGCGATCCCAAGGTTTTAGCTGCGAATAGACTGTTTTTTTGAGCTGCTCCAGCTTCCGCTCCATCTTGAGGAGCTCATCTTTCGTCCAGAGCGGATTATTCCGGTTCTGCTCCTTCAACTGCTGGAGCGTTTGCTGCACTTCGAAGATCTGCTTCTCATGTGCAAGGGTGGTCATTGGCCGCTCCGGCTTTCATGCCCTGACAATTTCGCATCGCGGAAATCTTTCACGAGCTCCACCGTAGCGGGTTTCGTCACAATGATCGCAAAAATTTCTTCGATATCTTCTGAGTTGAGGCGGACGCAGCCATCGCTATCGCCTTTGCCAATTTTGCTCCGATCTTCCACATATTGGCCATTTGCATCCCGAACCCAGGGCGCGCCATGGAGCCCAAATCCTTTAGCCGCCTCGGTGCATCCCTCAATCTCATTGTCGAAGGGGATCCATCTCGTTCCAAAAACCTGGATCATTTCAATCTTCTCATCTTGGAAAAATCCCGATGTGCCCGGTTTATAAATTGCGATCTTATCGCCTAGTGAATATTTCCCAATGGGGGTTAAACTTCCCGATGGACTCTGCGGATCGGCCTTACCGATCCCGACCCGATAGGTCTTTAATAAGACCCGCTCATTCGCATCCATATCGATGTAATAAAACCACATGCGGCAGCGAGTCAGATCGATGACGAAATGGAAATTGATGTTCTTATCTTTCTTAAAGACGTTAAAGCGATCTCCGGGAGAGATTTTTTGAGTGAAGTAGTCGGGTTTCCGATTTAGGCTTCGGGCGATGAAATGGCGCGATGTTTCAAAATGGGCTGCATAATCGGCAATCCAGGCGGGTCTTCCCTTTAACCAGGGAACGCGGCTCGTGTAAGAAACAGTTTCAACAATGGGCAATTTGGAAGAATCGAGGGCAAATAATTCTTTGATTCGGTCCACTTCAGGAAAGACTTCAACTGCCGGTTTCACAGCCGCCGCAGGCTTCACGACCACAATCGGTTTCGGCGCTTCGCGTGAAATCTTGATTTCTTGGACAACTGCCTTAGCCACCTTAGCTGGCCTTGGCTCCCGTTTCATCCACCCAATCAATCCAATGACGCCAAACAGCCCTACAGCACCGATCAAAAAAGTTCTTGCAACCGACACACGAACTCCCATTCAAATCTTTATTACTACGATGTCCAGTATACGATAATTGCTATTTCTTTTCCCTTGTAGAAAATTTTTTTCCTTCATATGAGGAAGAGGGGGGAAGGGATGAAGACTAAAGCTGCGTCGGAGAGGAAAAAGGGGTGGAGTGTCGCCGTAAGCCGCCATTTGTATAAACTCGGGGGGTGGGGCGGGCCCTATTTCGATTGCAATGGTCTGGGAAATGTCGTTGTCCGTCCTGGGGGTGGCGAGCCGGAAATCGATCTATATGAGTTGGTTAAGAGTCTTGTGGAAAGGGGGATCGATCCGCCGGTGGTACTCCGTTTTGATGGGATCATCCGAGATCGCATTCAAAAAATTTATGGGGCCTTTCAAGGAGCCATAAAAGAGTCGGGGTATAAAGGGAGTTATCATCTCGCCTATCCAATTAAAGTAAATCAGCAGAAACAGATCGTCGATCTCATCTGCGAAGCGGGCAAAACCAAAGCTTTAGGTCTTGAAATTGGGAGCAAGCCAGAGCTTTTAGCCGTTCTCGCCCTGCAAGATTTCGACGGATCTCTTTTGCTATGCAATGGCTACAAAGACGCCGAATATATCCAAATGGCTCTTCTGGCGCAAAAAATTGGCCGCCACCCCATCTTGATTTTGGAACAGGCCGACGAGCTGCCGCTTGTTCTGGAAACAGCCGAGAAAATGGGAATGGAAATCGAAATCGGCTTCCGGATGAAACCCCATGCGCGCGGAAGTGGCAAATGGGCCTCTTCTGGAGGCGATCGGGCCAAATTCGGTCTGAACGCCTTCGAGATCATGCAGGCGATCGATAAACTCAAAAAAGTGGGAAAAATTCACTGGGTCAAACTGCTTCACCTTCATGTGGGAAGCCAAATCCCCACACTCGCCGCTTGGAAACGGATCCTCCGCGAAGCGGGCCGCTTCTATGCGGAGATCGCCAAACTTTGTCCCGCTCTAACAAATCTAGATATTGGCGGCGGCCTTGCGGTCGATTATGAAGGGACGCAGGGGACCTCCGATTGTTCTGTGAATTATTCAACCGAAGAATATGCAAAAACGGCCGTGTTAGCGATCCAAGAGATCTGCGATAAAGAAAAGCTCCCCCATCCCACCCTCATCAGCGAATCGGGGCGCTCTCTAGTCGCTTACCACTCTGTCCTCATTACAGAGGTGATGAGCGTCTCCCAGGCTCTCGATCCGATCGCTCACATGACACCCATTGAAAGCAATCATCCTCTCCTCAAGAAACTCGCCGCCCTCTATCAAAATTCAGGCGCCCTCGATTGCCAGCAACTCTTTCACGAAGCCCACAATCTGAAAAAAAGCATCCTTGAAAAATTCATCGAAGGGGAAATTTCCCTTCCTGAACGGGCCTATGCCGATCAGATTTTCCATCTGCTGATGGTGAAAGAACATCTTCTGATGAAAACATTAAAAGAGCTCCCCGAAGAAGTCGAACGGTTCGATCGAAAACTCGTCGATCTCTATTTCTGTAATTTCTCTATCTTTAAATCGCTGCCCGATGTGTGGGCGATCGATCAAATCTTCCCCGTCATGCCGATCCATCGGTTAAATGAAGAGCCGACGCAAAAAGGGATCATCGCCGATCTCACCTGCGACAGCGATGGGAAAATCGACCGCTTCTTCTCTTCTGATAAACCGGAACATTCGCTCCCCCTTCATCTCCCCAATAAAACTCCCTATTATCTCGGCATTTTCCTCGTGGGCGCCTATCAGGAAATCCTCGGCGGCTTCCACAATCTATTTGGCAATACCCACGCGGTCCACATCGATTTCGATGCCAATGGAAAATGGGAAATCAAAGCGGAGATTCTAGGCGATACGATGAAAGAGGTGCTCAAACGGGTGCAATTTGATCCCGAGGACCTCGTGGAAAGACTTCGCCTCTCCATTGAAAAGGCGCTCAAAGAGGGGCGGCTCAACGGGGAGGAGTCGGCTCAATTGAAAAAACAATTTAAAGAGATCCTCGATAATTATACCTATCTGGTGGTTTAAGTGGACTCTATTCAGAAGTTTATGAACAAGCACTACAAGCATTTCAACGCAGCCGCCTGCGTCGATGCCGCCAAAGGTTGGGTCGATCTTTTAAAGCGCGGCGAAAAAATGTTCCTCGCGATGGCAGGCGCCATGAGCACAGCTGAAATCGGCCTCTCCCTTGCAGAGATGATCCGCCAAGATAAAGTGCACGCCATTAGCTGCACAGGAGCCAATCTCGAAGAAGATCTCTTCAATCTCGTAGCCCATTCCCATTACAAGCGTATCCCCAACTATCGTTCGCTGACGAAGAAAGAAGAGAGCCAGCTGCAGAATCGGGTGACAGATACCTGTATTCCCGAAGATGAGGCGATGAACAAGATGGAGCATCTTCTCGTAGAACTTTGGCAAAAAGCGGAGAAAGAAAATAAGCGCTATTTCCCCCATGAATATTTCTATCAGCTCATCCACTCTAAAAAACTCGAAAAAGGATATGAGACAGACCCCAAAAATTCCTGGCTCTTAGCCGCCTATGAAAAAAATCTCCCTCTGTTTGTCCCGGGTTGGGAAGATTCCAGCATGGGGAACATTTTTGTCGCCCAGTTTCTAAAAGGCGCTTTTAAAAATCTTCAAATCGTGAAATCGGGCGTCGAGCTCATGGCGCAGCTCATTGCCTGGTATGAAAAAGAAACTAAGAACACTTCCTTTGGATACTTTCAGATTGGAGGGGGGATCTCAGGAGACTTTCCCATCTGCGTCGTCCCCCTGATCAATGTCGATCTGGGAAGAAAATGTCCCCTCTGGAGCTATTTTTGCCAAATCAGCGACAGCACCACCTCCTACGGCTCTTACAGCGGCGCCGTCCCCAATGAAAAAATCACCTGGGGCAAACTCGGCGTCAACACCCCCAGCTTCATCATTGAATCGGACGCGACGATCGTCGCTCCCCTCATTTTCCACTACGTCCTGGAAGCCACATGAGAATTGCGGTCGTAGGCGGCGGCCTTGCCGGACTTACGGCCGCATATCGAATCGAGCAAAAGACTGGCCACTCCGTCACACTTTATGAAGCGCGCAAGCGCCTCGGCGGGCGCGTGCAGACGATTTATCTCGGCGACGCCTATGAAGAATTGGGCGGACGATTCTTTCGCGACGGAGGCCCGGCCAAGAATATCAAAGCGCTCATCAAGGAGATGAAACTCGACATCGACTCTTACGATGCCGACGTAACCCATCGAAAGTATGTCTATAAAGGACAACTCGGAACCTACTACGATCTCTTTCGCCACACGCCCCCTCCCAATGAGGCCACCTTTTCCCAACTCCAAGAAATCGCGGAAAAAGCAACCAATTTTGGCCAGATTCTCGATCAGTTCTTTGCAAACCAAGAAATCCTCCGCCATCTCTTTGAAATCCGCATGAGAGGATTTGAAGGGAGCGACTCCCACCTCCTCTCCACCGCCTATCTCGAAGTTTTCTGGAATGCCTATAAAGAGAGCTATCAATTTTGCCACTACGCCCACCCCAAAAAAGAATACTTCAATGATTCGATCATGGGGGGAAATGAGCTCCTGATCAACAAACTCGCCCAATCGATCAAAGGGAAAATCCACCTTAACTCCCCGCTCCAAAAAGTCTCCCAAACCGAAAAAGGGAACATCCTCCTCCACTTCGCAAAAAGCCAACCCATCGAAACCGACTACCTCATCCTCACCCTTCCCCTCACCATCCTAAAAGATATACCCATCCAGCTCCCCCTCGACCAAAAACAGGCCATCGAGAACATCCAATATGGATCCAACAGCAAAATCCTCCTTCCCATCACCTTTGGAAACGACCTCACCTCTGAATTTTCAGCCACGGAAGACGCCGCCCTCTGGTTTAACCGCGAGCGCACCATCATGACCCTCTACTTCGGCGGGAAAGAAGGGCTCATCTCCAAAGACACCCTCACCCAAAAAGTAGAAAAAGAAAAAAAAGCCCTCAAGCTCCTCTTTCCCTCCCTCACCATTTCAACCCCCATCCTCATCAACTGGAAAGAAGAAGAGTATTCTAAGGGAAGCTACTCCAATTGGAGCCCCACGCAATACGACCTCATGGCCGACACGACCACCTCCTGGGGAGAACCGGTCATGACAATTTTCCGCCCCATCCAAGACAAAATTTTCTTTGCCGGCGAACACACCGCCATCGAGCACTCCGCCACCATGGAAGGGGCCGTCGAATCCGGCGAGCGCACCGCAAGAATGATAGCAAAAGCGATAAAACGTGCTTAAAAACAGAGAAAATTATATCCTCTCCCCGCTATGGAAATTGCCCTTGATTTGCCCTTTGTTGAAATGGAGGAATCCCGCGAGGACGAGTCATGTAAACTCCTCCCCTTCCGCGCCGCCTCGATTCTGACTGAACCCGCCTGCAAGGTCCATGAATTTGCCCGCAGGATCAAGATCGTCGAGGTCCTAAATCCCACCGATTCCAAGATCCGCAATTTTGTGAGAAAATGCTTCCTGGCCATTGCCATCGTCGTCCTTGCCTACATTGCCCTCTTTACGACCTTGCCCGGCATCGCCATCCGCGGGGTAGCTACCTATGTGCAAAAATCCTCTTTCACCTATCTAAAAGGAAATCCTGACAAGGAGAAAATTTTACAGGGAAACAAGTTCTCCCTTCTTTCCTGGAACGTTTGTTGCGTCCCAGCCGGCTATGCGATCACCAATGGAAACGTAATGCCGTGGCGCTACCGCATCGATGCGATCATCAATGAGATCAAAATGCAAAATGCCGATGCCGTCAGCCTCTATGAAATTTTCGATGCTGACGCCTCCCGCTATCTCTATAAAAGGCTCAAAGAGGAATATCCCCATTTCTATGTCAACATCGGCCCGCGCGCTTTGGGCGTCTCCTCTGGATTTTTCGTCGCCAGCAAATATGACATACGAAATCCCGAATTCACTCCGTTCCCCAAAAGTACCCTTGTCGGCAGAACCAAAAAATCAGAAAAAGGGGTGTTCTCCTTCGACCTCCAGAGCCGCAAGCACAGCTTTGCCCGCATCTTTGCCACCCACCTGCAACATTCCAACGCAAGCCAGTTCCCAACCGATCCAGAAATCCAGGGTCGAAAAGCGCAAATGGAGCTCATCGCGCAAAAAGTCATCCAAGTAAAAAACAGGGCAGCGCTCCTCACGGGCGATCTCAACATGGATGAAACCGAGCTCAGCGCCTCACCCCACCGCCATCTCTTCACCAAAGGCACCTTCCCCGAAAACGAGAAAACCTGGGGCGGGGACCAATTCTGCGCCTCTCTCGTTGGGGATCGCCCTTCCGAGCCCCTCACGCTCGACCATACGCTCGCACTCAACAATGGATCGGTGGAAAGCATTGAAACGACCTACGTCCACACTGGCTTCAACGGCAAGGTTTTCGACCCCAATTCCACCTCAGACCACAAAGGCGTCCTCTCCATCGTCACCCTTCAAACGCTTGCTTACTAACAAACTGTGGATCCTCTTTTAAACGCAAAGGCGCAAAGGAGAAGATATTTTTTTATTTTTTCTTTGCGTCTTTGCGTTGAATAAATCCAGGTGCCCCAGTATGTAAGCAAACTCTAGGTTCTTGAGATCTTGAAGTGGGCGGTTGGATTCATGGGAGCGATCTCGAAGGCGAGGATAAACTCTGTGTCCCAAAAGCCCCCCTCACCCGCCAGCGGAATGAGCTGGACTTTATGAGACGTGCTTTCAATTTTTAATGTTCCTTCTTTTCCTTGAAAAAGAAACGATTGGGCCTCCCCTGCATAGCGATGGAGGCTTTTTGGCTTGAAGCTTTGCGTGCCAATGAGACATTGCTGCGCATGAATGTAGAAAACAAAAGCCAATGGCTTTTCCGCCTCTAAGCCAATGAAACGGAGCCCAAGCTGGCAAGCATTGTCCTCGATTTGAGATTTGACTTCGATCCACACTTCGGGCAGAGCGTAGCAGCGGGTCCACTGGGGATTTGGCTCATCGCTGGAAAGGTGGATCCCGAATTGATTGAGTTGGCCGAGAGGCAAAAGCTGCGGGCCCATGGCGCGGATTTCGATGTCTTTGAAAGTGATTGATCCCATTCCCGATCCTTCGCCTGTGAGGGTGAGGGCCGCTTCCATCTCTTTTTTCTCTTTCTCGAAGGTTCCGAGACGAGGACTCTTTTTTGCGAGGGCGAGGAGGAAGGGATCGATTGGTTTCTTTAGGGTTCCGCCATGGAGGCAGAAGGCGCGAAGGAGAAGTGAATAGGAGAGTTTTCCCTCTTCATAGTGGGATTCGGGACACCAAAGAGAGAGTTTTTTTTCTAGAATGAAGCGCCCTAAATCGCGCGCCTCTTCTTCTTTGCCAGCGATGGCCCAAAGAAGCGTGAGTTGGCAAAGCTCCGGCAAGGTTAAAAATTGAGATCCCCTTGAAAAAATCGTCGGCGTCTTTCGTTTTCCCAGAAGATAGAGGAGGGCGACTGCCGGGGGAAATTGTTTTCCAAAAGGGTGGGCTAGAAGCGAGTCGGGAACGGGGAGATCGAAAGCCCAGTACGTTCGTAAAGTCCGGTAGTATTCGCGCGGGTTATGATAAGGTGGGATTTCTCCCACCTTTGAATTTAGAATTTCGCAGCCTGACTGAATGCACTCATCCCAGGGATCCTCTCCATTTGAAGAGCAGCTCATAGAAGAGAGGGAGATGGGCGATGTTTCCATAGGACCTAATCAAATTGGCACCTATTCAATAAGTTTGCGCATTTTCTTTCCAGGCGTAAATTTCACTGCCTTGCGCGCCGGAATCACAATTGGCACTGCAGCATTTTTCGGATTGCGTCCAATTTTTTGTTTTCTCTCGACGACTTCAAAGACTCCGAAATCGCGGAATTCAAGTCTGTCTCCTTGAGACAAAGTGTCAGTCATTGCATCGAGAAACGCCTGAATGACGTTACGGACATCGTTTGGATGCAGACCTTTCGTTTGAGAAATGGTCTGTATCAACTTCTTCTTTGTGACCGTAGCCATATCAGGGCTCCTTCTTTGGCGATTAGCCGTTTCTTTTAAATTTTCAGACAAGCTGTTTATCTCCTTCACTTAGGATCTAAGCGCGAATCCCAACTTCGCACTGATGAACCAATCCTAAATTTTTTCCCTTCCTGCCTCGTAGAGGCTTACATGTAAAGGGGTTCACGAGTTCAAAATAGCGATTGCTGATTATTTTTCAAATCAATTTTTTGAAATGGTGATTAACATCCGTTTTTTTTTGCCCGCGCTTAAGAGAAGATAGGCTCCTTCGATGAGATCACCAGGAGAAATAGAAAAGGTAGGATCAGAAATGCGCTCATTGTTTAAATAAGCTCCTCCATTTTTCACCAGGCGGACTCCCTCTGATTTACTGGGAACAAGCGCCACGCGCGCTGCGATGTCCACATATTTTTGCCCCACTACTTCATCGTATTTTAGCGAGGCGCTCGGCATATCTCCCGCCAGCGCCTCCAAGGTCGAGCCAGTGATTTTGGCTTCAGATCCAGGCGCCATTCCCTCCGTTACTCGAAGCGCCGCCTCCAATCCCTCTTCTCCATGGACAAAGCGGGTCACCTCTTCAGCAAGTCTTTTTTGCGCGATATTAGGAGCAGAGCCCATTTCCTTCTCTATCGCATGAATTTCATCCATTCCCAAAAACGTGAGCATTTTCAAAAGGCGAATCACATCTGCATCGGACACCCGCACCAAATATTGATAGAATTGATAGGGAGACAATTTATCACTCGAGAGCCAAATGGCTCCCTCTTCTGACTTTCCAAATTTTTTCCCATCGCTCCGCGTCAATAAGGGCCACGTCACACCATAAACAGCCTCTCCGCCCAATTTTCGATTCAATTCGATTCCGGCCGTGATATTGCCCCACTGATCGCTTCCTCCCATTTCAAGAGTCACGCCATATTTTTTATGCAGATAGTAGAAATCATATCCCTGCAAAAGCTGATAGCTAAATTCGGTGAAGCTCATCCCCTCTTCCGACACCATCCGCGTGCGCACCATTTCTTTCCCCATCATCGGGCCGATTCGGAAATGCTTTCCCACATCGCGCAAGAAATCGACCAACGACATCGAGCCCAGCCAATCATTGTTATTTAAAATGACCGGCTTCGGACTTCCCTTCAAAACTTGATGAAAAAAGTGATCGATCGCCCGGACATTGCCCGCCAGCGTCACGTCGTCTAAAAAAGATCTCTCGGTGCTTTTTCCAGAAGGATCGCCGATTCGCCCCGTCGCTCCCCCCAATATTATAAAAGGAGTGTGGCCGAATTTTTGGAACCAGGCAAGTCCCATGATGCCGACCAAGTTGCCCAGATGCAGGCTATCTGCCGTCGGATCGAATCCAACGTAGACCTTCAGCGGCTCTTTTACCTTATCCCGCAGTTCGGGATGGGTCATCTGGTCGATGAATCCCCTCTCAACGAGGGCGTCAATGACATTTTTCATCCTATCAGATTAACCCGCGGATCTATTTCATTCAAGAATGCTCGAACACCCTGCCTAAATCAACTCTCAACTTAGAGGCGATGGCTTCGACTTTGCTGCTCAATTTGGCGGCATCCCGATTTTGGTTAAACAGCTCCAGTTTTTCTTTGATGGGGACGCGATGCTTTGCATTATCGGCGATCCACTTGTGCATTTTGGCAATGCTATCGGCGATGGCCTTGGGGGTGATTTGCAGTTTTTCTTCTTCCCACTGGCGCAGCAATTTCTCTCTAGCGCGACGGGTCTTTAAACTCTCGGGGGCTAGGGGTCTATCATCATCACTATATCTTTCTTCGGCCAAGCTCATAATGAACCTCCTGTCGGCGACCACGAATCATATTAAAATTTGATTTATTCATCCACAAAAAAATCTAGCCCTTTAACATCTTTTTCCCTTATGCTTGCCCTCCTTTTAACTTTCTAAGGAGGAAAACATGTCAGCAACTAAAGTAAATTTTAGTGCGAGCGAATCTGATGTAAGTTGTTTCAAATACGAACAGGAACTATACAAGACAATCCTAAATAACCAATTAGGTCGACATCATACCATAACGAGGAACCTGAATCAATTTGCGATAAAGATACAATCTTATGAACAAGGAACCCCGCAGGCAGATTTGCATCGGTCTCAGCAGAATCTAATCACAGAAATTGAAGAACACAAAAAGACGTGGGATGATTTCACGCTACAAATACTTCCATATTACAGTGAAAAACATTATAAAATGCTCCTTCGCATATCAAAGGAAATCGGTCAATTTAGATCTCAATACAATGCTCTCGTCGCTAGAATACAAAA
>DATIHQ010000056.1:0-18971 GCA_035480535.1 Chlamydiales bacterium
GCTTGCCGATTGGGAAGAAAAAAGCGATTCTCTGGAGAGCTCGACGGGGCTGTGACAAGATAGCCAAATCGGGACTCTCGAACAAGAAAATCCAGATAGAATTGAGCCGATTCCTTGAGGATGGGATAGACTTCTTTGAGATAGGCGCTATCCAGGCCGAAGGCATAGTGCTCCCAGAGATGCTGGCAAAGCCAGCCGCCCCCTGCGGGAAAAAGGCCCCAGCTCGCATCTTCAGCGGGGGAAGTAAATCCCCATACGTTGGTGATGTGATGGACGACCCATCCTCTCGCGCCGTAGTGAATCTTGGCGGTGCGGCTACCTGGGCTTCGAAGAGTGGAGATAAACTCAAAAAGAGGCTTATGGCAATCGGCGAGATTGGCGACTTCAGCGGCCCAGTAGTTCATCTGCAGATTGATATTGGTGTGATAATCGCAGTTCCAGGGCGGCTGGATCAAATGAGCCCATTTCCCTTGCAAATTAGCGGGCAGACAGCCGGGCCTTGAGCTGCTGATCAAGAGATAGCGCCCAAATTGAAAGTATTGCGCGAGCAGCTTTGGATCAAGCCTCCCCTCTTTCATTGCCTGCAGGCGTAGGTTAGTCGGAATTTCGGTAAAATCAGGACCCTCTAGATAGAGTTCTACTCTTTGAAAATGGCTTTGATAATCGAGCGTGTGGGCTTCGCGCAATTGCGCGAGCGACCGGTTTGCTGCGGAGGCGATTTGCTGCTCTGCGATCTGCTCATGTGGTTTGCCTTTGAAATCGGTCGTTGCAGCGAGCAGCAAAACGGCGCTGTCGGCATTTTCGACTACCAATGCATCGCCAGAAGCGGCCGAGTGGCCATTTTCAGCGATGCCGCGCAGTTTTGCAAAAAATCGCACTCCCTCTCCAGGAGGCAATTGCCCCCGCATCACCAGCGCGCTGTCCCCTTCCGCGCTGATCGTCGCTCTTTCGGGACGCGCTAACTTTGCGGTGAAGCTGATTTTGCCCGGCTGATCGCAACTTAGGGAAATCACGCAAACTTGATCGGGAGCGCTGATGAAACACTCTCTTGTATAGTGCGCATCTCCAATGGAATAGGTCACCCGCACTGTGGCGGTATTGAGATCGAGTTCGCGCCGGTAATTTTCAACTCTATTTTGATCGGGAAAGGTGATAAAGAGATCCCCAAACGTTTGATAGGCGCCGAAGGCGCCGTTGGCGCTGGTTCCGTAAAGCGATCCGCCGCCCCTGCACAGCAGATTTTCACGAGTCAATCGCTCTGCTTCTCGGTAGTTGCCTCTAAAAAGGAGCTGGCGGATTTGGGGCAGCACCACCAAGGCATTGGGATTATCCGCATCTTGAGGCGCGCCTGACCAGAGACTCTCCTCGTTGAATTGGATTCTCTCCTCCCCTATTCTGCCAAAAACCATCGCCGCCAAGCGACCATTGCCAAGAGGGAGTGCGTCTTCCCATTCTTTTGCGGGCTCTGCGTACCAGAGAGGGGGAACTTCTGTTGCATAACCGATCATATTTATAAGAATGAAAAAGGTTTGAAACCACAATCTTCGTTGCCTCATCGAACCCCCAAAAATCATAAGGCGTTTACGATCTCATTTTCATCGTCAAAAAATCAAGATTTTTTTAATATATTGAAATAAAATTTTTAGTTGGCATAGGATGTTCATCCATTAAAAATTTGAATGGGAGGAGTGCCGTGAAGCTTTTCATCCTATTATTCGCCTTGCTCACGTCGCTAGCTGCAGAGCAAAAAAAAGTGTTGGTTTGCGGCGCCGGGGGCTTCATCGGCTATCATTTAGTGAAACAGTGTAAGGAGGCGGGATGCTGGGTGAGAGGAGTCGACCATAAATACCCCGAATTTGGAGAGAGCTGCGCCGATGAATTTCTCGTGATCGACCTGCGAAAGGAGGAAGGAGCCAAGAAAGCATTGGATTTGGGTGGGGATTCCTTTGATGAAGTGTATCAATTGGCCGCCAATATGGGGGGGATGGGCTATATTGCTTATCACGATGCGCTCATCATGTATGACTCCGCGCTGATCAATTTGCATGTCCTCGAAGAGTGCCGCAAAACGGGGGCCAAGAAAATCTTCTATTCTTCTTCTGCATGCATTTATCCAGAGAGAAATCAACTAGATCCACAAAATCCTAAATGCTCTGAAGAGTCTGCTTATCCGGCAGCGCCTGACACTGAATATGGTTGGGAAAAACTCTTTAGCGAACGACTTTATCTAGCCTACGCTCGCGATTATGGGATGGATATCCGGATCGCCCGCTTCCACAATGTCTTCGGTCCGCAAGGAACCTGGAAAGGAGGGCGCGAAAAGGCGCCGGCCGCTCTTTGCCGCAAGATTGCTGAGGCAAGAGATGGCGATGTGATCAAGGTTTGGGGCAAAGGAGATCAAACGCGCTCCTTTTTGTATATCGATGAGTGTCTGGAGGGGCTTCGCCGCCTCATGGCAGCGGAGAAAGGGCTTCCGGTCCTAAATCTCGGCTCAGAAGAGAGCATTGCGATCAATGATCTCGTCTTTATGATTGCCAAAATTGCAGGAAAGAATGTGAGCATTGAAAATGTTCCCGGCCCTGAGGGTGTAAGGGGACGCAATTCCGATAATGAACTGATGCGGAAACTCCTCGGCTGGGAGCCGACACAGTCGCTGGAGATGGGGATGCGCGCGCTTTATCCATGGATTGAAGAACAAGTGCAAAGGGAGGCAAAATGAGAAAATGGATTCTCGCCCTTATTATCCCCTGTTTCTTCTTTGGCGAAAATATCACGGTCATTGGAATCGGCCGCCTCGGACTTTGCATTGCGCTCAGTCTCGAACAGGCGGGCTATCATGTTTTGGGTGTCGATCTCTCTCCCGATTATATCGCAAAGCTCAATGAGAAGACATTTCGCTCCCCCGAGCCCTTTGTGAATGACTATTTGGAGAAAAGCCGCCATTTCCGCGCGACGACTTCATTGGTAGAGGGGCTTGCCTTTTCCGATTTGATTCTCATCGCCGTGACGACAACTGTGGGCGTTGACTCCTATGATTTTCGCTACCTCACCCAGTTGGTTGCCGATATCAATTCTCACCGCGTTGCGAATAAAGAGATCGTCATCTGCTCGACTCTCTTTCCCGGGCATATTCAGAATCATGTCCTCCCTGCACTGAAGGACTGCACGGATGTGACCGTCAGCTACAATCCCCCTTTCATCGCGCAGGGAGAGATCATCAAGATCTTCCGCTTTCCCGATATTGTGCTCATCGGCGAGGGATCGCGCGAAGTGGGAGATCGGCTTGAAAAAATCTATCAAAAAGTTTGCCCCAACGCTCCGCAGATTGAGCGGATGTCGGTCGCGAGCGCAGAGATCGCGAAATTGGCACTCAACTGCTTTGTTACAGCTAAGATTGCCTATGCCAATTTAGTCGCTGATATTGCCGATGAGACGCCAGGCGCAGATAAATGGGCCATTCTAAAGGCCGTAGGAAAGGACTCTAGAATTGGTTCGAAATGTTTGAGGCCGGGGTATGGGTTTGGCGGCCCTTGCTTTCCTCGAGACAACCGCGGTCTTGGCAGGTATGCGGAGTTGAAGGGAATTGAACCGGTGATTTTTTACGCCACGGATCGAGCCAATGACCAACACGCCGATTACATGGCGCGGAAATTCATAGAGCAAGATCTCTCCGAATATGTGTTTGAAGATGTTTCCTATAAACCTAACTCCCCTGTGGCAATCATTGAAGCTTCCCAAAAACTCGCCGTAGCGCAAAAAGTCGCTGCAGCAGGGAAGAAAGTGACTCTGATCGATAAGAAAGCAGTCCTCGATCAGGTCATCGCCCAATATGGAGATTTGTTTAAGTACAAAGAGCAATCGTGTCAAAATTAATTGCGATTTTCTTCTTTTAGAAGTTCCTGGCGAACGAAGAGGGCGTCGCCAAAGAATTGGTCGGTTCGAGGGAATTTGAAATTCCCCGCGATAAGGACGAAGCCTTGGCTCTCCAGCCAGCTTTTCACCTCTTTGTAAAGAGGCTGCCCTTCGTAGGCTTCGATAAACTCTACTTCTGTCAGGATGACAGAGACGGTTTTTAGGAGATTGGTCCCCGCTTTTAGAGCAGGGAGTTCATAGCCTTGCATGTCGAGCCAGAGGAGATCGACTTTTGGGATTCCTTGGAGGGCGGCCCACTGGTCGAGAGTGATCATTTCGACTTCTTCAGTGCCTTTAAAGAGCGTAGCGGAATAGTTTAGATGCTCTTTCGGTTCATAAAAAGAGCTCGACATGGAGACGCGGTCGACCCACTGCTCTCCCTCTTCGGTCGAAAGGTAGATGGTTCGAAGACCGCAGGCATCGCCTAGCCCAAGTTTGTAGGCAGTAATATTGGGAATTGATTGAACGCGGGCGGCTGTGATGTTGTATAGCTGCTCGACCGGTTCAAAAGTATGAACATGCCCTTTGGGCCAAAGTTTGGCCAGGTAGCAGCTCTCACGTCCATTGTAAGCCCCTGCCTCGACGATGATGGGATCTTCTGGAAGATAGCGCATCGCTAGGGTCATCGACTCAATGGGAGCTCTGAAGAGTACATAGGAGTCTGGAGCCTTTTTTTCTGTTGCATGCTTGGCGTGCAAGATCGAAATGAAAGAACTGATTATGAATAAGTTGCGAATAAACATAGATCCATCAACTTCACTTTTTAATCGCCCAGATTTTATATCCTGAATTTGCGATGACGAAAAAGATGTTCTTCTTTTCTGCGGCAAAGAAATCATTCACGGCGTGGGCGACCTGTTCCTGCCAATAATCATCGCCGAGCATCATCCCCCCTTTCTTCACTTTGGGAAACCAAGCCTTCAGGTCAGCCACTACATATTCATAACGATGGTCTCCGTCGATGAAAATGCAGTCGATCGACTCATCTTCAAAAGACTTTGCCGCTGAAACAGAAAAATCGCGGATCAATTGGGCGCGATTTCCAAATGGGGCCAAACGATACTCCTTCACCCAAGAGTATAAATATTCGTAACTTTGCTTCCCTCCCAGCGGACTATAGAGACTCACCTCCGTATTGAAGGGATCGCGCGGGTCAAAATTATAGAGATAGGGATCCACCCCATAATAGTTCTGAAGGTCTGTGTTTTGCAGCATCGCCTCGGCGTTTCCGCCTAGAGCAACGCCTACTTCCACGAGGGATTGAAACTGATTTTCACGGATGACTTTCGGCATCACATCGTAATAGATTTCGACCCAGCTGCAAGTTGCAATGTGTTGCTGGATCTTTGCGAGAACTCCTGCTGGAATCGGTTCAGGCGCTGCCGATAGATGTGCAGTGATGAGACATAAAATCCAGAAATATTTCTTCATTGGCAATTCTCCATTTGATAAAATTTTTATGAAGTATAAAATTTTTCTATTAAAAAAGCAGTGATTTTTGTGGTCGTGAAACTTTTTATCTTACTTGTAAGCGTAAATTGCTTTGGTGACTTTTTTAGCTGTCTAGATGTTGACAAAGTGTATGTTTACTGCGACGAGGAGCAGTACGAAACCGTAAGTGAAGCAACAAAACGATTAAAGTTAGAAAAAATTGACAAGCTCGATAAAAAGAATGAAGCATTGCATATCATTTTTGATGCGTTTTATATCCCGTTCAAATATTTCCCAAAGAATTACATCGTCTTCCAAACTCTAGATTTGGATGAGGTGCCATTAACCAAAAGCTATCTAGAAAAGCTGAAAAATGCTGTCGCGATTTGGGATCCCTCTTGGAAAAACATCACTAAATACTCCCTGTTGTGTGAAAATTATCTCCATTTTTCTGAAGAAACTTTTGAAGCGCTGGTTTTGCCCTGTTTAATCCCTGCAGATTTACTGGCGGACTACAAAGAAGTTTTAATCTATTCAAATGCACATGACACCGATATCTCCAGCCATTTGCCCACTTTGTTTGCCCATTGTGCGATAAAAAGGCCGGAACTCGCGATTGAAGTGGGGGTGAGATCAGGAGAGTCCACTTATGCGCTTCATGCAGGCTTGTCCACATCGAATGGGCGATTGATTGGAATTGATGTAAATGATAGCTCGGCCAAAGTGTACGAAAAAAGGCTAAATTCCGAATTCATCGCTATGAATGATTTAAATTTCCAAACATGGTGGAAGAACAGCAGGTATAGGGATATTAAGGCCGATCTCATCTTCATCGATACCTCCCATCACTACGATCACACGATGAAGGAACTGGAAATCTTTACTCCCCTGCTCAATCGAGAAGGTCTTCTGGCCTTTCACGATACTCATATGTGCCCGCTCCCTAGAAATGGATATAAGCGGATGAATAATACATATGGGATAGGATGGGACAACAAAAAAGGGGTAACCCGTGCGATTAAAGATTTTTTCTCGATTTCCTTTGATGAGGGAAAACAGTGTGAATTTAACTTTTCTTGGAACGGGTCTAGTTGGATTTTAGTCCATTACCCCTATTGTAACGGATTAACTCTCATTAAATTGATTTCTTCGTCACTTGAGATGGAATGTGGCAAATACTCCCATAACAAGGATAGGTAGAAGGCTTTTGGGACCATCCCCAAGCATGTTTGTAGTCATTGCGACCGATTACGTGATAAGAACCTGCATAATCGCTGATCACATAACAAATGTAGTCATCAATTCTTATATGTTCTCGATCGGTATCGAAATCGGAAAATTTGGGAAATTCATCATTTCGAACAAAAATACAATTGGTCACTGTGATTGCCACGAGAGAATATCCCTTCTCCGACGCGACTCGCTGTAATGCAGCCACAGAACAGCCCAGATAATTTCCTGGTTCAGGATAGATATCTAAATGAGCTGGCATGGAAACATTGTACTCGCAGACGATCACCCTAGGACGTAAAACTTCAAGACTTTGCATGATATAGAAATCATTGCCGTCTATATCGATCGAAAGAAGATCGATCTGATCTCCTATTTTTAACGGTTCGAGAACGGCTTCTAGAGAATCTTGTTCTGAAATCCCGATTTTTTTATTTATACGAATGCAGGAATAGGAAGCTGTATTGCGAACTAGCTTATCGAAGCGCTCGACATCACTTTCAATCAGAACGCCAAGCCAGGAAGAATCTTTTGCCCAAAAATTAGCGGTATTTGAACATTCGAACCCATCAGCAGCGCCAAATTCGATGGCGATTTTTGAAGTTGTTCCAATCAACTCGAAAATTTTTTCTATAATTCCATCTTCTCCAAATTGTGAATAGATGTTCTTTTGATAATCAGATAATTTTGGCTTACAAAATAAAGGAGAAGAAATAGCAATAAAGAGAACAAATAGGATTTTCATGGTGTTGGTTCCCAGGTAATGACAAAGGTGCCTTTTCCAGTAGGAGGATTTTCGGGACTTATTTTAATTTTTCTGTTTTCTTGGGTCAGAAATGAAATGACTTCGTCTTTTGTTAGGGAGGATATTTCATTAAACGACGAGACATCATTATAGGTTAAATAACCGCGCAATGAACAATTAACTATATTTTTCAGATAATTCATCTGCTCTGATTTATCGATCTCGGATAATGCATAATTACTAATGACAAGATCATAAGAGTTTTCTGTATCTATTGCTGTGCTATCGAGACAAAAGGCATTCTCTACATGATTTTGACTTAAGTATTTAGCAATTAATGGCGTGCATTCTGGCAAATCGACAATTGTGTAGCTTTTAAACGGGCACAGATCGCGTAAGATCTTGCACTGGCCTCCAAATCCACCCCCAATCTCTACGATGCGAAAGTTTTTCAGATCTCCGAATTCTTTTTGCAAATCGCCTGCAGTTTTTACATAACGCAAAGTCGTCGGAGAAAGAGTCCCAATCGGAGGAAAATTCCAAGTGACGGGTTCCCCCAGTCGATCTTCTTCTACAATTTGGGGAAACGCGGGAATAAAATAGGGATATTCTTTGAGGATCGCATCTGCGTAAGTGAGACCTTGTTCATAATCTACAGTCTCCACAATCCAACGACAAGGGTCGGCTCTCCGAAAATGTTGGAAAATAGATTGATCTTGAGCAGCCTGCAGACACCATTGGGGGTAGCTTGTCATTTGCGTCACACTTTTCGCCTGAAGATGAAAGCTAACAAATAGAGATAGGATTATGGGCAACATAAAGACCTATGAACCTATCCGCAAATTATAACGTCGGTCTTCGGAAGCTTTTTGGCCCCAGCGCCCCAAAGCGTTCCGCTTCGGGGACCCCTTCAGCGTTCGCTCTCGCCAACTTATTCAAGTTGGCTTCGAGTCTCCACGCTGCACTGGGTCTCAAAAATCTTCTCGAATCCCTAAACCCTCTACTTTGCGAATAGGTTCATTTTAGGGTATGCTGTATAAATATTCAATTTGATAGGGAGAACACTCATGAGATTTCTGTTTCTTGCATTCCTTCTTATTGGTTTTAAGGTGTTTGGAAACCTTTCCGCATTTCATGACTCTACTCTTGACAACCGTTTGAATGTGGTAAAGAACAATAGAGAGGGGAAACGGATATTCTTCGAAACCGGTACTGCAGGAGGAGGAGGAGTCTACATGGCGATTCTCGCTGGGTATGAAGAGATTTATTCTGGCGAAATCAATCCAGAATTATATAACTGTGCGCTTTCTCGATTGAAAGAGGAGAGAAATGTCCACCTCTATTTAGGAGATTCAGCTCAAATTCTCGAAAGAGTTCTTCCGTTAATCGATGAACCCGTCCTATTTTGGCTGGATGCACATTGCCCGGGAGAAGGGCTTCATCTTTCAGAAAATTGTCCGGTACTTCGAGAACTCCAAGCGATTGGTGCGCATTCTATTAAAACTCACACCATTCTGGTAGACGATGTCCGAGTTTTTGGCACCCATTTCTACGATTACATCCCCCTTTCTGCTGTGGTCGATGCCATTATGAAAATCAATCCAGACTATGTGATTTCTTTCGAGGATGGTTTTGTAAAAAATGATGTGCTCGTTGCGAAGATTCTTCCGAAATAGAGGTGGAAATGAATAAAATCCCGATGATCTGTTTGTTCTTATTATCCATTCATCAAATTTATGCTAAAGTGTTGATTATCATACCTGTTTACAATAGACCCGACTTTATAGAATGGCAATGTAATTTATTTAAAAAATTTTTGAAAGATGATTATGAAATAAAGATGTTTAATGACGCTGATAATGATCCGATGCAACAAGCCATTGAACAGACTTGCGCAAATCTTGGGATCACATGTATTCGCGTTCCGCAGAACCTTCACAATATAGATCCAAATTGCTATCGCGCATCAGCCAGTTTTAGGCATGGAGAAGTTTTGCAATTTGCTTTTGACAATTATGGATATGACCACGATGACATTGTCGCCGTATTTGATTCTGATGTGTTTCTAATTCATGAATGGAATATCCGGGATTACATGAGAGATTATGATTTAAATGCTGCCGTTGTATGGGGCGATCCCAATGCGATGATAACGGGATCTTGTGTTCATTTTCTTATCATGAATATGCCCAAATTAGAACATCGAAGATCTTTTGGATTTCGAGCAAAATTTGAAAATGGAGGATTTGAAGAACCTGGCGGCGATGGTCTGGGCTATTTCAAGGCACATCCCGACTTGAACATCAAATGTTCCTCTAGTTTAGCCGGGGTTCGTTCCTCAGAAGCACTGAATCTCAATGCCGCCGAAGATGTAGGAGTTCAATTAGAATCAAGAGGATATACTCCCGCGGAAATAGATCTAATCCTTTCCATCCGCAATTCTAACGTGTATTGCGATATTGGTTTTTGGGACACCAATCTTTTCTTAGACTATAAACATGGATCTGGTTGGAATGGTCCAACAGGGCAAATGGTAGAAACGAAGAATAGGCTTGTAGGCAAGTTCATCCATTCCTTGTTAGGGCAATAAGAGCTCCTTGCGGACAAAGAGCCCATCGCCAAAAAATTGAGCATTGTCAGGAAAATCGAAATTCCCTCCGATTAGGACAAATCCTTGAGTGTCGAGCCAATCTTTGACCTCTCGGTAGAGAGGCTGCCCTTCATAGGCCTCCGCAAATTCTAATTCGGTTAAGATGACTGAGACCCCTTTGAGAAGGGTCGTAGCCGCTTTTAGCGCGGGAAGCTCATATCCTTGCATATCCAGCCAAAGCATGTCGACCTTTTCGATTCCATGGATCTCCGACCAATGGTCCAAGGTGATCATTTCTACTTCCTCGGTTCCTTGAAAGAGAGTACCAGAATAGTTGAGGTGTTCTTTGGGAGGATAGAAAGAGCTGGACATAGAGACGCGGTCTACCCACTCTTGCCCCTCTTCCGTAGAGAGATACATGGTTTTCTTTCCACAAGTTTCGCCGAGGCCGAGTTTGTAGGCAGAAATATTCGAAATGCCTCGAACGCGATCAGAGGTAATGTTGAAGAGCCGCTCCACTGGCTCAAAGCAATAAACATGCCCTTTTGGCCAAAGTTTTGCGAGAGCGCAACTCTCATTTCCATCATAGGCGCCCGCTTCTACAATAATGGGATCTTCTGGAAGATACTGCTTTGCGATCGCAATGCTTTCTATGGGAGCGTCAAACTGACGATAAGGATTCGGACGCCTCTCTTCTGTGAAATGCTTTTTGGCAAATAAACTGGAAACAAATAGACTCATTATGAACAAATTACGAACAAGCATGGGATCCTTTAATATGCATGGGTTTCATCAATTCCATTGATTCTCGCTAAAACATCCAACTTCTCGAGGACTAAGGCGTGGAGATTATTTTCGATAATATACTTAGCCAAAATCTCTTCGATTGCAATTCGATCGTTATTCATCGAATCGGGATTGGCCGCTTCGAACATCTTCTTAAAATGTTTCCACTTCATTGCAAAACAGCCAGTGAATTCAAACCATCCATTTCCAAACCATTTTTTGATATAGACGTCATAATCGGGGTTCTCGCGGATGATCTTAAAGAGCGTTGGCTGGAAAAGCCAGTAGCGGCCCGTGAGTTTGACCACGACATCTTCGTCAGCGAAGGAAAAGTGGGGAAAGCAGGTGCGGATCGAGAGGAGTTCATTCGCCCCTAGATTGTGCATATATTTATTTTGATGGGGATAGAGAACGCGATTTGAAATGTCGTTATAGAAAGAGTGGTCGATGTGGGTCGCTTCAATGATCCAAGGATCAAAACCATAGTTCTTTAATGCATTAAAGCTCCTCAGATACTCCCCTTTTCTGGCTGGAAAATTCCGAGGGATCAGAGCGCTTGTGTAAATGACGTGGATTTCAGCAGAAAGCAGTGAGGTGAAGAGAAGACAAATTCCCAGGAGCGATCTCATTATTTTTTCCCTACTTTGGCTACCAGGATATGGCCGTTATCTTGTGAGGTAATCTCATAATCGGGGTTGATTGTTTTAATCTCCTCAGTCAACTGATTCAAAGTGAGAAAGTCGAAGGCAGCCGTCCCAATCAAGTGGGCATCGCCGATGAGAATCGTATGCGTTTTAATGGGGTGGTTGCCAATAGCGGCGAGTTCGCGGAGGATGGGTGATTTCTCACGCATCTCTTGTGCCCATATAGAGAAAGGGGTTTTTCGAAATACATTCAGCCAAAAAAGGACAGGCTCTTGAATCGAGGAGAGAATGGCGATCAGGATCGGGGGAGAATCGCTGTAATATAAGTGGACATTTGGGCGGTTCCCAAATCGCTCGATGGTTGCAAGATGTTCTTCTACGTAGAGATCGATGGCATGGATCTCCTCAAAACCAGCTCGGAGGGCGCTCTCGAGAGGAACAGCCTCTTTCGAGGAGTCGGTAGAGATGAAGATGCGCTTGCCTTCTCGGTTATTTTGGATGCTCTC
Source organism: Chlamydiales bacterium (assembly GCA_035480535.1). GTDB lineage: Bacteria > Chlamydiota > Chlamydiia > Chlamydiales > SM23-39 > DATIHQ01. Next base: position 11,845 of record DATIHQ010000056.1, read on the forward strand.
CCCTGCAAAAAGAGCAACTAAAGGAAAAAGGAGAAGGAATATATTTCTCAATAGGGGTTCTCTCGTAAGAACAAGTTGGTGTAAGAGGTAAATTTACATTGATGCGCATCCTCTCCGCATAGATAGAGAATTTTTTGAGAACTATATCTTTGTCGGACGAGTTGGTAATAACGAAGACCGCGGTGAATGGAGCCGTAAATGATGAGATCGAATTCTCGGTTCATAATCCGCTGTTCGATGTTTTCTCGATCAATGGGAAAATCCTCGACGATTTTGGTATAAGTGAATCCCTTCCCATATAAATCATGCTCATCGTGGGGATAGCTCGTGTAGATGTGCTCAATTTTTGGGACATCGATGACCCGATCTCCCAATAGCTCTTTGAATCCAATGAGTGTGCAGCAGCGGAGATAGTCGGGCGAAGGATTGTCGGTTAAGAAGAGGATTTTTCCTTTCCCCGTATATTGAACAGTATCGAGAATGGTTTTGGCCATATTCTTGGCTGTGAGCACGGTGCGAGTATATTTGAGCAACTCATTGAGAATCTGATAGTAGCGTTCCTTATCGAAAAGATTATGGTCGATACGACCGTGATAGACACCAGGCAAATGCATGGCTTCTAAGATGAGTTTTTTGGGCAAGAGAGCCATGGTCTTTGGAGGACAATTTTCGAGATCGAGAAAATAGGGAATGCAGCCATTTGCCAATATTTCATAGTGGCGCAGACAGTCCCATCCCCCCTTCATTTTCGTTAGCGCAAAATAGGAGCGTTGATAGCCATTATAATAGTCCGATTCCCTTTGGTAGATGTAGGTGCGAAAGTCGCTTGGGTCCATAAAAGCGAAGTCTCTATCCTTAGAGGGAATCTCTTTTACCATTTTAGTTTCAGAAATGGAAAATTGGATGGGATGGGGCTCCGAGAAAAGGAGAAGAGGAAGCAGAAGAGCCAGGATTTTGTTCATAGGTTAACCTTTTGCAATAATTTTAACGCATCGGATTTCTGCTCCAGTCGAAGAGCTGCACGTGCAGCGCGAAGATAAACAGAGAGAGGGAGCTCGGGTTGAAGTTCGAGCGCCTCGCAGTAAGATTTGAGGGCGGCGGCATTGCGCCCCTTGTTTTCTTGGTAGCGGGCATCGAGGAGGCGCTCAGCTTGCACGCTTAAAAGAAACTGCCCTGAACGAACCCTCCCCTGGATGGAGGACATAAACTGATCTTTATTTGGTTTATAGTTTTCAACATAAGAAAGAGCTTCGGGAGATAACAGCTCTGGATATTCAAGAACCACTTGCCTTGGGCCTACATCGTGCAAATTTTTCCGAAGATCGTCGTACCACATATTCGAAGAGTCAGACCAGGTGCGATGCCGGTAAGCGCTGCCTGGATGAACATACCCTTTGTATCCGTTTGCCATGAAATCATAGCTGAACATCCAAGAATCATGGCCAGGCGCTTCAAGGCATCCCCCTGATTTTAACCAACTTTCTTTCGTATAAATTCGATTCCCTGCACAAAGGCCAATGTAGTTATCCCGCAACATCGATGCGAGTGTGATTTCAGAATTGGCCGGGCGAGAAAAGGAACTTGCGTCATTCGTCGATCTATAATCTTCAAAAAATCTGAGTTCTTGGAAAATGGCGACATCGTAGCCGCCATCGATCATCCCCTGCAGCATGGGTTGAATGGTATTGGGCTCAAAGATGTCGTCTGAATCGGCATTGCAAATATAAGTCCCTCGCGCATAGGCCACAGCCCGATTTCGATTAGCGGGCGCCTTTAAATTCACCGGATTGCGGAAGGCAAAGAAATTGTCATGGAGCCTCTCATATTCCTGTAAAACTTCAAAGCTATGATCTTTAGAAGCATCGTCGATAGCGATCACTTCGAAGGGAAGGGTCAAATTTTGGCTATAAATCGAGTTGATTGTTTCGCGTACCGATCGCTCTCGATTGTGACAGGGAATAACGAACGAGAGAAGGGGCGTTTCTTTGCCTTTGGCCCTCTCGTTCATTTCCAGTTGCGCCTTTTCGATGCGGGGCAATAGGGCGGCGACTCTTTTTTCCTGAGGGCAGACCTCTTCCAAAAGATTTTGGATCAATTCGATGGGAGATTGTTCTTTTTCCAGCCATCCGACGATCTCTGCCAGCTTCTGCTGGGGCGAGCGATACTTTCGCTGCACGTCTCGGATCTTTTTAAGCCAGTAGTCGAAATACAATTTCTCAAGCCGGTAGCTCTTCCCCTTCATTTCGACATATTTTCCCTCGAGGAATTCAGGGGTGATTTCCGTCCAGTCGTTGACGATTAAAACAGGCAGCCCTTCATACAGGGGATCGAGCGTCGAGGTCTTAACGAGAGGAAAGCTTCCCATGTACATCGCTTCCCAGGTGCGATGGCAATCGAGCCCCCCTCCATGGGGACTTAAGACAAATTTTGATTGGGCTAGATCGCATAAGAATTGCGCATAGGGACGATAGGAGACCATAGTACAGAACGGGACATGGGCTCTGAAATAGTCATAAATGGGTTTGCGGACTGGAGGATTTGTTAAGGGATCGAAATTGACATAGAGGAGGTATTTTATTTCTGGGTTTTGAGGGAGGGATTTCTTCGTATTGGAGATCGTCTCAGGATGATTCTTGCTATGATTCCAATGGCGATTGGAAATTCCGATGGGCAGAGGGAATAATTTCGGATGCCCAGCTATATCGGGATTTTGAGTGAACCAGGCGATGAGCTTTTCTTCTTCCAGCATAGAGCGGTATTCTGCTGGAGCTGGGAGGTCATGATTGAAGCTGATGAGAATGTAAGGAGACTGAATTTGGGGGTGGTAGCGATCGAAGAACTCCTTGATGTGGGAGAGATTGATGAAAATGGTGTCTCCCGGTTTCACTTTACCGGGGTCTAATGAAGGAGAATCTTCGTCAAAAATGTGATCGGAGACACAGCGGAAGGTGTCTCCTGATATGTAAGGGAGACTGTCAGGTCTTGGATCGGCAAAGCCAAAAGAGACTAAAATACAAAAGAAAAAGGCTATTTTTTGACGCAGCATTTGTATAAGTCCCTATTTTTAAGAAGGAAAATTTAGCCTGAACAAAAATTTCATATCAACTAAAATTTTTCTTGTGCTAAGGTCATGGGTCTTTTTGAAAAAGGAGCCCACTATGCGAAATAGAACAAGTCTCACTCTTTTGTTGTGCCTCTTCCTTTTCCAACAGCTCGAGGCAAAAGTGCGAATCATAGTTCCGGTCTTCAATCGGCCCGATTTTATAGAGCTTCAATACAAGGGATTAAAGAAGTTTTTGAAAGATGATTTTGAGTTGATGCTCTTTAATGACGCCAATCGAGATGAGATGCGGCAAGAAATAGAGCAGGTTTGTGGAAATCTTGGCATTATGTGTGTCAGAGTTCCTCAAGAATTGCATAATCCAGATCCCAAGGCCCCTGAGGGGTCTGCCAGCTATCGGCATGGGGAAGTTCTCCAATTTGCCTATAACAATTTCGGGGTTCATCATGATGACATTGTCTGCACAATGGATTCCGATATGTTCATGATTCGCGAATTTAGTATCCGCGATTATTTGGGCGATTACGATCTCAATGCTTATTATGGTTGGGCTTTTACGACTCATTTTCTAGTTTTGAATATACCTAAGTTAAAAGATCCAGAGACGATCAGTTTTCGGTGCAGAGTTTCTCCGGATGGCGATTTCAAGGATGTGGGACATGATGGCTATGTATATATCGAGGCACATAAGCCCGAATTAAAAGTGAAGCAGGTGGATATTTTGTGGGGTATCCATAGAGATCTCCATATAGACAGAAAAACCAGGGTCATTTCGCAATTATTAGAAAAAGGTTATACGATGGCGGAGGCCAATTTGGTGAAAGCAATCTTTGATGCAACAAATGCGGCTGCAAGACAGGGCATTGGTTCGGGCGATTGCGACATCGGTTTTTATGAAGGGAATATCTTCTTAGACTATAAACATGGTTCCCTCTGGACAAATCCCAATCCTATGATGGAAGAGACGAAAAACAGGATTGTCAAACAATTTTTGCATACATTATTAGATTAGTTCATCGCATGTCCTTTAAGGTGATGTCGAGTTGATAGGGAAACCAGGATGATTTCCGGGTGACGAGCTGCACTCGATCGATGTGAGAGTTGGGATGAACGCCGATGGCGCGGATGGGGAATATCACCATGTCGTAATCGCCGACGCGGGCAGCCATCATTGAGAAGTTTGACTGCGTCGCAATGAGAACATTGAACTTCTGCATGGCGAAAAAGTCTTCAACGGCATGTTGCGTATCGGGCTGCTCCAGAACACGCGTGTTGAAAATGATGTCTTCGCCTCTGAAGCTATTGCGAAATTCCTCTAGGAGAGCGAGCGGCTCTTTCGTGTCGCTAAAGAGGAAAACATGCATCGGTCTTCGTCGATTATACTCATAGACGCGCCGGATCTGCCTCTTATGATAGTCCGTATTCGTATGCTTTAGGGGAAAGGCAAGAGTTGAGGTGTCTACAGTATCTCCCCCGCTTAATGTGCGCACATGGGCAGCGACATTGAGGCGCCCCTCAACAGTTAGATCGGGAATCGGGATATTGGGAGCGGTAGAGGCGTGGAGATAGTTGAAAAATTCTCGGTCTTGCCACCACGGAACATTGAAGAGAACCGATCGGGAAGAATCTTTGTCCCATTCTGTGATTTCAGTAGGGTGATAATCGAGAATGAAGAGAGTAGGAGGCGTATTGGGGTTTTGAATTCTGCGGAAGAATTCCAATAATTCATCGCCCGATCGAATGGTGTATTGAAAATGGAAAGAACGAAATTTCTCTTCATACGATTCCGCTTGATAGTCAATTTTCATCTGATCGCTGTAACGGAAAGGGCGATGTAAAAAGGGAACTTGGGTGATGTAAGTTAAATAGCGGGCTTGGGAATAGGCGAGGAGGCGGTCTCCAAGGCGATCGCCCCCTTCATAGGTGATGGCGTGAGCCGCATGGAGAAGGGTGTTGAGAAAGAGAAAGAAGAGAAAAATGAGTTGTTTCATATTATTTATCTCCAATGCGTTTTAGAACTGTAAATCCATGGCAGTTGAGGCGGCGCTCTTGCAGTTTCCATTCGGGATGCCCGACTAAAAAATCGACCACGGCTGGCCAGGTTCCTTTTTTATTTCGGTCGTAGGAAGCTGGATATTCGGAATAATTGCCCTGATAGTCTAGATCGTTGCGATCCCCCCAGGGTTCGCTCGTGTCGTGAATCGCGATGTATTTGCCTACTTTGGGAGAAAAGGTTTCGAGTTCATAGGTCAGATGGCAATAAGTATGGAGAGAATCGATGAAGAGAAGATCGACAGGATCGAGATCGATATAGAGATCATTTTCCATCTGGAATAAGACCTCAATCCCCTGCTCTGTTGCAAACTTTCTTGCGAGATCAAAATTACAGACCGTGGGCTCTAAAATATCAACGCCCATGTAGCGGCGATGAGGGGATGAACTTTCCGATAAGCCCTTTAAAAGGCCCCAGGTGGAGATGACGCCTCCAACTCCAATTTCCACTACTGTCTGACATTCTTTTGCAAGCTGTCTTAAGAGGGACATATGTTCGCCGATATCGCATTGTCGGGCAGGCAAACCGGCATAATAAGTATAGATCTTATCCAGCGTTGGATTGGGAACTTTCTCGGAGATTTCCCAATCATAGGCTTCTATAGAGCCGATGAATGCAACTAGAATACATATCCATTTCATGAATTGCTCCGTAAAGAGGAAAAAAGGGAGATCTTCCCTTTATTTGTGATGTGTAGGTTGTTGATGCGAACCCGTTTTCCCTTGTAGTTGAGGATGGGAATCTTCCGCCCTTGGGAGTCGAGTTCCCATTCGTAGGTAAAATGGGAGGCGTCGAACATGCAGTTGGCGTTGACTTGGCCGGGTTCGTGATAGTCATGGAATCTCGGATCCCAGCCTGCGAGATAGACGCCGATGGCTGCGGCGTCGAAGAGGGATTGAAAGTGCTCGAAGTGGCGGGTGTATTGCTTCGGATTCGAGGCCTTTTTGAAGAAAAAGGGGCGGGTTTGGTTTTGGATGTATTCGGGGAGGGTGATGGGGAGAAAATCGATGTGGATGCCTTGGTATTTGTTCTTGAACTTGGCGAGGGTGTCCATGTCGGTTTGCCCTTCTTCAATGCGGCGGGGGAAAAAGTTCGCGAGGAGTTCCATGGGCTGGGAATTGGCAATGTAGAGAAATCCAGGAACGCAGCGATCGTCTTTTTCAAAGGTGGCGGCAATCATGTTTGGATAGTGGGTTTGAAAAGTGGGGAGCATCGCTTCGAGATCGGCATAGAGCATGACGTCGTTCTCTAGGTGGAAGATGTCGGTCAATTGGTGGGCGCGGATGAGGGAATCGAGATAAAAGAAGCGCTCCGAGGTCCAGATCCAAAAGCCAGCGCCGCCTTGGAGATGGTTTGCGCAATTTTGGAATTCTTGGTGAGCTGGGGAAAGGGGGAGCGATTCGCAGGGGACATGAATAATATTTAGGGAGGCAAAGGGGTTGCTCTGAAGAGCGGCTTCATGGGCGATGAGATAGATGGGGCAATGGGGATTGAAGAGGCGCGCCTGCGCGACGGAATAGGAGAGATGTTCGGGGAGGGGTGAGGGGCCCACATGAATGAAGACGATGGAGAAGGCGTGCAAGGATAAAGAGAGGAGGAGGAAGAGGGTTTTCATTTGTATGCGTTAATTTGGTTTAGGTAGTAGTCAATATAGAGTCTTTCCCAGGAGTAGTTTTTTTGGCTAAGCTCTTCATATTTTCGGTTGAGGAATTCCTGGGTCACCTCGCGCCAATCTTTGACGATGACGATGGGCAGATTTTCGTAGAGCGAGTCGAGAGAGGAGCTTTTCACAATTGGATAGGAGCCGGCGTAGAGCGCTTCCCAGAGACGGTGGGTGTCGAGGCCGTTGCCACGGGGGCTGAGTATGAATTTAGAGGTGGCGAGATCGGTGATGAAGTCGGGATAGGATTTTCGGCGCGCTGTGTAGGTGAAGGGAGTGCGGGCAAAGAGAGAGAGAACTTGGGAGCGCTCGGAAGGAAATGTGTCTTTGTTGAAGTTGCAGTAGAGAAGATG
>DATIHQ010000057.1:0-3616 GCA_035480535.1 Chlamydiales bacterium
AATGCCAGCGTCGGCGGCTACCAAGCGCCCCTCATCGAAAATGCGGACAAATTCTTTACCCGCGCAAGCCGCCTGATCCATTTCTGTGTCCGCTACAAAATCCTACCCGCGCACTTTAAATCGCTCTTCGACCGCCTCACCCAAGATGGCGAAGCCTTCGTCGAAGCCGATCGCCTCGGCCTCGTCACCACCAGCCACTACATCGTCGCGAAGAAGAAGTAAGAACTTTTGACTGGAAGAGCTTCTTGTTTTTGACTACAATTTTTTCTAAAAATTTGCAGGAGACCGGGCCATGCTCAATGGAGAACTCATTCTTTACATCACTGAAGATGGAAAAACTTCAGTCCACCTCAAAACCCAGGAAGGGACGGTCTGGCTAACCCAAATGGAAATCGCCGATCTTTTTCAAACGACCAAACAAAACATCAGTCTGCATATCAAGAACATACTTTTGACAAATGAACTCCCGGAATCAGTAGTCAAGGATAACTTGACAACTGCCGCCGATGGCAAACGGTATAAGACTAAGTTATACAGTCTCAGTATGATCCTTGCAATTGGATATAGAGTTGAATCTCTACGTGGCACACAATTTCGTAGATGGGCCACCGCTCATCTTCAAGAGTACCTTGTCAAAGGCTTTGTGATGGATGATGCACGCCTTAAGGAACCTGGCGGACAGGACTACTTTGACGAATGGTTAGAACGGATCCGTGAGATTCGTGCTTCAGAGAAGCGTTTCTACCAAAAAATACGCGATATTTATGCCACAGCGATTGACTACGATGCCAAAAGCGATCAAGCGCAACTATTCTTTAAGAAAGTGCAGAACAAGATGTTGTGGGCGACAACACACAAGACAGCTGCCGAACTGATTGTAGAGCGAGCAGATCCCAAACTTCCCAATATGGGTCTCAAAAGTTGGGATGGGAGCCGCGTGCGACAGCAAGACGTGGCGATCGCAAAAAATTATCTCACTCAACCAGAACTGGAGGAACTAAATCAGATTGTCGTCATGTATCTAGATTATGCAGAATCACAGGCGAAACGTCGCAAGACGATGACGATGCGACAGTGGGAAGAAAAGCTCGATACATTCCTTACCTTCAATGAGAAAGATCTCCTCAATCACGCAGGTAAAATCTCGGCTCAAGTAGCTGAGAAATTGTCTCTTGAGCGCTATTTGGAATTTAACAAAGAAAGGCTTAAAGAAGAGCGATTACGCGCAGACGCTGAAGATATAACGCTGCTTGAAACGATGCAAGCTAGAGCCAAACCAGCAGAAGTCATCTCGGGAAAATCCCATGTCTGATATACATCAAAAGACATGACCTCTGAGAAATTCAATAGCTGGAAATACGCATCTTGCCTGCTGGCCATCATCGTCGATTCATTGGGTTTTGGCCTTGTGTATCCCCTCTTCGCCGATCTGCTGTCGCCAGGCTCTTCGAGCATTTTAAGTAGCTCGACATCGATTGAAATGAGGCAGTTTTTGCTGAGCATCGGGTTTATGATGTATCCGCTCGGCCTACTTTTTGGCGCGTCGGTGTTAGGAGACCTCTCCGATATCTACGGCCGTAAAAAAGTGCTGCTCCTCTGCATGAGCGGGCTTTGTATAAGCTTTCTTATGATGGCGGCTGGAGCGGAAGTGAAAAGTCTGTTCCTCCTATTCATAGGAAGAGGTTTATCGGGCCTTACATCTGGAGCGCAACCGATCGCGCAAGCCTCAATCGCCGATTTGAGCGCCGCTGAACAGAAGACGCGCCATCTCGCCATTATGACCGTAACATTGAGCGTAGGCATTGTCATCGGCCCTCTCATTGGAGGATTCTTCTCAGATCCCAAAATTCTCCCCTTCTTTGGCTATCCAACTCCTTTTTTCTTTTCCGGCTTCCTCGCGCTCTTAGCCTTCTGCTGGATTCTATTTGGATTTCAGGAGACCTTTGTAAAAAACTTACGCAAGCAATTTCACCTTGCGAGGCCCATCGTACTCTTCATCGAAGCTTTTAAACACCCCATGGTGCGCTACCTTTCGATTCTCTTCATCCTTAAAGAGCTGGGAATGAGCATCTATTATCCCTTCATCGCGGTCTATTTGAAATCTGTTCCCGTTTCAAACTGGGTAGTGGGTCTTTTCTACGCAGTTCTGGGGATTTTTTGCGCCTTTAGCCTTCTATTCACTTCGAGAGTCTTGGTTAAGTATTTCACAACAACGACTATTTCGATGATCAGCTTTTTTATCGCTGGGACGGGCATGCTCATCACAGCCCTTACAGACAACCTCATTCTGATTTGGTGCATGAGCCTGTTATCTGCCTTCGCCATGTCTTGTTATAACTGTTTGCTCGCCATGTATTCAAATGTTGTGCCGAAGGATTCACAAGGATGGGTGATGGGAATTGCAAGTTCAGCTGTCGCCTTCTCCTGGATCATCACCTCATTTATAGCCAATCTCATTTCAGTCATCGGCTTCGGGGCCATTTTTGGCCTAGCCGCCTTCTTCCTTTTCCTCGGCGGAATTCTCCACCTTTTCCTTAAAGAAAAGGATCATAAGATTCACTTCGTAAAGGATAGGGGATAAAGAAGGGAATCTTAAACGCTCTTAATGGCTACATAACACTGAATTTCATGCACCGGGGAATAGGTATTGCGCACTTCAAATCCAGCTCCGATTAAATCTTTTGAATTCACCCAAGAGGGCGCCAGTCCCGATAAAATAAGAATCCCACCCGGCTTAAGAATCTCTTCCGCCTTCATCAAAGCCATGATTGCCTCGTTCTTGCTGCTGAGTACCCGTTGTGTCAATGCCCCCGAACCATAAACAACGTCCACTTCCGAAGTCAAGGACTTGTAATCTGCTTTCGCAATGTCTTGCTCATGAACTGTGCTATTCTTATAAGCAGTCAATCTCTTTGTAGCCTCTTTTGAAACCTCTCGATTCAATTCTAAAATATCGAGCCTCGAGATCTTGTCGGAATATTTCTGCAAAATCCGTTCAGCGAGCTCCCCATCGCCCCCGCACAGCTCCAACATGCGAAGCCCCGGCTTCATCACTTGACCTACGAAATATTCAATGACGGGCCAGCATTTGTTTCGATAGAAGTCCCTGGGACCTTTATCTCCTTTCCAATCAGTAGACCAAAATGCTTCATCAATTTTGGAATCAGTGGATTCGACTTCCTCTTCGAATTGATCTCCTCGCAATGCCTTTCCAAGTTTCATTATTTTTTCTTGAATGACACTCGCTCCAACCCTGTCAATGAGATACTGTTTCCTACTGACCGTCAATGTCGCTTTTGCAGGAACTAATTTCCTCGCTTTTCGAGACATGAAGAGTTTTGTTAGATAATTATATTTAAGAATTAAATCTCGATCCCCAACCCGAATGGAATAAATAGATCGATCTCCCTGCTCCACTTCGTAATCGGCTTTATGACCGAATTCTTCCACATACCTTTCAACCTCCCGCAAAAGTGCAGCAGAATCCCCCTCGACAGGAGAAAAAGGTCTAACCGAGTTAACTGATGCTGACATGGAGAAAATCATAAAAAGATAAGGGATAAAGGGGAAAGGATAAATTAAAAAAACTTTACTTTTGACTGGAAGCGGTTGTTAT
>DATIHQ010000058.1:0-7463 GCA_035480535.1 Chlamydiales bacterium
AGGCAATCATCGACATCTTTGCCCACCGCACCTCAAAAGCCCTCGTTTCCCTTTGCGTCCTTGCGCTCCAAGCCCTCGCCGGCGCCGCCCTCCTCCCCAGCGTCAACGCCCTTTCCATCGCCGTCTTCATCGCCTGGATGGGACTGGTCCTCGTGATGTTTAAGAAATACGCTCCAGTGTCCCTCAGAGAATCTGCCTAGAAGAAAAATCGTTATTTAGGTTACGATTGCCCCCTTTTAAAAGCGGAGGAAGTATGAGTAGTACTAGTTTGGGTAAAATTGGTTCGAACACTGCGTCGGCATCGGATACATATACTCAATTGGAACAATTGATTACGCGGCTTGAGGGTGAACAGCCCCAGAACTTAGAATCAAGAATCTCTATGTTCGGCTGTAGACTAGAAGAAGAAGGGGGTTGCGGCGATAATGAGCTCTTGCCATGGGCTAGAGAGGTAGTGAACTGTGTGCAGAAAGTTCGTAAATATGTGAAGGGATTGGAAACTAGCTCAAAAGATAAAACCGATGAAGTCAGTACTGGCGCATTGAGTAATGCATATCAATTAGAAAGCAGAATCACGAAGATGGACGCTCAACGGTGGTGGGCAAGAACAATGAGAACTCTCAAAGTAGCAGGCGTTGGCATTTTGGGGGTTGCAGCCTTTTGTCTGGCTATGGCTAGCCGCGTCTATATTTTTGGCAGCAAATCCGATTAGTTGGCGTCTTTGGGTTCTTTGAGGTGCTTGTTGAAGATGCAGTTGTCTTCGTAATGGTCGTAATCCCACTGCTTGCAGTAACAGAATTTCTCGTTGGGGTCATCTGTGATGTAGGTGGGATGATCAGATGCCTTCTTCTTTCTGTAATCGCAGAGTTGAGAACACCAACAGAGACAGTTGGGGTCGTCAAGGCAGGATGCGTTTGTCATGCAGGGTGGCTTTTTAGATTCTTTTGAACAAGAGAAGAGGAGAATTGCTATCAGGGGTAAGAAGAAGATTGTTTTCATGGTTTTATGTTTAGCAGATCAAACTATTTGACGGCAATGCTTATGTTGCGAGATAGATGGGAGGATGGAAGAGGTCGTTCGTCTTAGTGAATCTGCGCAGGAGATTCTCCACTCGTCGCTCTTAAATAAAGGGACCGCTTTTACGCAGCAGGAGAGGGATGATTTGGGGCTACATGGATTGCTGCCGAGCAAGATTTCTAGTGTGGATGAACAGATCGAGCGTGCCTATCAGAATTTTGGCAGAAAACGGACCCCACTGGGAAAATATGACTTTTTGACTGCTCTGCTCAGCCGCAATGAGTTGTTGTTTTATCAATTCATCGCCCGCTTTCCCGCAGAAATCCTCCCTTTTATCTATACCCCGACGGTGGGAGAGGCGGCGATTCATTACAGCTCGATCTATTTCCAGCAAAGAGGCCTGTATATTTCGTATCCGCTGAGAGAGAAGATGGAAGAGATGATCGGGAATTGCCCGCAGGAAGAGGTCGATGTTGTGGTGGTGACTGATGGGGAGAGGATTTTGGGCCTGGGCGATCAGGGGATTGGGGGGATGACGATTCCCGTTGGTAAATTGTCTTTGTATACTTTGTTTGGGGGGATCCATCCGGCGCGCACATTGCCGATTTTGCTCGATGTGGGAACGAATAATCCCGAGTTATTGAAAGATAAAATCTATTTGGGTTGGCGCCATGAGAGGGTGAAGGGGGCAGAATACGATGCCTTTGTCGAGCGCTTTGTGAATGCGCTCAAGAAACGATTCCCCAAAGCGCTTCTGCAATGGGAAGATTTTGGGAGAGATAATGCGCGGAAATTGCTCGATCGCTACAAGGGGCGCCTTCTTTCTTTCAATGATGATATCCAAGGAACGGCAGCGATGGTTTTATCGGCCATTCTCGCAGCTGTGAAGGAAGCGGGGCAAAAGTTTTTGGCGCAAAAGTTCGCTATTCTCGGCGGCGGTTCTGCCGGAACGGGGATTGCTGACATGATTGTCCAGGCGCTAGTCGCGGAAGGTGTTTCGCAGGAAGAGGCGCGCCGGCGGATTTTCATTGTCGATCTGCATGGCCTTCTCCATTTCAATAGCCGAGACGTGACTGAAGGGCAGCGCCCCTACCTGCAACCTCAATCGGCGATCAAAGATTGGAAGATCGCCAATCCGCAACTGATTTCCATGGAAGATGTGATCCGCAATGCCCATCCTACCGTTCTCATCGGCGTTTCAGCGCAAGCGGGCGCTTTTACTAAAGAAATGATCCAAGAAATGGCTCGCTACACAGAAAGACCCATTGTTTTCCCTCTTTCAAATCCAACGTCTAAGTCGGAATGCACACCGCAAGAGCTCATTGAATGGACTTCCGCCAAAGCGATCTTTGCAACGGGCAGCCCCTTTGAGCCAGTTCATTACAATGGCAAAACCTATCGTGTGGGCCAGTGCAATAACTTTTATATTTTCCCCGGCGTCGGCCTCGGCGCCCTCGCTGCACAGGCGACGAAAATCACAGACACAATGTTTCTCATCGCAGCCCAAACGCTCTCGACTCATTCGCCCGCTCTAAAAGATCCCACTGCCTCTTTATTTCCCCCAGTGGAAGAGGTGCGGAAAATCAGCCGCCTCATCGCCTCAGCTGTTGGCAAGCAGGCAATCCAAGATGGCGTTTCTTCTTTATCCCTCGCTGAAATCGAAAAGCGGATCGATCTTCTCATGTGGACTCCCCACTATCCTAGATACACCCGTCAATAAATTCTTGACATATTCTTGTTAAAAAAAATATTATTAACGAACAAAAAAAGGAGGGGACATGAGATTGATTCTAGTGCTTGCTATATGGTTAGGAGCTGCCGCGCTTCATTCTATAGAAATCGAATGTACGTTGAGAGCGGTGGATAGAACAAAGATTCATCCAAAAAGAACTGCGCCTCCGGCAAATGAAGCGATCAGTTCCAATTGGAGCGGATATGTAGCGGCGCCTTCACTGCAACGATCCGTTGTGGGATCTGTCAGTTATGTTGCTGGGGCCTGGGTTGTGCCTACCATTCTGCCCACTCCCGACACATCTTATTCGGCGATTTGGGTGGGGATTGATGGCTATTTAAGCGGCAGTGTGGAGCAGATCGGGACGTCTCACAATTGGGTGAATGGAGCGCAGCAGAACTACGCCTGGTTTGAGATGTATCCCAGTGGCGCTTACATGCTGGTCGGATTTCCTGTCGATGTGGGAGATTTTATGAGTGCCCGAGTGGGATATAAAGGGAATGATGTTTACAAATTGGTGATTTTTAATCATACCAAAGGAGTTTCTTTTGTCATTCCCGCTCAATACACGACTTCTCCCAATCTAGATAGAAGTTCGGCTGAATGGGTGATCGAGGCGCCTTTCTCAAATACAGTTCTTCCGCTTGCCGATTTTAACTTGGCCACTTTTAACTATTGCTCTGCCTTCATCGATGGGATAGGAGGAACGATTAGCGACGGCCACTGGGTCAATGATTTCATTGTGATGGAAGACCAAAATGGAATCAAAGCCCAGCCAGCAGTCTTGTTAAAAAATGGAACATGTTTTATTACTACGTGGAAACATGAGTGATATATTAGAAAGAGTACGACAGTTCTCTTAGATGACTCATTTGATCCATCCAAGACAATTCCGCTTGTATTTCATTTTGAGCCCCATCTCTTTGGGGCTTCTCATGCGAAACTGAAAAAAAGTGCAGTTATACGGAGTGAAGTAGAGGGAAAAGATGTTTATACGATCGATGGATTCTTTTCAGAAGATGAAAAAAAGGAGATGAGAGAATTTTCTAGGACGGCGAGCTTTAGCAGAAATATTTTTGGCAGCAAGCAGGGGATCGAAAAGGGAGAAAAGCCCGCTCGCGCCATGAATGGGAAAGAGAGATGGCAGTTTTTCGCTAAACCTCCGCCAGCGATTCAAGAGTTTTTCAAATTATTATCGTGGTTTAGTTTCACTCTGGATGCAGAGGTGACCACTTTGCCTTGGGATCTATGCCACGGCACGACCAGCTCTCCCACCATCGCCACCAATTTTCTGGAAGAGGTGAGCCCAGAGAGCATGGAATTAGGCAAGCATGAAGATTATAATACAGAAGAAGAGGGGATTGCCTTTGGTATTCCCATTCTTTACGGAAAAGGCTTTCATCCCAGCTGCTTCATCAATGGCGCCCCAGGTAAACCGTGGCTGATTTCAGCTCTCATCTATTCCACCCATGAGAACTTTCGTCCCGAATATGGAATGGGAACCATGTTTTACAAAAAGGATGGAACCATCGCCTTTAAAACTCCCTGTCGCGACCTTCGCGTTGTGATTTGCGAGGGAGACATTCTCCACAGCATTGAACAATCGCATCTTCCCCCGAACATGGCCACCTGGCGCGTTTCCTATGTCTTTAAGCTTGCCCTCAATCCCAAATCAGAAACCCAATCGATGAAACAGCTCTTTTCAAAAGCCATGAGTGGGTGAATCATGGTGCATGGACCTCAATTTCCCGATAGGATCGGTCCTAACCCAGAGCCATATAAACCGGATCATCAAGAAAAAACTCCCATTGAACCAGAGCTGCAGCAACAGATCGATGAGGTGAAAGAAGCTTTGCAGCAAGAGCTGAAAGCGGAGGAAAAACTACTCGGGAAGTGGCTCAACGAAACCCATTCGTTTAGAGATTAAGAATCTCTTTTAGCTTTTTTTGAACATTGTGTTGATCTTTTTCTGAGAGCTTCCCTAAACGATCTAAGATCAATCGATGGTCGAGTGTGAATAGTTTAAATCGAATAATAGAAGGAACTGGCAAGCCTGTCGGTTGGAGGTTTTCAATGAGAACATCTGCCGGCCAGCCTTCTTGGGCGGGTTTTAGCGATGTGATCATAGCCATTACACTCAATCCGATTTTTGCATTAAAATATTTTGCTGAGGATAAGATTAGGGCAGGTCGAACTTTTGTCGCTTGAACGTCTGTGAAAGGAAATGGAACTTTGACAACTTCATAGCAATCATAAGTTTTTGTAGGCTTGTTCATCTTCTTTGGATTCCCATTCATTCATTGTTGATTCAAGAGCCTGGATATAATCCAGATCCAAAGGAGAGGTTTTTCGAACAACTACCGTATTATCGGGGAGTAACTCATACAACACTTCATCGCCGCTTTCAAGATGTAAATGCTTCCGAATCTCTTTAGGGATCGTCGCCTGGTATTTAGAGGTGAGTCTTGCAGAATATCGAGATCTTGCATTCCTTCTTCTTTTCTTGGTTCTTGCCGCCATAGGAAATCCATTTGTAATACGGTATTACCCTATCATTTTGGAAGTTTAATGAAAAGAGATGTTCATATACTACTTATTTAGAATGACTTAAGTCAATGTTTTATTGCTGTTTAATTAATAAAACAATATTGATATAATTATCATAACTTAATTTAATAATTATAAGGATGTTATGAGTTCTGTTTCATTAAGTAAGTACATTGGCATTGATCAAAGGGAATGGGGGATTACTAACTCCACAAGTCCAACTCCTTGTATAGGAGCCCCTGGGGTGGCGAGTTGCATTGCCATGATCGTCCAGGCCCCGATTTTTAAGACAGCTGCTATAGCGCATTTAGACAACGGCACGGCCAAAAAAGAAAATGTCGACAAGATCCTTGCAGAAATGTCCAAAATCAGCAGGCATGAGGATTTGGTCGTGACTTTTATCGGAGGTTGGAAAACGACTGCAAGCATTAATACCTTCGTGAGAAATCTCATCCATTCCTGGAAAGAAAAAAATTTCTGTCAGATCAATGATCAGTTGCTATTTTCTAAAGATCTTGGGGATGGATATCCCTATGTTTGGGTAGATACCCGCGATGGGACAGTCCATGCTGAGGATCAGATTCCGGAAGAATTTAGCAATGCTGAGAGGATTAATGACATACCCCTCGGACAGCTGCGATCTCCTTCTCTTATTCAATCAGTAGATGCTAGAAGACCGATTAGACTTGAATTACATCCTTCTATCAAGGATGAAGTTTTAAATCGCTGAGATTTCCTTTAGGATCAGAAAATAATAGGGGGCCGCGCCATTCACCATTTGGGCCTGACAGATGGGAGATGTCCACTGGGCGGATAACGTACCACCAATTTTGATTCTTTGACAGATCTTCAAATAACTTGAGAGCTTCTTCATCAAACTTATTATGAACAGGTAGAATGGCGAGCATTATTTTTCTTTCAGTGAAGTCGCATGTGGAATTATTCATGATGCCCAATTGCAATAGATAATCTGCAAAGTTTCCATTATTGCCACTCTCGAGTGTGAGAGCCGTTTTTCCATCATCCTGAAAACGGATCTGAACAGTTTTAATAGTTGAACCATCCGTAGTGCTATTAAAAGTAATTAAATAGGCTGTATCGACACGCTGAATTTCTGAGAATTCACGGACAAAAGTCCCCCCTTTTCCAGGAAAGATCGGTGGAAGAGATGCACTTAAAGCTGGGCTTCCCGCTCCTTGGGTGACTGCTGGGCAACTCATAAATACCTACTTTTTTTATCGATGGCCTTGGAGGACTTCTAGAGCTTTGTGATAGTTGGGTTCTTGGGTGATTTCGGGGACGAGCTCGGTGTAGAGAACGTGATCTTTTTCGTCGAGGATGAGGACGGCGCGGGCGAGGAGGCCAGCGATGGGGCCATCTTGAATGAGTAGGCCGTAGGCTTTGCCGAAATCTTTGTTTCGCATCATGGAGAGAGTGAGGACATTGTGCACGTTTTCTGTTTCGCAGAAGCGCTTTTGGGCAAAGGGGAGATCGGCGGAAATGGTGAGGATGACGGTATTGGGATGTTTTTTGGCAAACTCGTTGAAGTGTTTGGTCATCGTGCTGCAAGTCGAGGTATCGAGGCTGGGCACGGTGGCGATGAGCTTTTTCTTCCCGTTGAATTCAGCGAGGGTGTGGTCTTTGAGATCTTTGTCGACGAGTTGGAAATCGGGCGCCTTGGTATGCAGCGGAGGCAGATTGCCCGTTGTATGGATCGGTTTTCCTTTGAGCAATATTTGCGCCATAAACAAACTCCTTAAAAAGGATTTTAGTTTATAGAAGCGTTTCTTTTTTTGCTATGCCGCAATAGCCTGTGAGGAGGCTTTTTGTGAAATGGAAGGAAAAGTCTTTGGGGACTTTGCGAGTGAGGAGCATTTGGAAGAAAGAGCGGTTGAAGAGGGGCTTGAACCCGCGCCATTGGGTGATTTGGAGGGAGTACGTTTGGCAGAGGTCGTCGAGTTCGTCGGGTTTGATGAAAAGGGGATAGACGTGCATGTTTTTGGGAGTGTTGCGGACGAACCATTCAACGCCTTTGATGATGAAGAGGTAGCTGAGGGGATTGCGGTTGAAGGTGTGGAAGAAGAAGAGACCGTTGGGTTTTAGAACGCGGCTGGCTTCTGCAATGAGAAGGCCTGGATCTTCGACGTGTTCGAGGACATCCATGGCG
>DATIHQ010000059.1:0-49616 GCA_035480535.1 Chlamydiales bacterium
CCCCGATGTGATTCGGCGCGCGGGGGGCCTCCATCGCTTCATCAACCGGAAAATGCCGATCATCACCGATTCGGGCGGCTTTCAGGTCTTTTCGCTCGCCTATGGATCGGTCGCCGATGAGTTGAAGAGCCGCGGCGCCAAGAAACGGGATGGGCATGTCTTGAAAATCAATGAGGAGGGAGTTTTATTTCGCTCCTATCGCGATGGGGCAAAGATCCTTCTCACGCCAGAAACATCGATTCAAACACAAAAAGCGCTGGGCGCAGATATCATCATTCCCTTTGATGAGCTGCCCCCTTATCACATTGGCCCCGAGAAGTTAAAGGAATCGCTCGAGAGAACTCACCGCTGGGAAAAGCGCTCTTTAGATGAGCATTTAAAAAATCAGCAGAATCAAGCGATCTATGCGGTGGTTCATGGCGGCGTCGATCCCGAACTGCGCAAGGAGAGCTGCGAGGTTCTCACAAATCTCCCCTTTGATGGCTTTGCCATCGGCGGCTCGCTGGGAAAGACAAAGCCAGAGATGGTGGAGATGCTCACCGGCGTTTTGCCCCGCCTTCCCGAAGATAAGCCCAATCATCTATTGGGAATTGGCGATCTTGAATCATTGGAGCAATGCATTCCTTTAGGAATCGATACGTTTGATAGCTCTTACCCAACCCGAGCGGCGCGCCACGGGCAACTTTTGACCAAAGAAGGGGGGCTTAAAGTAGAGAAAGCAGAAAACGCCAATCATTTCGGCCCCATCGAAGCCGATTGCCCCTGCTGGACCTGCCGCCACTCCACGCTCGCCTATCTCCACCATCTATTCAAGGCAAATGAGCTCACAGCCTATACTTTAGCCACCATCCATAACCTCCATTTCATGGTGGATCTCATGGCGCGCTACCGCCAAGCCATCCTCGACGATCAAATATAAATGTCGGCATAGCCTAATTTTCTTCGGCGATATTCAGGAAGTCGAATGAGCACATCTTCATATTTTCCTGGGATTGCGGGGAAAGTGGCCTCCAAACAGATCAACAGATCGATACCTCGCGGCGGCAATGTTCCGTCCTCAATAGAGATATAGCGATAGTGGACTGCTCCCTTTTGGTATCTTAGGGCTGCATCCACAATTGTGCGATTGTTTGGGAAAAGGCGCTCGATTTCTGGATGGCTGAGGAGTTTTTTCGCGGCGGTGAGATCATTCTTTTCCGCCGCTGTCCAAAGCTGATCTTGAAATTGATAGCGGTCTTCATCGGTAAAAACGGTGCGGGGGGCACTCCGTTGGCAAAACAGGAGGTGAATCGCGTAGGGAATGGAGAGGACGATGTCGGTGGCGAATGCGGGGATGGCTAAAATGATAAGCATTGCAATGACCACAATGCGCGAGACGAGCTTCGCGCAGGCGGATGCCACTTCGCGCTTCCAGAGAGTTTTCGCCGTTTCGACCGTTCTTGTTGTAAGACCCCACGGCTCATAGTTGGCGATGGCATTGCACTTCATAAAACCTCCTGCAAAAGGGAGGGACACGATAAACCGATCTTGATTTTTTTGCAAAATCTGGTAAGGTAAGATACTTTTTTGGAGAATGTATATGGCAAATTTTAAACCTGAAAAGATAAAAAAGAGCGAGGCGCCCCTTCTTCTTCATCCTCCCATGGTTGAGGCGATCTTTGAATTGCGCTGGGAACTGATTGCGGATCAGCAAACGGGAAGGATGCGCGATCCCTCCTATCCAATGATGTATGGCCGCTTGTATGAGCGGTTGAAAAAGGATTTCTCCATTGTGGAAGATCTTCCGAGCACGCAGGCGCATCCAGAGGCAACGCCGTTTGTCCCGCGCCATCGGCTGAGAAAAGAGAAAAATGGCTATCCATTGATCCAGGTGGGCCCTGGGATCATCACAGTGAATGATTCCAAGGATTATTCTTGGAGTGAGTATAGATCGCTTGTCTTGCGCCTCATCGAGTCTGTGATTGAACTATTCCCAGCTGATGAGGTTCCTTTAAACTTCATCAAGGCGGAGCTGCGCTACGTAAATGGGATCCGATTTGATCTCGCAAGGGAGAATCCATTGGACTTTCTTGCTGCAAAGCTCCATATGAAAGTAGAGGTGGATCCCGAACTTTTCACGCTCAATGAATTGCATGAGCGGCCCAGTGCGGTGAATCTGAATCTCACCTATGCTTTGCAAAAGCCAGTGGGAAGTTTAGGAGTGAGTTTCAATTTGGGACAAGTGGATGGGAAGCCAGCCTATATTTACCAAGCGCTCATCCAATCTTTTGGCGAAATTGTGCCGATGGATCGAGAGAGCTTTTCTCCTTGGCTGCAAGAGGCGCACGACGTCGCTGAAAACTGCTTTATGACCTTTTGCAAAGGAAGCTTAATGGAAAAATTCTGTGGGACATAAACCGATCAAGCGGATCGCCGTCACAGGGAGCGCAGGGCAAATCGCCTATAGCCTTTTGTTTCGCATTGCAAATGGCGATTTATTGGGGGCTGATCAGCCAATCGCTCTCCATCTTTTGGATTTGCCCCCTTTTCTGGAAGGGTTGAAGGGCGTTGCCATGGAATTGGATGATTGCGCCTTTCCTCTTTTGAAGGAAATCAAGGTGGGAGTGCAGCCAGAAGAGATGTTTGGGGGGGTCCATTACGCCTTGCTTGTGGGAGCTAAACCGCGCGGGCCTGGGATGGAGCGGAAAGATCTTTTAAGTGAAAATGGAAAGATCTTCGTGGAGCAGGGAAAGGCGCTCAATCGGGTGGCTTCGAAAGAGGTGAGAGTGCTTGTGGTGGGCAATCCCTGCAACACCAATTGCCTCATTGCGCTTCATCAGGCTCCAGATCTTCCCCGCACCTCATTCCATGCGATGACCCGCCTCGATCAAAATCGAGCTGTGCATCAACTGGCCGTTAAAGCCCATGTTGGTGTAGATGAAGTAACTGGAGTGGCGATTTGGGGCAATCACTCCTCAACGCAAGTTCCCGATTTCGTCAATGGAAAGATTGGCGCCAAGCCGATTCTGGAAGTAATTCATGACCGGAAGTGGCTGGAAGGGGAGTTTTTTACAAAAGTGCAAAAGCGGGGCGCCGAAGTGATTGCAGCGCGGGGCAAATCGTCCGCTGCGTCGGCAGCTCATGCCGCCATTTGCGCGATGCGCTCTATTTTAGTTCCCACTTCATCGGGGCAATGTTTTTCCTCTGCCGTTTATTCTCATGGAAATCCTTACGGAGTTCGCGATGATCTGATTTTTTCTTTTCCCTGCAAATCAAAGGGGCATGGAGAGTTTGAGATTATTTCTGGGCTAACCCTCGATCAGTTCTTGAAAGAAAAAATCGCTTTGACGCAAAAAGAACTGGTAGAAGAGCGCGATTTGGTCGCGCCGCTTTTGCGAGGACATTGAATGCGCGATGGAATTCTTTTTGAAATCACCAAGGATACGCTAGAGACGGGGTTGCGCGGCGTTCCGGTGGGGTATTGCACCACTTCAAATGCCGATCCGCTCAAGGGATTGACCTATGTGGGGCGCCCCATTGCGGAATTGGTTCATCGCGATCCGATGGAAGTGATTTATCTTCTTTACTTTGGCGAACCGGGCAGTAAAGAGCAGATCGCTGCATTTCAGAAGGATTTGGCCAGCCGCGCCGCATGCAAAGCGGAGACCCTTCATCACATTGAGCAGTTGCCCAGAAAGGGATATCCGATGGATGCCTTTGCGGCGGCTCTTCTCATCGCTGGGATGTTTGAGGGAACGGGCGATTATCGAGAAGATTGCCTGAATGTCATTGCGAAAATTCCTCAGATCACCGCAACGCTGATCAATTC
Organism: Chlamydiales bacterium; assembly: GCA_035480535.1. Lineage (GTDB taxonomy): Bacteria > Chlamydiota > Chlamydiia > Chlamydiales > SM23-39 > DATIHQ01. The sequence continues at coordinate 3,809 of DATIHQ010000059.1, forward strand.
CCATGCAGGATGGGGGAAAACGCCCCCCACAAAGCCAGAGATGGGCTACATGGAGAATTTCATCCACATGTTGCAAATGCCCAAATCTAAGGAATTGATTGAGGTCTTGCGTATCTTCGATGTCATCAGCTTCGATCATTGCGGAGGCAACCTCTCTACTTTTGTCGGCAAAGCCGTCGCCTCAGGGCTCGAACACATGTATGGCTCTCTCGCAGCGGCAATGACAGGGCTTGCAGGCCCGCGCCATGGCAGGGCGAATCAAGATTGTCTAGAATTTGTCCAATCAGTCCTTGAAGAAGTAGGGGAAAATGCAAAGCCCTCAGATATCGAGCAACTCATTCGTCGAAAATTAGAAAATAACGAACTCGTCTATGGATTTGGCCATGCCGTTCTCAGAGTGGAAGATCCCCGCGCGACTGTTTGCTATCACTACTGCCAGAAACACTTTCCAACTCATCCTCTCGTCAAAATCGCGCTTCTATTGCGGACAGAAGGGACCAAAGTCTTAAAAGAAAATCCAAAAATCTCCAATCCCTACCCCAACATCGATGCGATTACAGGCTCGATGCTCACGGCGGCCGGATTTCCCTATCCGGAATACTACACGGTGCTTTTCGGACTTTCCCGCTGTGTGGGAATTGCGATCCAAATTGTCTATGAACGATGTGAAGCGCGCGGCGGCAAAGGCACCCCCATCATGCGCCCCCTCTACCTCTACAAATCCCGACAATGAAAATATTTACCACAGAGAGCACAGAGGCGCGCAAGAAAATAATTTTTTTTGGGGTGTGGGGCATCCCCACCTCTGTGTTCTCTGTGCTCTCGGTGGTAAAAAAATGGGGTGCGGGGCTTCCCCGCCAGACTGAGGACTCATGAGATCTAAGTATCCCGCTATTGAGGCGAATCGAACTGGTTTCTTGGATGTAGGCTCGGGACACCGGGTTTACTGGGAAGAAAGCGGAAATCCGAAGGGAGTTCCAGCTATTTTTTTGCATGGGGGGCCTGGCGGAGGCACGGAACCGGGACATCGCGGGTTTTTCGACCCAAAGATCTATCGCATCGTCTTAATGGATCAACGAGGATGTGGCAAAAGCACGCCCCATTCGAGTTTAGTTGATAATACCACTTGGCACCTGGTTTCCGATATTGAAGTGCTCAGAAAGCATTTAAACGTGGAAAAATGGTTGGTGTTTGGCGGTTCCTGGGGAAGCACGCTGGCGTTGGCTTATGCTGAAACTCATCCCGATCGAGTGTTGGCGCTCGTTGTAAGGGGAATCTTTTTGGGGAGAAAACAAGAACTCCACTGGTTTTATCAATTTGGGGCGCATCATATCTTCCCCGATGAATGGGAGAAATATGTCGATCCGATTCCGGTGGAAGAACGGGGCGATTTGATCCGCGCTTTTTATAAGAGATTGACTTCGAAAGATGAGGCGGTGCGCAGGCTGGCGGCTTCGGCTTGGTCTGGTTGGGAAGGAGCGACGCTGAAGTTGATTTTCGATCCGAATGTATTTCTTCAATTTATGGAAGGAACTCACGCCGATGCAGTGGCGCGGATCGAATGTCATTATTTCCTGAATCACTGTTTTTTCAAGAGCGATAACTGGTTGATTGAGCAGGTGGGAAAAATTCGAAAGGTTCCAGGCAGGATCATTCAGGGGCGCTACGACATCGTCTGTCCTATGGAAAGCGCTTGGGAGCTCCATAAAGCGTGGCCTGAAGCGGAGTTTGAAGTGATTCCCGATGCGGGGCATGCTGCAAGCGAGGTGGGGATTACCGATGCCTTAGTGCGCGCTACGGATTATTTTGGACAAGTTTTGTCTCCGTAATGGTAGCGAAAAATCTCGTGTTCATCTGAGAGATCTCTCCTTTTCCCTTTTTAGTGAACCATAGGGTTCCTTTGACGAGGAGGGAGAGCCAATTGGGGCTTGCTGTCATTCTTAACAGATCGCCTTCCATCCCTGTTTTTTTTGCAGTGCATCGGATGAGAGTAAAATCTTTCGGATTGATGGCATGAAATTCGATATGAGTTTTTTTAGGATCTGCGGCAAAGGTTTTGAATCCCCACGTTGGCTGTTGAATCCAGGGATGGTCGTCTTCAAGAATAAAATCTTTTTCCTGGACTGCTTCTTCCTCTCCTCTTTTTTTTCCTTCAACATGAAGGATTCTATCTTTCAATTTGGCGTGCGCATGGCCCGGTATTTTGGGATCGTCTTTTTCGGGGTCTAGATTTTTTTCATGATATTTCAGATCATGCAAATTCCAATGCTTATCATAGGTGGCCTCTGAACGGTCTTTGGGACTATCTCTAGTAATGTGAATATGGTTGGGATAATGTTCCAATTTCCAATTGGCTTGAATCGTTTCTTCTCCTGTGACCTCAGTGCCTATAAATTCCTCGATGAAAAGCGGGGGAGCGTCGGCTACTGGAGTAGGAGCCAGGGGCTCAGGCAGCGCCAAGTCTTCGACCGACTCTTGAATCACTGGAGCTAGTTCTTCAACTTTGATTTCTACGGGTCCATTTCTGGGAGCGTAGGGAGGGGCTAAAATTTCTGGCTTGCCAAATGTTTCCCATCCTTTCCAAACAAGAAGGTTAAATAAGGGAATCAATAATAAAAAGAGTCCTGTTAAGAGAGCAATTACCCGATTTTTCAATGAAAGCGAAGGGCGATAAATGGAATGGACATTGACGCCGCTCCAGGCTCGCTTGATCCGGGCTAATCCCTCATAATGGGGACATTTTACATTGTAGTGAAACCATTCCTTGAACTCAGAGGAATTCATAGGACAAATTAAGGAAACCATGCCCTAAAGCATACCCAGTTTCCTCCCTCAAAACTACTCAAATAATTTCTTCATAGTTCTGGAAATAATCCCCTTTTGCTATGCTCGCTTCCTTATGAGCTGGATAGACATAGAGAAGGCTTTTAACCGGGCCATCCTTCTTTCTTTTTCCCGTAAAAAAATGATGTTGACCTTCCCTGTCCTGGTTCTTTGCGGGATCCTCATCGTTTTTTGCCGTGCCGTTGCCTTTGAGGCCAGCGAATGGGTGGCCATGAGCCTCACTTTCTTGCCCATTCTTCTCTCCTCAGGAGTTCTTCTCGCTCTTGGGGTCCTCCTCGTTCGGATCCATACCCATGAAGTGAAGCGCCTTTCGCTCGATTTCAAGCGGCTCATTGCCGGCTCCCTCGATCTCATTGTGGGCACCTCCTACCTCTCGATTCCCTCTGTTCTCGTCTACCTCTTTCTTTGGATTTTGATGGGAATTTTCTTCCTCCTAAAAGAAATTCCTATCATCGGCGATTTTTTCAGCGTTGTTTTCGCCTTTGCCCCCTTCTTGCTTATTTTTGGCTCCCTGCTTCTTTGCCTCTTTAACTTAGGGCTTCTCTTCTTCGTCGCCCCCGCGGCGGCCCTGCAAACCTTTAGAAAAGTTTCTTTAGCCAAACGGGCCTTTTCATTCTTCCAGACCCGCCTCCTCACCAGCCTAGGGCTCTTTCTCATTGGCTTTATTCCCATCGGGCTACTCGTTGGACTCCTCAGCCTAGCAGCTCTTCTCACCAATGTGAGCTTTCTCATTGCGGAGCAATCGCTCTCCGTTGCGCTCGAATGGTTTTTCATCATGGTCCCTTTCTGCGCCCTCCTTACGCCAGCCGTTATCTTCTTCTTTAATTTCGCAGCGGAAAGCTACCAACTCCTCCAGCCGCCCATCGCCGCCGCCCCCTTCCCAGGCTTTTCTAAGGCCTCCGTATGAATATCGCCGTTATAGGCGCCGGAGTTGCAGGTCTCGCCGCAGTTTGGTATCTCCAGCAAAAACATTCAGTCACTCTCTTTGATCCGCGCGGAATTGGAGGGGGCGCCTCGGGAATTTCCACAGGCCTATTGCATCCATTCCCTGGCAAACAAGGACGCCGCTCTTGGGCAGCAGAAGAAGGAATAAAGGCAACGTTAGAACTCATCGATGTCGCAGAAAAAGCTCTGGGGCGTCCCGTCTGTGAAAGAACGGGAGTATTGCGCCTTGCCGTTACTGAAGAACAGCAGCGCGATTTTCGAATGCAGATTGGGCCTGATGCCATTTGGCAGGAAACCAACTCTTTTTCCCCACATCCCGCTCTTTGGATTCCCTCTGGAATGACAGTCTATTCTTCACTCTATTTGCAAGGCCTTTGGAAAGCATGCGAAACTCTCGGCGCCAAACTAGAAAAACAAGCCATCCAAACCCTCGATGATCTCCACAATTTCGACGCCATCGTTCTCGCCACCGGCGCTGAAACCCTCCACTTTCCCGAATGCAAACATCTCCCCCTTAAAATCACCAAAGGACAAACGCTCCTCTGCCGCTGGCCAGAAAAACTCCCCATCAGTCTCCTCTCCTCCGGCCACATCACACCCACTCCCGATCCCACCCTTTGCCAAATTGGATCCACCTATGAGCGAATCTTCACACCCACTCCAGACAAAGCCCTCGAACTCCTCGAAAAAGCCGCCCTCTTCCATCCTCCAGCCCGCCACTTCGAAGTCGTTGAAATCAAATCTGGCGTCCGCATTTCCCCCCTCCAAGGCTACCGCCCCCTCTGCACCCAAATCACCCCCAAAGCCTGGGTCTTAACCGGCTTTGGCTCCCGCGGGCTCCTCTATCACGCTCTCCTCGCTAAAGAATTATCTAGTCAAGTTTTGCTTGAATGACCTTCGCAATGGTTTCTGCGGGGTCGGGGCCTTCTGCGAGAACCTTGCGCATGGCGATGGTGTCGTGGGTCTGGCCTGCGAGGATAATCTTCTCAACGGGTACGTTTGCGTCGGCAAGCTTTTGATAATATCCTTCAGAATCATTGCGGAGAGCGTCGTATTCGCCGCATAGGATGGTTGTGCTGGGAAAACCGTTGAAGTCCGTCTCATGATAAGGAGAGAAAATGGGGTTTTGAAGATCGTCGCTTGGGATCCCGTAGTAGCGGTTGGCAATGTGCTCTATGAATTTACGGCTTACCGTTTTGTCTTGAGCTTCGTAGGCATCAAAAGTATGGATTGAGGAGGTCAAATCATAGGCCCCTCCAAGGAGGATTTGATGGTAGACATTGAAGTCTTGATGCTTGCAAGCCAGGCTGGAAACGACGGTTGCAGAGTGGGCGCCTGAGCACCACCCACCTAAGAAGATCTTGTGGGGATCGATGCCAAAATTTTCCGAATGGGTGGCAATATAGGCTGCGGCGTCATAACTGTCGTATAGGCTGGTGGGCATAGGATTTTCAGGGGCCAATCGAAATTGAACTAAGATCACTTTCACGCCTGCTGCCTGTGCGATGCGAGAACAGATGGCACCATTGACTTCAAATAGATCAAAAACAAAGGCACATCCTGGATAAAAGATTAAAACAGGAGATCCCTTGGGAAGTTGATCGTTGTAAATCCGAATGGAAAGGGGAGAGCCGTCTCTTGCAGGCACTTCGCCATCTGTAAAGCTGACTGAAGCGGCCGAGTCCGCATGCTGTCCAAAATTTTTTGTCCCAGCGCGCAGATCTTCAATCATTCGCTCGGCAAGGGGAGCCTTGTCCTTTCGCTTAAATTCCAGAAAATCGCCAAAGATCTTCTCACAAGCGTTCAACCCATTGGGCTTGGCTGTCTTTTTTGACTCTATGTTTTGCCAGCCGCCTCCCTCTCTTTTTACCTCCCAATAGTCCCTGCTGCGGAAAGGATCCAGAGCATTCACCAAGTCATCATGCCCCGGATAAACTACCCATCTACCAAACGTCGCCTCATCCTCAAACCGCAGGACAAGGGAAACGCAGTCCCCCTCGGTTCCCTCATGCTCAATCGAAAGGAACCCCTCCTGCTGGCTGATGATCGCCCGAACCAAAGGAAACCAGCACCGTTCAAAATAATCTACTCCTTCAGAACTCAGATAGTGTCTTACATAGACGACTACGTTAGGAGACTCTGCAGACATAGTTCCTCCAAAGCAAAAAACAAATGCAAGCCATCGAATGAAATTCACTGGGTTCCTTTTTAATGGGGGCATTTTAGAGGAGCTGAAGCCAAAAAACAATTAAAAATAAGTAGATTGCATATCAATCCCTTAAAAATTGTGCCTGCCTGTTGATTTCCCGTTTTACCCAAGCACGCGAGGGATTGCAGAGGAAGAACAAGATCGGGGCGACGATAATAGAGCAGATCGCTGCGACATTTCCAATGAGGGGCATCCCTGGATCTGAAAGAGGATTGTATCCATGGGTGTAGATCATCAGGAACATCACAAAGAGGCTGAAAAGAAGAAAGAGACGTTGGGCCCAAAGGGAGTGAATCGGGATCAAGGCATAAGCTTTTGGAACTTGGTGCTTGAGGAGAACAAATAGCCCAAGGCAAATGAGGATCGTGCCTGGGATAAATACCCACCAGGGGGAAATTTCGAAACCATGCGTAAATCTCCCCACATCTCCTTCTATCGAAAATGTCTGAACCGTGAAATATTGGATCATCGGCAACGTGTTGATGACCGCAAACCAATAGAAAAATGAATAGAGGGTGCTGCTTTCTCGGATCCGATTCAATGCGAATAGAGAAAGAGCAAACAGAACCGAACTTACAGAAACACCTGCTATCCCGATTAGAGCGGCAGATGCTCCATGGCCAGAGAGTAAAATTTGCTCGTAGGGGACATTCTCGTCCACTTGAAGTAGGAGCCAGCCCCCGTATTGCACATCAAAAGGTGTGTCCTTATACCCAAACAGCCACGCAACAGTCCCATGGCCCCACTCATGCAAAAGGATCGCTATATAATAGCTGGCGATGAAGCAGAGAATCGTCAGAAAAATTCTTTTCATTTTTTGAGAGCCAGTTCGAAACATTCATCTAGGCCGGGAGTCAGGGGAAGGGTGGTGAGTTCGTTGATAGAGCAAAAACAATAGGATTGATGTTCATCTTCCTGGATTTTTACACCTGTTGGCTTTTGATTTAGGTGAATTTTGAAGAGATGAAAGATAAAATCTCCATTGGAATAGCGAACGTAAAATTTACCCAAGGAAGTGAGCGCTTTTGGGTCAATCTCAATCCCCGTTTCTTCCTGGAGTTCCCGAGTGGCGGCAAAGGAAGGGGATTCACCCGGTTTTATTTTCCCTCCCGGCGCGCACCAAAGGTTTGCTTGTGGATGCGTTGGCAACCGCTGCAACAATAAAACCGTATCCTCATTCACAAAAGGTAGAATGGAGGCTACTTCTGCCTTTACGGAGAAGTTTGGGGGTGGATTTGTCAATAACACTCGATCCTCAGTTGAGAAAAATTGGGTTGGGTTGGGGATACTCCCGCAGCTCCCTAGATAACCGGTTAGTAAAATAAGAGCTATCATAGATGACATTTTAGAGGAGCTGAAGCCAAAAAACAAGAAATGAGTTAGTATGGGGGTCTATGAAAGGGACTTTTTTGTTTTTAGGGACGAGCGCGTCGTCTGGCGTTCCGATGGTCGGCTGTGGGTGCGCTGTGTGCAGGTCGGGGGATCCGAAGAATAAGCGGCTGAGGCCGGCGGGATTGATTCGGGCTGGGGGGAAGAAGGTGGTGGTCGATGCGGGGCCCGATTTTCGGCAGCAGGCGCTGAAATTTGGGATCGATCAGGTGGATGGTTTGATGCTGACCCATACCCATTTCGATCATGTCGCAGGCATCGATGAGTTAAGGGTGTTTTTTGTGAGAGATGGGAGAGCTGTCCCTTGTTTGCTCTCTGAAGAATCATTCGAGGATTTAAAGCGGCGCTGTTACTACTTCTTTGAAGAAAAGGGAGGGAGTTTGAGCGCAAAATTTGAATATCAGCTGTTGGATGGGGATGAGGGGAAGACGGAGTTTCTGGGGATTCCCATTGGCTATTGCAGCTATGATCAGGTGGGAATGAAAGTGAATGGCTATCGGGTGGGTGATTTTGCCTACATTTCTGACATTCGGAAATATGAGGAATCAATTTTTTCTTTTCTAAAAGGGGTGCGCACTTTAGTGTTGAGTGCCCTAAAAAGGGAATCGTCGCCCGTTCATTTTTCTTTTGATGAAGCGGTGGCTTTCGCAAAGCGGGTGGGGGCAAAGCAGACATGGTTGACTCATTTGGGCCATTCTGTCGATTGCGAAGAGGGAAATAGAAGGCTGCCGCCAGAAATACAAATGGGATGGGATGGTCTTGAATTTGGATTTGATTATGCTTGAGTCGCCGAAACCTGGACAGGGAAGGCTGCAAGATTTAACGGGAGAGCAGAAGCGGGCGATTTTGGTGGGGACGTATTCGGGCGCCAAGGCCAAAGAACAATGTGACGAGCAACTCAATGAGCTGGAGAGTTTAGGAACGACTTATGGGCTGGAAACGGTTTTAAAATTGCCATGCCCTATTCGGGAATATGATGCGGCGACTTTCATCGGCAGCGGTAAGGTGGAAGAGATCAAGCAGTTGGCTATCGATGGGCAGTGCCAGGTCGTTATTTTCGATGATGAAATCTCCCCGCAGCAGCAGCGCAATTTGGAAAAGATCTTAGAGCGGGTCGTGATCGACCGGACCGAGCTGATTTTGGGCGTTTTTGCGCAGCGGGCGCAGACGCGCGAGGCGAAGATTCAGATTGAGTTAGCTACTTTTGGCTATCAGATGCCCCGCTTGAGGAAAATGTGGTCTCACTTGCATCGGCAAAGGTCGGGAGGTGCGAGCGGTGGCGCTGTTAAGGGGGAAGGGGAAAAGCAAATTGAGATCGACCGGCGCATTGTCCGGAAGCAGATCGATCGGCTTGAAAATGATTTAGAAGAGATTAAAAAACAGAGAAAAACGCAGCGGCGCCTCAGGGAGAGGACGGGGATTCCCACCTTTGCGATCATCGGCTATACAAACGTGGGGAAATCGACCCTTTTACGCGCCCTGACCGATGCCGATGTGTTGGTGGAAGATAAGCTCTTTGCCACTTTGGATCCTATAACGCGCAAGTTTGTCCTCCCCAACGGCCAGGCGATTCTTCTGATCGATACGGTGGGCTTTATCCGAAAGATTCCCCACCAGCTCATCGCCGCCTTTAAGAGCACTTTGGAAGAGGCCGTTCAGGCCGATATTTTATTGCATCTGATCGATGTGAGCAATCCGCAAGCAGAAAAGCAAGCTGAGGCGACCTTTGAGGTCTTAAAAGAGCTAAATGCCACGGAACATCCCATTGTTACCGTTCTCAATAAGGTCGACCGGTGTGAAAACCGGATGCTGATTCAAAAACTGAAGATCAAGTATCCAAAAACAGTAGAAATCTCGGCTCTGAATAAAACAGGCTTTGATCTTCTGATGGAAACAATGATTCAGGAGATTTCTCGTTTAAGGAAAAGGATGAAACTCCGCGTTCCTCAAAGTCATTACGCGCTGGTGAGCGAAGTGATGCGCCAAGGAAAAGTTCTTTCCTGCGAATATGAGGGGAATGACATTCTTTTAGAGGTGGAAATTCCCCATCACTTGGAAAAGAAAATCGCCCATTTTGAAGTCCTATGAATTTAAAAAGTTTGCCCCAAAATGAGCGGCCGCGCGAGCGAATGATCCGCTATGGAAGCGATGGCCTTTCTGCCGTCGAGTTGATCGCTATTTTGCTGGGACATGGAACGCAATCTCGATCTGTTTTGGAATTGGCAGCAGATCTTTTGGTTCAATTTAGAACCTTGCAGGCCTTAGCAGAAGCATCGCTTCAGGAATTGCAAGAGATCAAAGGAATCGGGCAGGCAAAAGCGATTCAGCTCAAGGCGGCATTTGCTCTTTGGGGGCGATTAGAGGGAAAAGAAAGAGCCCCTTGTCTCAATACGCCAGAATCTGTTTATGAATTGGTTCGAAGTGACTTAGCCTCTCAAAAGATTGAGATGCTGATGGTGATTTTGAGAGATGTCCGGCGCCGCTGCATCCATCGAGAAATCATCGCTAAAGGGACGCTCACTGAGCTGCTCATGCACCCCCGCGAGATTTTCCACACGGCCATTCGCCACCGAGCTCATAGTCTCATCATCGCCCACAATCACCCATCAGGCGATCCCACTCCCTCCAAAAAAGATCTAGAAATGACCCAGATCCTCACAACAGCCGCCACCATCGTCGGGATCGAGATTGCAGATCATCTGGTCATTGGCAATGGAGGCTATTTTTCCTTTGCAGCTAAGGGGCTGATCTCAAGGCCCTATTATTGAGAGTTCGGCAATTCTTTAAGAAGGGCGTTGGTGGATTTGCACTACGCCGATAATGGGACCCTCATCCCCATTAATGAGGGCTTGAACTCGTTCGGGATCTAGATGAGTCCCTATTAGGTCGGGGTCTATAGAACTTAGAACTATTGAAGGCCCGATGTTATCCGTCTGAACCGCTGAGGCTGGTGGCTCCCCCATATTTCTATAGGAAGCTTCAGGAGAAGCATCGCCCCCGCAGCAGCACAGCATCGATCGTAAACACTCCGAAACGCTCATAGTTATACCGCGATGTGAAAGTATTCTCGGATGAGGAGGAGGAGGCCGCTCGTCAACATCTGGATGCCGATCAAGCAGACAAGCATCCCTCCGAGGCGCTCGACAGCGACAAGGCCTTTCTCTCCCAATGCTTTTTTAATGTAGGAGCCGAGGAGAAGGATGATGAGGGAGGGGACCCAAGCGCAAAAGACGGCTAGGGCGACTAACATGGGGCTTCCCGTTTCGTGGGAATAGAGCATGACGGTTGTGATCGCCCCTGGGCCTGTAATGACTGGAATGGCGAGAGGGATGATCATCGGTTCATGCTGAAGGGCTTTCGAGGGATCTTCGTCTTTGACGGTTCGGGGGAAAATCATGGTGAGGGAAATTAGAAAGAGGAGGATTCCCCCCGCGATCGCAATGATGGGGCGGGTAATTCCCAAGACCTCGAGGATTTTGTCTCCAAAGAAGGTAAACATCAAAAGCAGAACTAAGGCGATGCAGAGTTCGCGAGTGATGATCTTAATCTGTCTTTTCTGATCGAACCGGCCCAACATCGCAAGGAAGAGGGGGATTTGGCCTGTCGCGTTTAAGACAAGGAAAATGGCCGCCACTAGGGTGAAAAAGGAGGCATCAGGAGCAACATTCATAACATACCCAATTGATTCTAGGGAACGATTATAGGAGACCTCTCTGATTTTTACAAGAGTTCTCGATCGATGAGGGCCTGCCGCACCTGCTCGGCCGACTGAAAGACGACCCCATCGATGCCCAACTTTTTAGCGGCTTCGACATTTTCTTCCTTATCGTCGATAAAGACAACCTCACCGGCAGGGAGATTGAGCTTTTCCAATAGAAGCTGATAGACTCTCGGGTCTGGTTTTTCTAACCCCATATCGTAGGAGAGAAGACAAGGCTCGAAGGGATCATAGAACCCCAAATCGCGGATTATTTTGGCATAACGGCCATTGATGTTCGATAAGAGTCCGACAGAGATCTCTTTTTCTTTTAGTTCATGGACAAGGGATGCCATCTCCTCATCTGCGCCTACACTTTTTTTAAGGATTGCCTCATAGGATTCAGGCCACTGCTTCCCGAGAACAATCCCTTTTTCTTTGGCAAATTGGAGCCAAAAATCGACATCTGACTGGCCCGCCTCGATCGCTTTCCGTTTCTTCAGATTGGCCTTTTCAAAATCTGCTTCTGAAAGATGAAGGGTCTCGCACATAAACTGAATGATGACGGCGCGGTCATGCGTTGCCAAAACATCTCCCCAATCAAACACCACGGCCTGAGGTGCAGCAGCCAGAGTTCCCATAGCTAAAAAAGTATAAAGTAGTTTTTTCATCAATGAGAATCATTTTACTCCTTATGAAATTAACTGGCTATGGCATAATGGTTGCCTATGAAAAAGTTCAAAGTCGTCACTCTGGGTTGCCGAACCAATCAGTATGAATCGCAGGGCTACACCGATCAGCTGAAGCAGATGGGCTATGAAGCCGCTGGGGAGGGGGATGAGGCCGATCTTTGCATCGTCAACACCTGCACGGTGACCCATTCGGCCGATAGCTCGTCGCGCCATCAGATTCGGTCGCTGTTGAAAGAACATCCTGGGGCGAAGTTTGCCGTGACGGGGTGCATGGCGGAGAGCGCGCCCGATGTACTGAGAGAGATGGATGGGCGGATTCAGATCGTTCCCAATGCCCAGAAAGAGCAGCTGATTGATGTTATGTTCCCCGAAGAAGAGGAGTTGCCCGAATTCAATATTAAAACATTTGATGGCCACACCCGCGCCTTTGTCAAAGTGCAGGATGGGTGCAATTCGTTTTGCACCTATTGCATCATTCCCTATGTGAGGGGCCGGTCCCGCTCGCGGTCGATTGAGGAGGTGCTGAAAGAGGTGAGAGGCCTGGTGGCAAATGGCTATAAGGAAGTGGTGATCACGGGCATCAATGTGGGGGATTTCGATGGGGGAGGGCGCCTGGCTGATTTGGTGCGTGCGGTGGATGGCGTGGAGGGGATTGAGCGGGTGAGGATCTCTTCGATCGATCCCGATGAAGTGGACGATGATTTAGCCGATGCGGTTTTGAATGGAAAACATACTTGCCCCAGCATGCACATCGTTTTGCAATCGGGCTCCAATGTGATTTTAAAGAGAATGAATCGAAAGTATACGCGGCAAATATTCCTCGAAACGGTGGAGCGGATGGTGCGCGCCCAGCCCGACTTTACTGTGACGACCGATGTGATCGTGGGTTTTCCTGGCGAAACGGAGGCTGATTTTGCCGATACGGTTGAGTTGATGGAGAAAATCCAATTTGCAAAAGTGCATATGTTTCCCTTTAGCCCGCGCAAACGGACTCGCGCCGCGCTTTATCCCAATCAAGTGCCGCAGGAAATCATCCGCCGCCGGAAACAGGAGCTCCTTCGCCTAAGTGAGAAGGGGGCCTACAATCTCCGGCAGAAATTTGTGGGGAGAAAAAAAATGAAAGTTCTCCTCGAGGAAGGAGAGGGGGAATTCCTTTCGGGCCATACAGAAAATTTTCTTCGTGTTATGATCCCTAGAGCCGGATATAAACCAAATGATTTAGTTGAAGTGGAGCTAATGGCCAATGAACCGGATGGTTTAGTGGGGAGAATATGAAAATTACGATTGCAGAACAACTTCGTCCCTTTTCCCATACGCCGGGCGCTGCTTGCGTGATTCCTGGGAGCGGATGGGAAATCGAAGCGTTTCCCACCCTTTTGCGATTTGGGAATCGAATCGAAGCTGTTTTTAAGCTGACGGGGCCTGTCAAGGGATTTACTCTGCAGCAGGATCTGGAGAAAAATTGCGTTTGGGTCTTCGGAGAGGCGAAAGAGGGCTACTACCGCTTCCGCATCGAGGCGAGTGATTCGGGGATTGAGCTTTGGGCAGAAAAAACGCCTGAAAAGGGGATCGAGTGCAATGGAAAGATCATTCGGAGAAAAGAGAAGGTCTATTTCCCGGCTGAAGTTCCTTTTGTCCATTGCAAGCCGGAGGAGCGGCTCTCACTGGGAAATCATAAAGCCCAAGATTGGGATCTGGTGCAGAAAAGAGGCGATTTAAAGGAATTGGCGCCTGTGCTTTTTGCTGTGGGGCAAAAAATCCCCTATGTTGTGCCCGGCCCTTTAAAGGGAACTGCCCGCTTATTGAAATTGCCCGAAGATCGAAATTTAGCTGCGGAAGCGTTGGAGAATTTTTTCAAAGCGGCTTTTACAAAGATGTTAGTACCGCGCCTGATTGATGATCAGTATCAGGGATTGGTTCCTGAAGAAGAAGTGGGAGGAGATCCCCTTTTTTTACTGCAGGAAGGAATGAAGATGATCCGCGCTCTTTTTTTTGCGCAAAATGATCGGCGTCTTAAATTGTTGGGGTTCTTGCCCATTCCTTTTGATAGCGGGCGGATGATCCGGGTGAAAGCGGTGGGTGTGGGAGAGCTCGACTTCGAATGGTCGAAAAAGCAATTGCGCCGCCTCATCATTCGGGCCGACACGACGGGAGATGTCGTTTTAGAGTTGCCGAAAGGGATCGACTCTTTTAGAGTGAAAAGAAGCCTGCGGGAAAAAGGGAAGAAGCAAAAAAATCCCCTCTTCTTGGAAGCGGGAAAAACAGTGTTTGTCGATCGATTTCAATGAAAACTATGGTTGGGTTCTCTGAATTACGGCTCCACGATCCCCACTCTCTTTTGGGGCTTCACGATACGCCAGAAGGGCAGAAGATCCGCCTTTGGCGCCCCGGCGGCGAAAATATCTATCTGGAAGTGAAGGGGAAAATCGTCGAGGCCCAGAGAGTCAATGAACAGGGGCTCTTCGAATATGCGCCGCCTCAGCCGATCGGGCCTTTAGATTATCGCATCTATCATCAAAATGGGCTTTTGGCTTGCGATCCTTATGCCTTTCTTCCCACCATTGGAGAAATGGATACGTTTCTCTTCAATAAAGGGTGCCATTACCAACTCTATGGGATGTTGGGAGCTAATTTAAAGACAGTCAATGGCATTGCGGGGACCCGATTTGCCGTGTGGGCGCCCAATGCGCGCAGTGTTTCATTAGTGGGCGATTTCAACCACTGGGATGGCAGATTGTGTCCAATGCGCAGCATGGGCATTTCAGGAGTTTGGGAGCTTTTTGTTCCAGGCTTGGGAGAAGGGGAAAAGTATAAGTTTGAGATTCATACCCGCGAAGGCTATTTGCGCGTCAAAAGCGATCCGATGGCCTTTTATTCGGAATTGCGCCCTCTAACCGCCTCGATTGTTTACAATGTCGATAAATATCAATGGAAAGATCAGGAGTGGATGGGGGCTCGTTCCCAAAAATCGCTCAATTGCCCGATGAATGTCTATGAAGTCCACCTTGGTTCTTGGCGCAAATATGGCGCTGCCGAATTTCCCAATTACCGCGAAGTGGCTGTCGATCTCGCTCGCTATTGCAAAGAGATGGGATTCACCCATGTGGAATTGATGCCCATCATGGAGCATCCCTTCGATGAGTCATGGGGCTATCAAGTCACTGGTTTTTATGCTGTGACAAGCCGCTATGGAACGCCCACTGACTTTCAGTTTTTCGTCGATCATATGCACGCCAATGGAATTGGCGTCCTTCTCGATTGGGTTCCGGCTCATTTTCCCACCGACGATTATTCACTCAACCGATTTGATGGAACGGCTCTTTATGAACATGAAGATCCCCGCAAGGGAATTCATCCCCATTGGCAAACGGCGATTTTCAATTACGGGCGGGCCGAAGTGGTGAATTTCCTTTTGACCAGCGCCTTGTTCTGGTTTGATAAAATGCATATCGATGGTCTTCGCGTCGATGCGGTCGCCTCGATGGTCTATCTCGATTATGGAAGAAAAGAAGGGGAGTGGATCCCCAATCCCGATGGAAGCAATTTCAATATCGAGGCGATTGAGTTTCTCAAGCATCTCAACGCTATTTCCCACGAGCGCTATCCGGGGATTCTCCTCATTGCCGAAGAATCTTCTTCCTATACAGGCGTGACTCATCCAAATGGCCTTGGATTCGATCTCAAATGGAACATGGGATGGATGAATGACACTCTCCGCTATTTTTCTAAAGATCCGATCCATCGCAAGCATCACCAAGGGGAGCTTACTTTTAGCTTGCTCTACGCCTATTCAGAGCGATTTATGTTGGTTCTCTCCCACGATGAAGTGGTCCATGGCAAGGGGAGCTTAATCACTAAAATGCCTGGCCCCGATTGGCAAAGATTTGCCAATGTCCGCTTGCTTTACAGCTATCTCATGTGCCATCCCGGAAAAAAACTCTTATTTATGGGTGGAGAAATCGGGCAATGGAATGAATGGGACTGCAAGGCGGAGCTCGATTGGCATTTGCTCGACTATCCGCTGCATCAAGGACTTTCCAAGATGGTGCGGGAATTGAATCACTTCTATCATGCGCAGCGCTCTCTTTGGGAGCATGATTTTGAATGGTATGGCTATGAATGGATCGATTTCTCTGATGCCGAAAGAAGCGTTATTTCCTACTTGCGAAAAGGCAATAATACGTATCTCGTCTGCGTCCATAATTTCACTCCCGAGTATTTCCCTGAATATTGGGTGCAGCTCCACAACCTGAAATCGATTCGGGAAGTATTTAATACCGATGAGGAGAAATATGGAGGCTCAGGAAAACTCAACCCCCAAATCAGCGCATCCAATGAGGGATTTAAGATTTCCCTGTCGCCGCTGGCCACTCTAATTTTTGAGGTAGATTTTGCCTAAATCTCAACGAGACTATCTCGAGCTTGTTGAAGAATTGATCGAGCATGATAAGCGCTATTACGATGAGGCAAAGCCGCTTATCTCCGATTATGATTACGATCAAAAGATGGCCGCGCTCATCCAGTATGAGAAAGCGCACCCCGATCAAGTCGTTCCCAATTCCCCCTCTCATCGCATTAGCGAGGCTCCAACCGAAGGCTTTAAGCAAAAGGCCCACCTCGTCCCCATGATGTCTTTGGCCAATACCTATTCAGAAGAAGAGGTGGCCGATTTCATTAAAAGAGTGCACAAACTGCTTGAAAAAACAGAAGTCCCCTTTTGCTGCGAGCTGAAAATGGATGGGACGGCAATTTCTCTTCTGTATGAAAAGGGAAAATTGATCCATGCCCTCACCCGCGGCAATGGAAAAATGGGAGATGATGTCACAGCGAATATCAAGACCATTCCCACCGTGCCGCTAAAACTCACCGGCTCCGATATTCCCGATGTGATGGAAGTGAGGGGAGAGGTCTATATGAGCCTAGCCACCTTTCATGCCTTGAATGCACAGCGCGAGGAAGAAGGACTTGAAGTCTTTGCCAATCCGCGCAATGCGGCGGCCGGCTCATTAAAACTCCTCGATCCCCGCGAAGTGGCCAAGCGAAAACTCAATTTAGTCACTTATGGCATTGCAGAAGGCTATGCGCCCGCCCCTACGCAGCATGAAATGCATCACTACTTAAAAAAAATAGGTCTCCCCGCCGCCAAGCCAGACCATTTCGCTCTATGCGATGATGTAGCGGAGATCATGAAATTCGCCGATAAAATCCTAAAGGAAAGGCCTAAACTTCCCTTTGAAATCGATGGAATTGTCATCAAAGTAGATAACCTCAAAGATCACGCCATTCTCGGCGCGACGGGGAAAGTGCCCCGCTCTGCCGTTGCCTATAAATTTGCACCCGAGCAGGCCACTACGCGCGTCCTCGACATCGTGGTCCAGGTGGGGCGCACTGGAGTGATCACCCCCGTTGCGGAACTTGAGCCTGTTCGCCTTGCGGGGAGCACGATTTCCCGCACTACGCTCCACAATGCCGATGAAGTGGCCCGCAAAGATATTCGGATTGGAGACTCAGTTGTGATTGAAAAAGCGGGCGATGTGATCCCGCAGATTGTCCGCGTCGATTTTAAACGAAGGGCTCACGATAGCAAACCGTGGCACATGCCGCGCCACTGTCCTCTTTGTAAAACAGCTCTCGTCCACGTTCCGGGCGAAGTCGCCTTTCGCTGTCCCAATCCAAAGTGCTTAGGTCAAAGAGTGCGCCGCCTCATCTATTTCGCCTCCAAACATGCGATGGATATCGAGCACATGGGGGAAAAAGTCGTGGAGCAACTCGTTGAAAAAGGGCTCATCAGCCGCATTTCAGATATTTATCTTCTCGACGAGAAAAAACTCGCGGAGCTCGATGGATTTAAAGATAAATCGATTCACAATCTCCTCGCCAGCATCGACGCCTCCCGCAAGTGCCCCCTTTCTCGCTTCATCATGGGCCTTGGCATTAAATCAGTTGGCACGGAAACGGCAGAACTCCTCGCCGAAGAGGCGCGCGATCTCGACACCCTGCTGCAGATGAAAGAAGAAGACTTTCTCGCCCTCTCCGGCATCGGGGAGAAAACGGCGCAGACGATCGCTGAGTTTTTTAGCGATCCCGACAATCGGGAAGAGATCAAGCTCCTTCTCAAACATGGCGTTGAGCCGCAAAAGATGAAGAAAAAGATGACGGGGCACGCCTTCTCTGGCAAAACCTTTGTCATCACCGGCACGCTCCACAACTTTTCGCGCGATGAGGCAACGGCCCTCATTAAAGAAAGAGGGGGGCACGTCTCTGGCTCTGTCAGCAAGAAGACCGACTATGTCCTAGTCGGCGATGATCCCGGTTCTAAATATGATAAGGCTAAAGAACTCAGCATCCAGATTCTCTCAGAAAAACAATTCCAAAACTTAATTTAGCTCTATTCTTTTCAGTAGGAAATGGGGATTTCTTCGAATGTAAACAACTTTTGCAGTAAATCCTGAATATTGGGCGAACTGATTCAACGTTTTTTTACTTACGTTTTTCTCCAAAAGACGAACAAGCGCGGCATTCAACTGATAAGGCTCCATTTGTTTTGAAAGCTCGTTATATCTATTTCGAGCAAATTTTTGAACTTTTTCTAGTTCAATGGGTTCGGGGGGATTTGCGAAGCCTATCTCATTGATAAGGCGGGTGACAAACTCTTTTGTATCCAGATCTAAATCTTCTTTTTTAGAAGGGAAAAGATCTTCCGTTTCAAAGTAGCTAGCGCTGCTATTTTTCGCTAAAGGAACACTGGCGATGTAACCTACGTCTCTTGATAAAACGGGTATACTGTACATTTTTATCCTCAATTTTCGAGATACTTTAGCAGGGGGAACTATAGAAGTAAAGAAGTGGAAAAGAAACCATTCTCTAGGTAAAATAATGGGCAAATCAAAGGATTTTTATGATCGCCTGCATCCTCAATCACGTGCCCCCGTCTCACTATGAAGCCTACATTCCTCAAAGTGAAAATTTTACTTTCCAAACTCTCGATGAACTCTCCCATTTAAAAGGCTCTTCGCAAGAAGTCACTCGCATCTACTTCATTCGCAATGGAGAGAGCTTATTGAATGTTGAAGATGAAAATGGAAAGGTCCTATTCACCTCTGGAAAGAGCAAGAATGTGGAATTGACGGAGCGGGGCAAAGGACAAGCGCAGGAACTGGGAACAAAGCTTGGATCGAAAATCGAAGGATTAGATGTGGTTATTCACCCCTCCGCCTCACTTCGCGCTGAGCAAACAGCAGTGGAGCTCAATCTGGGGATTGTCGGGAAAAGTCTGGAAGGGCTTTGCGAGCTAGGAATGGGTCCGTGGGAAGGATTGCCTAAAGACGAGGCTTACAAGCAAGAGCTGCAAAAATGGAAAGATCTCCCTTCTGCGCAGGAGAAATATAGCACCGTCAGAGTGGCTGGGGGCGAAAGTTTCCAAGAGACAGCGGATAGAGCGCTTCAAGATCTACAAAACGCAATTGAGAAAGAAGGGGGGAAGACGATTTTCATCATCTCCCATGACCATACGATCAATGCCTTAGCGCTCCATTGGATGGGACCTCTCTCTAAAGAAACGGGATCGGATCTCCCCCTTTTCTCCTTTGGCAACTGCGATCTCCTCATGGTAGAGATTCCAAAAGGAGAAACAGTCGAAAACGCCCATCTAAAGATGTTTATCCAGTCGGGAGTTTAGGAATGGCAGGGATGTCGAGCTCCGTTTCTTGGGAACATCCCTTAAGGAATTGCATTGGAAAAGAAATTTTCAAAAATGCCCGGCAGAAGCTAGCCAGTGGTGATTTTAGATATACCCTTGCAGAAGCATCTACAATCAAGTCTCAAAATTATCACCGCCTCATTCAATCGATCGAAGCCCTCTTCGAAATGTTCGAAAAGCAGAGGCATCACAAAGTCTGCCTAGATCCCTCCATTGAAGCGGATGTAAGAGCAGAGATAACAGCCCTTTGCTGGAATGGGAAGATAAGATGGGGATCGCGCGCGAAGAGGGTTATGTTTCAATGGTCAGCTGCAGATGCGCAACCCAGTTTCAACCGTTTCCTCTTAGAAAGAGGAATCCGAATTCAGAACCTTGGCCAAGAGAAAGAGATAGAGAAGGTGATTAAGATCTATAATGCAGAAGTAGACAAGCAAATAGAGCTTCTTTTCCGAGGGATTCTCTCTCCTATCAAATAAAGCGGGGTCGTTTAGGCGATCTTTGAAGAAGGCTCAGATTCACTGTGAGAAGGATCGGGAAGGCTAAGAGGCCAATGGCAGAGTGGAGGGGAGAAAGGCCCAGTTTTGAAAGATAGACAAAGTCATGGGTTAGGTTTCCCTGCTGAATCGGGGAAAGGGCGGATGCAGCATAAAAAGCGTGATAGAAGAAGTCCCAGGCTGCATAGGAGATAAAGTATTCCGCTAAGGTGGGGCATTTTTTTCTGAGGATCAGGCCAAGAGAGAGAATAAGAGCTGAGATGATGAGGGTGAGTCTGGCGCCGGCGGCTGCAACAAAGAAAGCAGAGCCTGTTTTTCCCAGTTTTTGTCCAAAAGGGGTGAGTTTTTGCGGATGGTATCCGGTAACGCCGCCGTTAAAGGGAAAGAGTTCAATGCGGGGATTGCCCGATGCATAGACCGCATTGGCTGCGAGAGCATGCCCCATTTCATGGGTCAATGTTTGGAAATTCGTCCCGCTAAAATAGGTGAATCCGATCGGGGTTAGAGAATTGGCCTTTCGCGCTTGAACTACTCGTAGAAAGAAATGGCATGCAGTTTGGATGGCGAGGGCTGTAAAAACGGTGGCAATTCCCATTGGAGTCGTCACAAAGCAGCAAACAACTGTAGCCAACAAAAAAGAGACAGCAAATTCCGCAAACGTTTTCACAGCAATTTGTCGAATAATTTGATCGCGAGAAGACTTTCGTTGCGAATTTTCAACTACACAAGGAATCTGATTTCGGACAGCGGTCACATTCATGCCCGAGAATTATGGGGCAAATCTAGGCTATGTGCAAGGTGAAGGAATTTCTAAGGATAATTCGAGCCCGAGCCCGCGTGCGAGCCCGAGCCCGATTTTAGCACATTAAATCGGGCTCGCACGCGGGCTCGGGCTCGGATTAGGCGGCGAGGAAGCCGATGTTGATGCGCATGGTGGGCAAGACGCGTGGCGATTCCACAAGAGTGGCGCGGGGCTTGATGGCCACGGCGATGTGGAAGGAATGGCCGCCTGGGATGGCGGGAAGAAAGTAGCGGCGGCGCAGTTTTTCTAGTTGAGGTGATTTAAGTTTGAAGAACCATACTTGTTCCACTTCTGGCCAAAGGGTGGGTTCAATCGAATAGAGTCCCTCAATTTCAAAGGAGAATTCTTGTCCTTCTTCGGCGATCTCTGTCAGATATTGAAAGAACATTTCCCGAGAAGGGATGACGGGAATGTGGGCTCCTTCAGAAGAGGCGAAAAGATTGAAGTAGGGAGGACGAATGAGACCGTAGGCTTTTAGATAGGGAATGAGGCTTGAGATAAAGCGATTGTCGATGTCGAGATAGACGAGTCCTTGTTTGTTGCGGTGGAGCACTCCTTTGCCTTTGCAAAGGGAGCGGAGAAGAAGAGAATTGCCCGGCACGGGGCGGGCTTGGGAAATTTCATGAGTCTCAATGAGGAGATAGGGGATGGGGGAAGGGGTTTTCTTGGGGTCGTAATCTAATGCGCCCTTAGAGAAATAGCGGGGGAGTCGATAGCTGGTTTGGGGGTATTCAATGGGTTTTGGAAGGCGGGGGGCAATGGGGGCTTTTGGTTTTCGAAATGAGTCGAGAAGGGCCATTCTCTCTTCAGGTGTAGAATGGGAAGAGAGAGAGGAATGGGACCAAGCAAGCCGGTTCAGCTCCCGAGATGTTGGCTCTCGAGTTAAATAATCTTTTGATAGTCGCAATAAGAGTGTTGAATTCATTTTAATGTAAAGATTTTACATTAAAAAAGAGTTAATTTCAATTAGATAACCTTGAGGCGGAGCGATTCATCGGGCTTGGCGATTTCGCCGATGAGGGTTTGATGGCTATAGCTATGGACCTTAATGGGTTGTAGCGTGCCGATGAGGGATTCTGGACCTTCAAAAATAACCTTTTTCCAGCAGCGGGTGCGCCCTTTGAGCATGAGGCCATCTTTATTGAACCGCTCGACGAGAACCTCATAGGTTTGGCCGAGCATCTGCTGCCGCTCTTCATTGCTGATTTCAGTTTGTAGATCCATCAGCCTTTGGAGCCGTTGCTGTTTCACTTCTTCTGGAATGTCATCTTTCCAGCGCATGGCGGGAGTCCCTTTGCGGGGACTGTAGGCAAAGACAAAGGCAAGCGAATAGCGGATTTGGCGCAGGACTTCAACTGTTTCTTCAAACTCCTCATCGGTTTCCGTGGGGAAACCCACGATGATGTCCGTGCCGAGAGAGGCATTGGGGACGATTTGCCTTAGCAGAGAGACTTTTTCCAGATACTCTTCTTTCGTATAGATCCGGTGCATCTTTTTCAAGATGCGGCTGGAGCCCGCTTGAATGGGGAAATGGACAAATTCGCAAAGGCTTGGGAGATCGCGGATCGCTTGCATCAGCTCGATTGTGATATCGATAGGATGGGAGGTCATGAAACGGATTCGCTCCATGCCGGGGATTTGATCGAGTTTATGAAGAAGGTCGTGAAAGAGGCAATTCCACCCGGGCTGATCTTTGCCATAGCTATTGACGTTTTGCCCGAGAAGGGTGATCTCTTTGTAGCCTTGGTCTACCAGGCGCTTGCACTCCTCTACAACACTCTCAGGAGGGCGGGAAACCTCTTCGCCGCGCGTGTAGGGAACGACGCAGTAGGTGCAAAATTTATTGCAGCCGCGAATGATGGAGACAAAGGCTTTAATTTTATTGTCCCGTTTCGCCACGAGATAATCGAGATTCTCCTCGAAGCGATCATCTGTTTTAAACACTTGCCGCTTGGTGTAGAGCACTTCGTCGATGACGGTGCCGAGATCGGTGATATTATTGGTGCCGACGACGAAGTCGAGATGGGGGAACTTTCGGAAGAGAGAATTTTTCTTGGCCATCGCCATGCAGCCGGTGACGCCGATGATGACATTCTTCTTTTGCGCGCGGCCCAGACGGCCCAGCTTGCCCATCACCTTTCTTTCGGCTAAATCTCGAATCGAGCAGGTATTAAAAATAAGAATATCGGCCGCCTCCTCATCCTCGATGGGGGTGAGGCCCCGTTTTTGGAGCTGGCCCGCCATGATCTCAGTGTCGAGCTCATTCATTTGGCAGCCATACGTTCGGATAAAATAGGTTTTCGGCTCTTGCATAAGCGCTCCATGATAGCCGAACTTTCCAAGTCTTTGCAAGATTGCAATGCAAGTACTTGGTTGTTAGTTGCTTATATTTCATATTTCCAAAAAATCTCCGTTCCTTGTATGATTTTGTTTTCAATTTGTCATTTAGGATCTTACGAAAATGAATCACAAGCAGAAGACCCCCCTCCTCACGAAGAAAGAGGCATTGAACTCACGCAAATGGTACCTGTTCGATGCGACAGGAAAGACTTTAGGCCGTTTTGCCGCTGAGGTGGCAAAGATACTCCGCGGCAAGCACCGCCCTGATTTTACTCCCCATGTAGATTGCGGCGATGGCGTAGTCATCATCAATGCGGAAAAAATCGAAGTCACCGGGATGAAAGAAGCCCGCAAGATCTACCGCAGCTATACGGGCTTTATCGGTGGATTGAAAGAGATCCCTTATAAAGTTCTGATTGCCCGCAAGCCCGAATATATCCTGGAGCATGCGATTAAAGGCATGATGCCTAAAACTCGTTTAGGCGGCCAGCAAGTGAAAAAGCTCCGGATTTACAAAGGGGCAGAACATACAATGAAAGCCCAAAACCCTATCCCCGTTAATACTTAAAGGAAGTCATGGCACAAGAAGAAACGATTGGAATTGGACGTAGAAAAACAGCAGTCTCCTCAGTTCGGATGAGAAAAGGAACTGGCATCATCGACGTAAATGGACGAACCTTTGAAGAGTATTTTCCTCTCCAACTCCAGCGAGATCTGATTCTCGCTCCGCTGCAAAAATTTTCCAATGTAGAGAAAGTGGATCTCATCATCCGCGTGAAAGGGGGCGGCCTAGATGGCCAAGCCACCGCTACGCGCCTTGGCATCAGCCGTGCACTCGTTCAAGAAGACGAGGCGATCCGCGGCGATCTGAAAGAGCTCGGCTTCCTCACCCGCGATCCACGCAAGAGAGAACGCAAGAAATACGGCCGCAAAGGCGCCCGCAAACGCTTCCAGTTCTCCAAACGCTAAACTTCAAAGGAGAGAGGTCCCCTCTCTCCTTACTTTATCCACACACACTTTTTTCGAAGAAACGCATCTGTCGCCGTGTCATCTCCCATAGCATATGGAACTTCACCGATGCCCATCTCAAAGACATCGTGTTGAAGGTAAACAAAAATCTCTCCTCCATAATGTTTGTGTACTGCAATTCCTTGTAGTTGTGGCTGTCCAAGACTTGCATCTGGCGCCAAATACATTACTTCTGGATTGGATAGAAAAACTGAGTTGCAAATCCTTTCGATACACGAGAACATGGCATGACAAGCTTTTCTTAGATCTGGACATTTTGCATACAGGTTGGGGCAAGGAGACCCGCTTCCAATTCGAACCATTAGAACCTCCATTTGAGAGCAAACAATCTAAATGAATTTTCGATTAAGTTCTACCCTTGAACTTTGAGGACGATTTTTCCGAGGGTGTTCCCTTTTTTGATTTCATCGATGGCGCGGGGGGCTTGATCCAGGGGATATTGATGGATTTTAGGCGGCGTCGCTTTGCCCGATTCAAAGAGTTTGGTGATTTCTCGAAGCTGCTTTCCATTCGCATGGACGAAGAGATACTCGGCTCTGATTTTAAAGTGCGCTGCTAAATCTAAATCTGGCTGCTCCCGAATGCTGACGATGCGGCCGCCCGGTTTTAGAACCTCAAAGCTTTGTTTGTAGACGGAACCGCCTATCGTATCGAAGACAACATCGATGCCGGAAGGGTGGGTTTTTCGGATCTGGTCCACGAAATTGGTGTTCTGGTAATCGATGATCTCATCTGCGCCCAACTGTTTGACATAATCGAACTTAGCCTGGCTTGCCGTAGTGATCACTTTAGCGCCATGAACTTTTGCCCATTGGATTGCAAAGCCGCCCACTCCGCCCCCGCCCCCATGAACCAGGAGATGTTCGCCCGGTTTTAGATTTGTCTTCTCAAAGAGAGCCTGCCACGCCGTCAACCCAGCGAGAGGGACTGCAGCCGCCTCAGCCATAGAGAGATTTTTCGGCATCAACGCCACATGTTCAGCAGTAAAACATAAATATTCAGCCCAACTTCCCCATTGCAAAAGGGGCTTGCGACAGTAGGTATAGACCTGATCGCCCACCTTCAACGAGGTCACATGATTGCCCAGCGAATGAACTGTACCTGAGGCTTCCCATCCAAGAATCAGAGGAAATCGATGGGGCACGCGAGATTGAAATAATCCTTCCGCAACCTTTGCATCAGCGGGATTTACGCCAGCATAGGCAACAGCAATGCAAACCTCTCCCTCTTCCGGTTTAGGAGTAGAAATTTGCCCTACTTTTATGTTACCCTTGGATGCAAAAGACTCGATATAAGCTGCTTTCATGAAGTTAAGAATAAAACAGATCTGCCAGAAAAACAAACTTTTTCTTCTTCTGTTGTGTGGGATGAACTTGATGGCCGAGCAGTTGGTTTTCCAGGAGCCTCCAGAAGGTTTTCATCCCAAGTTGGAAGTGGCGGGCTGTTTTGTCGTTGTTGGAGACCAGTTTTTGTTTTTAAAGCAGCAGCCTTTTGATTCTGAGGCAAATAGATGGGGCGTCCCAGGAGGTAGGATTGAAAAAGGAGAAAGTGCTGTAGAAGGTTGCATTCGGGAAGTCTATGAAGAGACGGGAATTGATTTAGGAGCAAGTCCTCCCCATTTTTTGGGGAAGGTAAACATCCGCTATCCTGAAGTGGACTTTGTCTATCACATGTTTGAAGCCCGTTTAGAATGCGCGCCTGGGATGATTCTCATTGACCCTGCTGAACACACAGAATATCGTTGGATGTCTTTAGAGACGGCGTTAGAGTTCCCTTTGATTCGCGGGGAGGAGGAGTGCATCCAATTAGTTTATGGAACACAAATGACCAATCCTTGGATGAGTCCTTCGTTACCGTTCCCGTTTGCGTTACCGTGCCCGCAAGCAAGAGTCGGTAACGGTAACGCAAACGGGAACGAGGATTGATCACGAGGATTGATCCGTTGTTGGTTATACCATTTACTTATATTTCATCTTTAGATATTTCATAATTATTATGGATGGAAAACCTGTTTCTGCATCTTCTATTATCGATCAAGTGGTTGAAGTATTTCCAAATGATTTAAATCCGCATGGAACTCTTTTTGGGGGGCGGGTGATGCAGATTGTCGATTCATTGGCCGCGATTGTGGCTAAGCGCCATTCGGGAAAGGTGTGCGTGACTTTGGGGATCGACTCGGTCCGCTTTCTCAATCCGGCGCGGCGGGGCGATATTTTGGTCTGCATGGCCTCTGTGAATAAGGCTTGGCGCACCTCGATGGAGGTGGGAGTCAAAGTCGTCGCAGAGGACTTTCGCACCTTGGAACAGAAAGATATCTTGTCGGCCTACTTTACCTTCGTCGCCGTCGATGATGATCATAAGCCAATCGAGATCATCCCGGTGATTCCTGAGACGGCTGAACAGATTCAGCGCTTTAAAGAAGCTGAATCTCGCAGACAGCAAAGATTAGCCACCCGATAGATTTTCTTACGGCACAATGGTGATAGAAGCATTGCCTAAGGAAAGTTGGCTAGAGATAGTTGTATTTCCTACGACAAAGTAACTATAGGTTTGGCCTGCGGTGAGGTTGTGATCTTCAAATCTAAGGACATTGTTGCTCACTGTCCCTGCTAAATTGGTAAGTCCAGCATCTCGATAAATCTGGAAGTTCGTGTAAGTGGCTGTAGTTCCAGCGGTGGTCCAGCCCACAACTGTATAGAGATCCGTTTGAGAGGGAAAGAAATTTCTGAGTTGCGCCACGGTCACGAGCGGCGTTGTTGCCGCCACCAGTGCTGTGGGTGAAGTGGCGATGCCTATAGGATTTGACCCAACCGTAACCGCCGCTGTCACCGTATTAGTCGAAATTTGGATGACACTTACAAGCGAGGTGGATTCTCTGCTCACATAGGCGAAAGCGCCATCCGCCGTGATGGCGACACCCCAAGGAACGTTTGCCACGGCAATCGTCGCTGTCACTATATTGCTCGATGTGGTGATGACACTTACGTTGGCGCTGCCGCTATTGGTCACATAGGCAGAAGCGCCATCCGGCGTGATGGCAACGCCAATGGGGCTTGTTCCAACTGTGATTGTTGCCGTCACTATATTGGTCGAAGTTTGAATGACGCTTACAGTTGTGGTACCAGTATTGGCCACGTAGGCGAAAGAGCCATTCGGCGTGATGGCAATGCCCTCAGGCTGTGACCCCACAGCAATCGTTGCTGTCAATATGTGGCTCGATGTATCGATGACGTTTACCCTGAGATTGCCATTAAGGGCCACATAAGCAAAAGAGCCATTTGGCGTGATGGCAATGGCAATAGGTGTACCCTGAACAGTAACTGTCGCCGTTACAGTATTAGTTGCCGTACTGATGATACTTACATTAAGGTCAGGGTTATTGCCCACATAGACAAAAGAACCATTCGGCGTCATAGCCATTCCGTTATTTTGTCTCCCGACAGTAATCGTCGCCGTCACAGTATTATTTGTTAAATTAATGACGTTTACAGGAATAGTACCAGCATTATTATTACTCACGTAGGCTAAAGCATTATTCGGTGTAATAACAATGGCAAAGGGGACTGTTCCAACTGTGATTGTTGCTGTTACTGTATTTGTTGATGTATCTATAACGCTGACACTGCCGCTACCGTTGTTGGCCACACAGGCAACTTGTTTAGCAAAGAGAGGCCCACTCAAGAGACTAAGAAAGAAGAGCAGAAACCTCATCGGCGCCTTGTTTAAACTTCAAAATTCTATCAGGGAATTTTTAGAAATCAAGTTAAAATTGATAGATTTCAGCGTATTTGTGTTTGAGATAGGAACAGTAGGCTGTTTCACTCAGCGGTTTGCCTGTGACTTTTTTCGCCAGCTCATCGGAATTATAGCGGCGGCCCCACTGATGGATATTGGTCTTCAACCACTCGCGGACAAAAGAGAGCTCCCCCGCAGCGACTTTTTCATTCCAGCGGGGATATTTTTTGGCAAAGGCGCTAAAGAATTGAGCGGAGAAGAGATTGCCCAGGGCATAGGTGGGAAAATAACCCAATTCCCCCATCGACCAGTGAATGTCTTGCAGGCAGCCTTGGGCATCATTCGGAGGGGTGACTCCGAGATATTCTTTCATTTTGGCATTCCACGCATCTGGAAGATCAGCCACTTCAAGCGTGCCGCTGACAAGCGCCTTTTCCAATTCAAAGCGGATGATGACGTGAAGGCAATAGGTAACCTCATCGGCCTCCACTCGAATGAGCGATGGGTTGACTTTGTTGATCGCGCGATAAAAGCGCTCGAGAGAAACTTTCTTCAGCCGGCTGGGGAGAGTCTTTTGCAGCAGGGGATAAAAATGTTTCCAGTAAGGAAGACTGCGGCCGATGAGTGTTTCCCACCAGCGGGACTGGCTTTCATGAATGCTGAGCGACGTGGCCTCCGAGAGCGGCGTTCCCCACGTTTCTAAAGGCAAGCCCATTTCATAGAACGAATGGCCCGCTTCATGGAGGACAGAAAAAATATTGCTCATGAACCCATTGGGAATGATTCGCGTCGTGATCCGGCTATCGTGGGGATGAAGAGCCAATGAAAAGGGGTGATTGGAAAGATCGAGCCGCGTATAGGCCATATCCATTGGAAGTTTAGAGAGGAACAGATGGCCGATTTCGATTTGGGTCTTATCGTCCACTTTTGCATGGAGGAAGCGATCGTCGATTTGTTTCCCTTTTTTAATCTTTTTTAGCAACCCTGTCAGCTCTTTCTGGAGCGATTCAAAAATGATTCCCACCCGATGGGTGGTCATGCAGGGTTCATAGGTCTCCAACAGGGCATCGTAGGGGTGATTTTCAAAGCCGTAGAGATCTGCCTTTTTCCTCACCAAATCGATGATTTTCGTGAGAAAGGGGGCAAAGAGCTTAAAGTTATTCGTTTTCTTCGCCACGCCCCAAATTTGGATCGCTTCCGAAGTAGTTTGGGAAAAGGTTTTCACAAACGATTCGGGCAATTTAGTGGCTCGGACAAAATCCTTTCTCCATTCGCGCACAGCCGCTTGCTGCGACTGCGTCAATCCTTTCAGTCTCATCTTGCCGCTTGGCAAGTGGACTAAATTTTCCAGACAAGCTTTAAAGTTGTGGCTTGTCTTCATCTGATGGATCAAACTCGATAGCTGCGCGATCTGCTGGCTGCGCGGGACGATCCCTCCGCTGGGCATATAGGTCTCTTGATCCCAATGCAAAAGGCCCAAGATCGAATTGTAGAGATGAATTTCTGTGGAGAGCGTTTTCAGCGCTTCATATTGTTTTGGCGATTTCATATCCAGCTGATCATATAAAAAAATCTTTTTCCCCGCCAGAACTGAGTTCTAATCGTCAGGCAATGAAGCCGAACTGTCGGAAGTGTCCGCCCAAGCAGTCCACTCAGCAGGAGATGAAGCAGGACCAGGGGTTGGGGGTTTGCTGCGTGGAGAGATGCTAGCCACAGAAGCGCAAGCGACAGCCACTGGCGCCGCAGCTACCGAACCATAGCAGCCAGTGCTTTTTGTTGCCCTATTTGCCTCTTCTACTTCCGTGTAATAGATCATGTTGTCGAGAATTGCGGCAGCATCACGATTTGTATCGGCTGCAACATGTAAAACGGAAATATTGGGATGTGCTTGAGAAAATTGAATCGTGTCGAACATGTTCTTCCCGTCGACCACGGGCACAACTAGGATGGGTTCTATCGATCTTGAATACATGTGCCGGAGCAAATTGCCTCCTACCTCGCCTTGATGGACTAACGGTAGATGTACATGAGGCTGGGAACAGGTGGAACAGGCTGCGGCAGACATAATACCCTCCAAATGAGTGATTTTAGCAAAAAATGCTACTCTTGGCGGCCGAATCGAGTCAATTGATTTTTTGAAGGCTGGGTTTTTTAAGGCCATTCCTATATGATTTCTCTCCTAACATTGGAGAATTTTTCTATGTCACAACCACCACAGCGGCCCAATTTCTGCAATATGCTAGCCAAAGTCGTCACAGGGCAAGCCCCGATTGAGAACATCATAAACCAGCAAGTTCAAATGCTGGGCATCGATCCTGCAGTTGCTGCAGAGACGATTGCAGCGGGATTCCGTTTGCAACAAGAGGCGCCCAGCAAGTTAAGGAAGATAGGGATTCTTGAAGGACATATAACCACTCTTACCTTTCAAATGGTGGGTCAAACAAAAGAACAGATGAATGCGACTGCAGCTAAAATCAGAACATATATAAAGCAGATTGAAGCATTGAAAGTTCCTCTTCAAGGGGCCACGCGTGAAGTATTGGATAAATACGAACGGCTGTTTCTCCAAGCGCCCGCACTCCAGGCAAATATGCAAAATCTTCAATCTAGGAAAGATGCGAAAGACTTGGCGTTTATGATCGTCAATTCCATTTTAGGGAATCAATCAAACGCTTTTATCGAAGAAGTGATAGCGGCGGCCCGATTAGAGAATGGAACCGCTTCAATGGATGAACAGAAATTCATGGCAGCTATGCAAAAAGAAAGGGCTCGGGTCAAGGGGTCTACCGGACACCGTCCTGGACAGTCTTAAGTTGCTCATCATAAGTGCCTTATATTTACATTGAATTAATTTAAAATAATTGATATAATTATTGTAAATTATTAATAAAGGATAATTATGACTTCAGCAGCAAATAGTTTATTTTCACCCACAAATAGTGTGAGTAGTGCGGGTAGCGTAGAAAGTAATGCTAGCCAGGGTTCATCTATTGATATCAACATAATCGGCTCCGATGGCCCACCCACCGCGCGACGTGTTCGATCTCCTATAGAGGGAATTTTGGCGAACACCCAAATGGCCGTTAGATTATTTTTCGGCAGAGATGGTTGTAAAACTTGCCACGCAGAGGTTCTTAGAAGAGTCGTGAGAGAGAGTGGAGAAGTCGACGTTACGTTGCTAGCAAACTCCGCCAGGGAATTTAGATGGCTCTCTCCTCAATTAGAAGAGATTAGAAAAGAAAAAGAAGAGACTCTTGCAAAATGGGATTCCCGCCGAAATGAATGGTTTGCAGCCAATGATGCCGCAGTAGCTTCAGAAATAGAATGTCAAGAAAGAATGAGAGGAATAAGATTTAATCCTCCATTGCCAGACAATCCAGTAGAACGTAGGATCAAAGAAATCGATAGATTGGTCGCTAATGGATTGCGTGAACTAAGAAATGAAGTTGTGCAACTGGAGTTAAAAGAAAACGGGCTTCAGACTGCAGAGCTCTATTTTCATACCGAACAAGATCGATTAGTTGATGTGTGCGTTGACCATTTGATGTCTCAAAATATCCGTCCTACTTTAAATCAAATCCATGAAGCGATCCATGATTTATCTCCCTGCAACCAACATTAAAGCTTAATGAAGGGGCGCAGGACGCAGGCGAAGGTGATGGCCATGGGGAGCCAGATGGCGAAGTAGCCGGGGAAGACTTGGTTTTCGCCGAGGATGAGCATGCCGTCGAGAATGATCATGAGCGAAATGAAGCCGAAGAGGCTGCAGGCGGCGATCAGGAAGGTGGGACGGTGGCGGGCAAAGCGCATGGAGATGGGGCCGATCGAGAAGAGAATAAAGAAGTGGAGCAGGGGCAGGGCGATTTTATAGTGGAGATGAGAGAAGACGCTGGCTCTTTCGGCCGTATCGGCTGAAGCTTGCTGCAGGAGCTGGGTGAGGGAGCGGTTTTCAAAGGGGACAAAGCGCTGCAGCGTGGCGTCTTCCTTCCAAAGAAGTTTTGGAAAAGCCCGGGTTTCAAAACTTTCCGATTTTTCAAATTGTTTCTCAAAATTGCGAGTGAGATGATCGACGAAGCGCCCTATAGGTGGTTTGGAGAGAGTCTTTAGATATTTCATATGCCAAATGTCATCGGCAGAGCGGACCCAAAACACATCAAAGAGCTCTTTTTTAGAAGCGTCGAAGCGCTGATAGACGAGCTCTGAATCGTCATCGAGTGAGAGGGAAAAGAGTTTCTGTTTCTTGATCTTCTTTTTGCCCGCTTTGGGGTGTGCATCGCGAAAGAGATAGACCGCTTCTTGCGCTTCGGGGGCAAACCATTGGGTGTTGACGTAGCAGACGAGGGTGAGGAAGCCGGCAAAGAGGAAGAAAGGGGAGAGGAGTTTCTTTTTGGAGAGTCCCGCCATTTGCAGCGCGACGAGTTCCCGGTGGGAATTAAAATCGACGAGCACTTTCATCGAGGCGAGAAGAAAGGAGAGGGGCAGAAAAAGCTCCAGGTGCATGGCAAATTGGCGTAGGTAATAGAGGATCGTATCGATAAAAGTTGTGGAGCCTTCTGAGAAGAAGCGAACGCCATTGACAGAGAGATCGACGAGAATATAACCGATGAAGATGCAAAACAGGATGAAGTGAAAGGTTTTGGCCAGTTTGAAGAGGAGATAGCGATACCAGAGTTTCATAGAAATCCTCTGGAGATGCGTTGGATTTTCAAGAGACTTACAGTCCAGAGAATGGCGTGGGGAAGAAGGAAAGCGACGATGGCGATGAGGGGATAGCCTTTTAACTCTTTGCCCATCAGATAACTGATGAGAATGAGCAGGGTGAGAACGAGGGCGATGAACATCCCCTTTTTCGAGGGATTTCTCTCTTCTTCAATTCCAAAAACACATCCAAGCAAAGTCAAAGTAAATACCGCGATGGAGAGGGAAATGCGGCGCAAGATCTCCACGCGGGCAGATTTAGCGAGTTTTCCTCCATCTGCCACCCGAATTTGCAGCATGCGGAGATTGAGCGCATTGGGATCGAGGCGGGGGCGGTTTTTCTTGAGGGCGGCGGAGAGGACGGGGGCGGCAGTCGACATGGAGGCTTGATTTTCAATGATGAGGGGGTCGAAACTCTCCTCTTTTTCCGACTGGAGGTGGGAGAGAATCGCGACGTCATAGCCGAGGAGTTCTTCTCCAGAGATCCTTAGCTGCCGCGCAGCGACCAGGCTGAGCCGCTGGTTGCTCTCATTGTGGGCGATTAAAATTAAATCTTTGGCCGCCTTCCCTTCATCTTTAATCTTCATGTTGAGATAGGCGTCTTTGATTTTCACCAGCTGCTGCCGCTGCAGGAGGAGGAGCGGATTTTCTGAGGTTTCTCGATAGAGGAGCGCTTTGGATTCGCGGCGGCAGAAGGGGGAGATTTCGGCGGTAAAGGAAAAGTTGCAAAGCGAGAGAAGAAAAGAGGTAAAGAGGAGGGGAGTGAGGATGGAGCGGAGGCTAAGTCCAGAGGCCCTCAGGGCGGTGAGTTCGGAGGTGCGGCTCAGGCGTTGAAAGAGAAGGAGGGAGGCGATCAGGGCCGAAATAGGAATTGCCATCGGCAAAATGAGGGGAAGTTGGTAAACTATAAAGAGCGCTGTTTTTAGCCCATCGGAACTGAGGGCCGCAAAGCGGGCGATTTCTTTGAAGCGGGAAACGAGGAGCACGGCGATGAACGTGCAGACCGAGAGAAAGAAAACGCGGAGATAACTTTGCAGCGCATAACGCCATAAAACAGGAATCATGGTTTTTAGATTACCCCAGATCCAAACAGTCCGTCAATTTATCGATGCTCATTGGGATAGAAAATCGCCACTTTTATTGGGCTATTCAGGAGGGCCCGACTCCAAAGCGCTCCTTTATTCTTTGTTGGAATGGGGATTTAAACACCTTCAGATCGCTCATGTGGATCATGGCTGGCGCTCTG
Organism: Chlamydiales bacterium; assembly: GCA_035480535.1. Taxonomy (GTDB): domain Bacteria; phylum Chlamydiota; class Chlamydiia; order Chlamydiales; family SM23-39; genus DATIHQ01. Next base: position 37,628 of record DATIHQ010000059.1, read on the forward strand.
AGAGCGCTGATGAGGCGGAGTTGCTTCGCTTGGAGGCGGCTGAATTGGGATTGCCCTTTCATTCGACGCGGCTGCAGATGAAGGGAAAGAAAGAAGATGAGGCGCGCAGTAGCCGGCTTGCCTTTTTCAAGAAGATCGCGGCTGAGATTGGAGCGCAAGCTTTGCTTTTGGCGCATCAAGCCGATGATTGGGCGGAGACGGCTTTAAAGCGAGTGTTAGAGGGGGCTCACTTGGCTTTCTTAGGTGGGATGGAGGGAGTGGGCGAGGTAGAGGGACTGCCCATTTGGAGGCCGCTTCTCACGGTCAAGCGCTCTGAGATTGTCCGCTTTATCGAGAAGAGGAAATTAATCCCATTGGACGACCCGACGAATCGGGACCCAAAGTATCTCCGCGCGCGTATGAGAGAGAAGATCCTTCCCGCATTAAATGAGGCGTTTGGAAAGGAAATCGGCAACAATTTGCTTTGCCTGGCGGAGAGGGGGGCGGAGCTCAAGCGCTATTTGGATAGGCGAGTGGAAGCGATTGCGGTTCAACGGGGGGAGTGGGGGATTTCTGCGGCTTTAAGGGAAGTGGAGAGAATTGAACAAAGACATTTGATTCAAAAAATCTCTCCTGTTACCATACCCCGATCGGTTTTAGAATTTCTTCTCGATGGCTTGGCTAAAAAGGGGGCCAAACGGAGGCTCCTCGTGAAAGGACAAGAAATTTTTATCGAGGGGGGATCTATTTTATTTCCGATAAAGGACTCTGGGACAGTAATATAGAATTCAACGCAGACAATATAAGTTCTTTTTGCTATGAGGACATTTCCAGGGGAAACCTCTGGCTCTTTACTTTTTAGAGAGAAAATTGTAACATAAACAAAACAAGGCGTTTATGGCCAAAATGGGACCCGATTCTAAAAAAAGCTTCCCCGGGGGCTTTCTTCTTTTCCTGCTCGCAGCAATCCTCATCATTCTTGGAGTGCAGACGTTTACATCTGACCGGGCAGCCAAAGTCTCGTTTAGCCATCAGGTAGAGCACCTTTCCAATTTAAACCTGACTGTTCCTGAAGAAAATCGGAAGATCGCTCAAAATGAAAATTTGGTTACGTTCAGCGGCCGTTTCCGCGATCGTCTTCCCGACGAGAGTGTGGAGCGGTATCGCTATTTAGAATTGCTCAACCGCAATCATGAATTAAGAACGGAATCGACTCGCCTGACGCAAGATCTCGATGGGCTGCAAAAAAATGTGCAGGATTCAGCCGACCTTTATCTTCACCTCAGTGGACAAACCTTATACCGCAATGGATATACCGTAGTTAGCTCTGTTTATGATACGCCAGATCGGGATAGCGCCATTGTCATTAAAAATCTCACCGCCCGCGATGTAGTCAGTTTGCCCTTTGTGCAGAGAACCTTGAGTTTGGCGCAGCAATCGCAAACTTCCGAATCTGTTGATGCCGCTGGAAAAGAAATCCACGATTTAGTGACCCTTCTCCGCTCTCCCGCATTGGGGATTGGAAGCGAATCTTTAAAGCTCGAGCTCAAAACTCTCGACAATCAACTCTCCGCTGCCGCAGAACAATCGCCTGAGCAGCAACTCCGCGTCTATCGAAATGCATTAAATCAATTGACCGGTTTGATTGGGGACTTAGGAAGAGAGCAGGAAGGCGTTCGCCTAGGAGCGCTCCGCAGTGTCCGCACCTATGTGGAAGAGCTGCAGCAATATGCTCAAGTGTTCCAAGATTTAGAGAAGAATGAGGCGCTACTCGATAAATCGCGCCAGAAAGTCGCTTCGGTGATTTGGTATTTCAATAACCAGGAACTCTCTACGCGTTCTTTAGAAAAACAAGACCCGGAAGTCTTTGGCCACTGGTATGCGCAGGCCAAACAGGAATGGGATAGCTACAATGGCAATAAGGGACTCGCCTATCGCGCTCCCGATCAGCCCCGCAATACTGTTCTGGAAAAGACCTTCAAGAGCCAAGAACCCTCTCCTAATTACTTTAGCTACATCTTCACGATCCTCCCCGTGATGCTCGTCATCTTATTCCTCTATTTTATCTTCTCGCGCCAAATGAAAGGGGTCGGTTCGTCAGCCATGAATTTTGGCAAATCGCCAGCAAGGCTCATGACCAAAGAGACCAATAAAATCACCTTTAAAGATGTCGCAGGTGCAGATGAAGCCAAAGAGGAATTAAAAGAGATCGTCGATTTCCTGAAAGACCCGCTAAAATTCACCACTCTCGGCGCCCGAATTCCTAAAGGGGTACTTCTCGTAGGACCTCCAGGAACGGGAAAAACGCTCATTGCCAAAGCCGTTGCAGGAGAGGCGGATCGCCCCTTCTTCTCCATTTCAGGATCTGACTTTGTAGAGATGTTTGTCGGCGTCGGCGCAAGTAGAATTCGCGATATGTTCGATACGGCGAAAAAGAATGCTCCCTGCATTATTTTCATGGATGAGATCGACGCAGTGGGCCGCCATCGCGGCGCTGGCATCGGCGGTGGACACGATGAAAGGGAACAGACGCTCAACCAACTTCTCGTTGAGATGGATGGCTTTGATACCAAAGAAGGCGTAATCCTGATGGCGGCGACCAATCGCCCCGATATTCTCGACCGCGCACTCCTTCGCCCCGGCCGTTTTGATCGACGCGTTGTTCTTGATCTGCCCGACATTAAAGGGCGCTTTGAGATCCTAAAGGTGCATGCGCGCAAAATTAAGATCGATAGCTCAGTCGATCTCATGGACATTGCCCGCAGCACGCCTGGCGCATCGGGAGCCGATTTAGAAAATATGCTCAATGAAGCCGCTCTTTTGGCGGCCCGCAAAGGGCGCTCCGCTGTGACGGCATCTGAAGTGAAAGAATCTTGCGATAAAGTGCGCTATGGAAAAGAGCGGCGCAGCTTAGAGATGGATGAGCGGGAAAAACGGACGACAGCCTTCCATGAATCGGGCCATGCCATTACCGGCCTAGTTGTCAAACATAGCGATCCTGTCGATAAAGTAACGATCATTCCTCGCGGCTTTTCATTGGGCTCAACTCACTTTATGCCGCAGAAGAATCGCCTCAGCTACTGGAAGAAAGAGGCGCTTGACCAGCTCGTCGTCCTCATGGGCGGCCGCGCGGCGGAAGAGCTCTTTGTGGAAGATATGTCCTCTGGCGCTCAGCAAGACATCATGCAAGCGACCAAGATGGCCCGCAGCATGGTCTGCGAATGGGGCATGACCGATAATTTAGGTACCGTGACTTACGATGAAAGAACCGAATCGGGCCAATATCTCGGCATGTCGGGCTATCACGAAAAGAACTATTCAGATGAGACAGCGCAGCAAATCGACAAAGAGGTGCGCAACCTCATTGATTCTGCTCACAAACGGGCCCTTGAAATTCTCCAAGAAAATCGGGATAAGGTTCAGCTCATGGCTGACATGCTCATGGAATTTGAGACGCTTGATTCAACAGATGTGAAAGAGATCATGGCGGGCACTTGGGATTCTGTAAAGAAACAGGCTCGCGTAAAATCGGCCGAGGAGCTTCAGAAGAAAAATCCTCCTCCTCCACCCCCCGTGCAACAAACCATTCGCCCCATCGCGGAACCCCCGAAAGATCAGGGGATGCAGCCTGGGTTGAATTCATAGGGCAGCAGTAGCCCCAAGGACTCTCACTGCTTTATTTTTAGAAGAGTGGTTGAGGGCCATCTCTTTCATCTGACAATAAATTGCGACATCTTCATCCTCATTAGAAATCTTCTCATCCAGGATGGCCAGAACGTCGCTTAAGTCTACCATTGGGATCACTTGAAAGGCTTCTATATCCAATCTGTCAATGGCGCCTTGGATCAATGTCTTGCAGAGATATTCATTTTTGTGATCCTGGACAAGTCCCGCCTCTATAAGACTTAGCTCTTTGGTAATCGCGAGAATTTCGTCTGGATCCCATCCATGCTCACGAAAGTAATCTTTGCAGGTTTTATCCCACCTTCTTAGACTTAGATTCATCGTTATCGCAGCCGTATTCATCTGAGCAATGTGTCTTGGCGAAACGCGAGGAGCTAATTCCGCTGCAGTTGGTGTTTGGCTAATATGAAGTGCTTGGACAGCGTAACGAACTCTACGATCTGGATCAGAGGTTCCTGCTTGGGCCTCTGGACCGAGGCTTATGTCGCTTATGCCTGAAACAGATCTTGCATGATGGGTTACTTTACTTGCTGATGCAGCCATAAATAGATCTCCTTTCTTTTTTAAGAGGGGGAGTATGAACTTCTCGAGAAATTGCATCAAGAAAAAGGATTGATTACATGGAAAGGGCGACAGTGGCTGGGCTCAGCTGTGCCGCTTGGATCAATACTGTATAGCGTTGTTGCAATCCTTCTCGATGCAAATCTAGGTGTTGGACTCTATCTTGGAGATTCCCTTGTAGATCTAGAGGCCCCCCAAGATTGATAAGATAGAGGGAAAGTAACCCTTTTTCAATCAGGGCGATTGCGGCGGGAATGCCATGGCCGATCGCATGGGCGCCTCTACTGATTTTTTGAGCGGCATACTGAATAAATTGGTTAATTGCGTTCATTGGGAACCTCAATTTTTAGGCGAGTATCTTTATCCCAGCCATGTTCTTTGGCTGTAGATGAAGCGATTCTCTGAAGATAGGTTCGGCTGCAAGCTTCTAGACGGTCTGCCCAATTTTGGTTGCCATTCAAGCGGGCTGTTTCTATAGCTGTTTTAAAAACATAGGGTCGATTTAATGCATCTTTAAGATGTGAGTCCATGAGATCTGTGTCGATAGGCCCTTGGCCGATCTCGATCCCTCGCTGATGATCTTTTCGAGCCCAGCCTTCCAGCAGAGAGTTCGTGCTCTCTAGAAGGGTGGCTCCATCGGCATAGGTGCGAACGGATTTTAGATTTTCTGCATCCTTGAGGATGGCGGGGATGAGGTGTGAGAGATTGTTAGAGATGGCTGAAGCGATAGCGATTCCGCGATGTTTATCTGTTTTCATTAGAAGATGTAGTGCTTTTTGTTTGTCCATTGCAGCGGCGAATGAGGTGGCGATTTCGCGAACCGATTCTGGATCTTTTGCGCTCTCAAAAAGGGCAGGGATGAGATGTGGGTTTTCGGAAGCAAGGTAGACAATAGCGATGGCTCGATGTTTATCGGTTTTGATCAGAGCTTTTAGCGCGCTGAGGCGCCCTTTTAAGGCGGCCATGGCAACGGCTCTTTCAAGAAGGGATGCTGGATCCTCTGCTTTCTTGAGGAATTCATCAACAAGATCCATATGATCTGGCGCGGCGTAGGTGATGGCAAGGAGGAGAGCCCCTTCGCGGCAATCATCTGTTATCTGAACTAAGGTTCTTAAGACATCTTTCCAATCATTCAGAACCGCTTTTTCAGCTGCAAAGCAAAAAGCATCGATGGGTTTGTTTGCTTCTGCGCGCAGGGCCCAAGTGATTTTGATGCCGTGATGGATGGCATAGGCGAGAGCGATACCGCAATGGCGATCTGTTTGCATCAGAACCTTTAGCGCATCTAAGTGACTGCCTAAAACAGCCTTTTCAATGGCCTCTTCATGGACTGAATCTGAGATATTGCCTATTGCGAGAAGATGGCGAATCTCATCGGGCCGATTGTCTATAGCGGCCTGGATTAGAGAAGGGGTCTCGGCAGGAGGCTGCGGGTAGGGAGCGGGCGAGATTCCTGGAATTCCTGATACTGACATAAATCCTTTTATTAAATGATTGCGCAGTGGCATTCGATGCGTTTGCGATAAAGCGCCAGCGCAGCCTCTAATTCAGCTGCTCTGTTATTCTCAGCGGCCCTAGCGCGGGCGGTGTTGAGAACGAGCTTTCGATCTCTTGAGCTATTAAACAAGTAGAAGACGATTTGCTTGGGGTCATCTGCAGGAACAAAGGCCATAACGAGTCCAAGTTGTTGATCGGTTATTTTCTGGTACTGATTCAGATACTTTAACGCTTTTTTATTGCTCATGTAGGCAGCGTTTATAATCGCGATTTCGAAAACAGCATCATCTGCATCATTGAGTAATTCTTGAGCGAGATCTGGGTATTTAGAGGCTGCCGTGGAAATAGCGAGTCCTCGATCGCGGACTCCTTGATCGTCAGGTCGAATCAGGGCGAAGACTGTCTCTCGATGTCCATGAAAAGCGGCGTTAAGAATGGCAGAGTCGTGTGTGGTCTCTTGATTTTCTGCTTCCGCGAATAATGTGCGGGCGAGCTGATCGTGGTGATTAAACATAGCAAAGTCGATAGCTATGCCACGATGTTCGTCTGTTTGAACCAGCGATTTCACCATGTTTTGCAATCCCTGCAAAGCGGCCTCTTGAATGGCTTCCTTACGGTCAGACTCTGGAATATTCCCCTGTGCAGCAAGATCCGCAACGATTTGAGGCCTATTATATTTAGCGGCATAAACAAGAAGGGGCAAGCCGGCCTCTGCTGCAAGCGCATTTTGCCGAGCATAAAAAACGGCTCGATTGATGATATGCCCGCAGTCGGGAATGGGACAGGTTCCCTCTATGTTAACCCAGGGGTCTGAGCAACCTTTATGGAATCGATGATTTCCATGCAAAACATCTGGCGGTGGATCGTTTTCTAGGCAAATCCCGCATGGATCGATATTTAAATTTGATATTTCAATTGGTGGCGACATAATTCAAATATTATATCTAAAAAATTGTTTTATAACAATATTGAAATAAAGATTATATAGATAATTATCCCATTATTCTAGGCGACTGGAGGGGGGCGAAGGGCTTATTGAGCTCGGCCAGAGCATCGGCGAGGTCCTGCCAGCCGTTTAGATGGGCCATTGAGAGGGCGAGTTCGTGGACGCGAACTGGGTTGGCTGCGCTGTTGAGTAAGGTGGCGGCAAGTTCCATATGATTGGGCGCGGCATAGAGAATCGCAAGGGCGCGGTGGGCATCTGTTTGGATCAGCATTTTTAGAGCTTCCTGCCGGCCATTTAAGGCGGCATTTTGAATAGCGATCTCGCGAGTAGATTCTGGATTCACCGCTTCGGCGAATAATTTGTTTGCGATTCCCTTATAATGAGGAATGGTCCAGGGAATGGCAACTCCGCGATTGTATTCGTTGGTTGCAATGAAGACGTCTAAAGCTTCTTGTCGGCCATCGAAAGCGGCAACTGCAGTAGCCATCTTTGAAACGGTCTCCTGATTTTCCGCGTCTGCCAGTAAACGATCGGCAAGATCCTTGTATTTGGGTGTAAGCCAGGCGATAGCAACTGCGAGATGATATTCTGTTTCGATAAGAACTTTTAGAGCCTCTTCTCTGCCCTCCAAAGCGCTCTCTATAATCGCTAATTCGTGAACGAAGATTGGGTCGTCTGCGCTCCCGATCAATGCATGGGCGAGATTCATGTGGTGAGGCGCAGCGTAAGCAGCGGCATAGGCGCGGTGATGGTCTACTTCAATCAGGGCCGCTAATTCGTGATTTGCGCCATTGCTTGCAGCTTCTAAGATAGCCGCTAAACGGAAATCCTCCGCAGTGGGTTCTTTAGGAGGAGCTTGCCAAGTTGTTTTAACGCCACTTATTCCTTGAACGGACATATTATTCTTTAGCGAAGGAGCCGATTTTTGGATCTGCCAGGGCGATGAGGTCTTTTGACTTCACGAGGATCGATTCGGTGGGGAGGCCGCAGTTAAAGGCAGCGCGCGCGTGCTGGGCGATGCGCTCATCGAAATAGTTATCGAGATTGAGAAGGTTGCCAAAAGGGGGGACGCCGCCCACTTGGAGGCCAAAGCGCTCGAGAATGATGGCGGGATCTTCAAATTCACATTTTTCGCCGGCAGCCTCTGAGGCAGCTTTCATATCGAGCTTAAGATGGGAGGGGATGTTGAACTGGTAGTTCTTTTTGGTGTTTTTCCCGCGGAGAATGAGCGATTTAATCCCTTCTTCCAGGCGCGTATTGCGGACGCGAGCCGAATCTTGCGAGGTAGGAGTAGGTTCGTGGATGAGGTGTTGGAATTCCATTTTGCGGGTGTGGAGCTGGTGGATGATTTCATTCCGGATGTTTTCGCCGCCGAAGAAGATCTTGGCTTTGATCCGATTGCCGGCGATCCGCTTGGTGTCGGAGGGGAAAAGGGAGGCTTCTCTGATGTTTTTTAGTTTGAGAAGAGTCATAGTGAGCCGCTCGAGTCCCATCCCAAAGCCGCCGTGAGGAGGCATTCCAAATTGGAAGATGGAGAGATAATCGGCGAAATTGGCGGGATCCATTCCTTTGGAGCGAATTCCCTCGAGCATCGATTCGTAAGTGTGGCGCCGCTGGCCGCCGGAGGTGATTTCTGTGCCGGCGCAGAGAAGATCGAAGGTATTGGTGAGTTCGGGGTTCTCTTCTTTGGGGAAAGCGTAAAAGGGGCGTTTGGCGGTTTTCCAATCGATGATAAAGAGAAGATCGGTGCCAACCGTTTCTTGGGCCCAGGCGCAGAGTTCTTTTTCTGCGGCAGGACTTAAGTCGGGTTCATGACGTTCGTCGATTCCAGTGCGTTTAAAATAGATTTCTTGGGCTTCCTGAAAGGTGAGTCGGGGAAAGGGGACATTTTCAGGAGCTTTGACGATTTGATGATTGAGGGTTTCAATCTCCGCTTTCGCATGGCGATGGAGATAGGCGATCATGAATTTAATGCATCCTTCTTGGATGTCGAGGATTTCATGCCAGTGGTTGAAGAAGCCCATCTCAAATTCAAATTGTTTCCCTTCGGAAACATGGCGCGTGGTGTGAGAGGGCTCTGCGCGGAAGAAGGGCATGAGGGCAAAAACGCGCTCATTGACGCCCACCATGATCTGCTTATAGAGCTGGCTGCTTTGCGCGAGTGTGGCGGTGTAGCCAAAGTAATCGACATTGAAAAACTCAGCCCCTCCTTCAGAAGAGGCTCCCACCATATTGGGGGAAAAATACTCCGAGGCTTGCACCGTATCGTGCATGTAGAGGCGATAGGCGTGCGCGAGCTCTGCCTGAATGCGGAAAACGGCCTGGATTTGCCGGTTGCGGAGCGCGATGGGGCGATGATCGAGGATGAAGTCGAGATCGGAATGGATCTCCGGCTTGTAATAGTCGATGGGAGGCACATCGTGGATTGGATTTTCAACGGTGATTTCAGGCTCGATGATCTCCACTTTGAGGGCCGCTTCTTTCGATTCGACCGCTTTGCCTAAAATGGAGAGGATGGAGCCGGGCTGCAGATGGGCGAGCTTCTGCAGCTGCTCTTTATCTTGGATGACGATTTGGGCGAGGCCGGTGCGGTCTCTTAAAAGCAAGAAGTTGAGTTTTCCAAAGGAGCGGAGGTTATTGAGCCACCCCCGCACCTGGACTTGTTTTCCCACAGAACTTGAAAGTTCCCGAGCCAAAACCCGTTTCATACTCTATCTACCGAGGCGGTTTGTTCAAGCACGGCTCTATGGCTGAGCTTGATTTGTCCTCGATCATTGATATCAATCACTTTCACTTCGATCTTATCTCCTTCATGGAATGGCGTATCGTGAATATTCTGGATCCGCTTCGTGGAAATCTCAGAGATATGGCAAAGCCCTTCTTTTCCAGGGAAGATTTCGACGAAGAAACCGAATTGCACGATGGAGACGATGCGCCCTGTATAGATCTTGCCCATTTCCACTTCTGCTGTGAGGCTGTGGATGATCTCTTTAGCGCGGGCCATCGCATCTGGATTTGTGGAGGCGATGCTGACGAGGCCATTGTCGTCGATATCGATTTGGACGCCTGTTTCTTCGATGATGGAGCGAATTTGTTTCCCTCCTGGGCCGATCACAATGCCGATCTTGCTCGGCTTGATCTGCAGCGTTTCGATGCGCGGCGCATAAATGGACATCTCTGCCTTTGAATGAGGGCAGGCCAAGAGCATTTTATGCAGAATATGGGAGCGCCCTTTCTTCGCTTGGGCCAGCGCTGCGCGCATGATCGCGTGAGTGATCCCTTCGACCTTAATGTCCATTTGGAAGGCGGTGATGCCGGCATCGTCGCCAGTGACTTTAAAGTCCATGTCGCCGAGGGCATCTTCTGCGCCGAGAATATCGGAGAGAATGGCAAATTCTTTTCCTTCTAGGATCAAGCCCATCGCAATGCCAGAGACAGGGCGCTTAATGGGCACGCCTGCATCCATCATCGCTAAGCAGCAGCCGCAAACGGAGGCCATCGAAGAAGAGCCATTCGATTCAGTGATATTGGATTCGAGGCGGATGACGTAGGGGAATTCTTCCTGCTTCGGCAAAATAGCGGCGAGCGCCCGTTCTGCGAGTTTTCCGTGGCCGATTTCGCGGCGCCCCGGTGTCCCCATGCGGCCTACTTCGCCGACAGAGAAAGGAGGGAAGAAATATTGGAGGTAGAAGCGGGCCGCTTTGTCGCCGTAAAGATCTTCAAAGCGCTGGGCATTTGTTTCTCCGCCAAGAGTACAAACGGCGAGCGACTGGGTTTCTCCACGAGTGAAAAGAGAACTTCCATGTGTGCGGGGGAGAAGACTTTGTTCGACATCGATGGGGCGAATGTCTTCAAGTCCCCGTCCATCGATCCGCTTCTTCTCTTTCAGAATCATCTGCCGCATGAGAGTCGACTGGAGATTTTTATAGGAGAAAAGAACATCTGTCTTCTTCTGTTTATCTTCTCCCTCAGCCAGGATCGCTTTTAGGACGCTCTCTTTAATTTCGCCGAGAACTTTTTCTCTCTCTTGTTTTGAGGAGATACGGAGCGCTGCCTCAATCAAGGAAGCGGAGGCGGCGTGAACGGCGTTGTTGATTTCCTGCGGGATTTTTCGCACGGTATCGGTCTTTTTCGGCTTGCCGATTTTCGCGCGCCACTCAGTCAGGTGATGGCAAATACCTTGGATCGCTTTATGGCCCGTTTCAATGGCCTCAATGACCTGCTCTTCAGTGAGGAAGTCGCAAAATCCTTCGATCATCAAGATCGCATCTTCGGTTCCCGCGAGAACGAGATCGAGTTTTGACTCTTTCATCTCATCGGCGGTTGGATTGATGATGAATTGCTCATTGACGAAACCCATGCGGACCGCGCCAATTGGCTTTAGAAGAGGGATGTCGGAAATGACCAGTGCGGCGGAAGCGGCGCAAATCGCAAGGACATCGGGGATGTTTTGTCCATCGAAAGAGAAGACATAGGCGAGGAGCTGCACTTCATTGTAGTAGCCCTCTTCAAACATCGGGCGAAGGGGGCGATCGATCAGGCGGCTGCCCAAGATTTCTCTTTCGGTGGGGCGCCCTTCTCGTTTGATGAATCCGCTAGCGGTGCGGCCGACGGATGAGAATTTTTCCTGATAGTCGACGCGTAAAGGAAAGAAGTCAATCCCCTCAGCGGCGGTTGGCGCGGCGCAGGCGGAGGCGAAAACGATGGTATCATCGCAATGGACCATGACGGCGCCATTGGCTTGACGAGCGATTTTGCCTGTTTCGAATTTAAGTGTTTTTTTCCCTACGGGAATGGATATGGTTTCACGGTGTAAAGTCATTGGAACTCCTAAGTATTGATACTACGGCCTAGGAGGAGATAAAAATCAGAAAGAAATCTTTTTTCGCAAAAAAACTTATTTCTGTTCTCTAGCCCATCCGGGCAATATAATAAGGGGGACTTGAGATCCCCCTAAGGTTTATTTTCTCAAATTCAGGCGGACGATCAAGTTTTGATAGCGCTTGGTGTCCGTGGAGTTGAGATAGTCGAGCAATTTACGTCTCTGGCCGACCAATTTCAAAAGGGCCAAGCGTGAGCTATGGTCTTTTGGGGCTAGTTTGAGATGCTCTGTTAATTCTGCAATTCTTTCAGTTAAAATCGCGATCTGGACGTCGGCTGAGCCGGTATCTTTCTCGTGTAACTGAAATTTTTTGGTGATTTCTTCCTTGGTACCTTTATCTAAAGACATAGGAGGAAGCTCTCCGATTTCAAAGGGTTAAGATCTAAATATACCCTACAGTCTATCTGAAACCAACAAAAGAAGCAACTCCCCCCTTTAAT
>DATIHQ010000060.1:0-6270 GCA_035480535.1 Chlamydiales bacterium
GGCCCCCCCCCTCACCGCGCCCTCCACATTTTCCCGCAAGATTCTCCCATCCACAAACGGCCTCACCCCATCGTGAATCACCACTACGTCCATCCCTGCCAGCGCCTCAATCCCCCTTCTCGAAGAGGCCTGCCGAGTCGCCCCCCCCGCTACCGCCCTCCCTTCTACTTTTTCCATCCAATCGGGGTGGCAAACTAGCACCACTTCATCAAACAAACCTGTTTTTAGGAACGCCTCTATCACGTACAGATAAACCTTCTTCCCCGCCAGCTCTAAAAATTGTTTTGGCACCTCGCCGCCAAATCGCTTCCCTTCGCCGCCGATCAGGATCACCCCGCCCACCCGTTTTCCTTCGAACATATCCATCCTTGAGAGAAATTTATAAAGTAGTTTACTCTATGAGGTCATTTCGCCTGAATAGCTCAGTTGGTAGAGCAGCGCATTCGTAATGCGAAGGTCGTCGGTTCGATTCCGGCTTCAGGCAAATTTTGGGGTGGTCAGGCAATTATTTTTCGACTATGAAGTAGTATAGGCCCGTAAAAAAACAGGTCTCGCCTTTGGAAAGCATGTTCGAAAAGCGATAGAAGCCACCTATGAAGCGGGATTGCATGGATAAGGGAACTTCCCAACGATCGCAAAGCCATTCTGAAGTATCCGTATTACGAAGGATGCTCACCCAGTTTCGTAGACCAATTATATTAAAGCCGATGTTTTGGATAAGCATTCGATAATCTTCGAGCGATAGATTGGGGGTATTGGATATAAACGGTTTCCATTCTGAATTTTCAATAAATTGCTCTACCCGATTATCTATCGAACAAGAATCTTTTGGAGCAAAGACAATGATTCCTTTTCCTCCAGGCTTTAACCCTTTATACAGAATCCGAAGCCTTTCATTCCGGTCAGGAGATTTCTCCAATGCGAGATAAATCGCAATTGTATCGTATTGATTCTCCCAGGCAATTGGTTCATTGGATAGGTCAAATATATGATTGGCGTAAGCAGTTCTATCCAAATTTGTTATGTCTAGATACGGATAGATGTGGTTCAGCTTTGTGATGGCGCTATCGACGAGTCCAAGGCTTAACATTTTCTCTTGCTTTTTGGAGGATAAATTGACTGGCGCAGCATGTGCAACTAGCTCCACTTGCTCATCGTCAAGATTCCCTGTGGGTTCTCCAGCGTAGCCAGCAATGATCCACATCAAGAAGCAAAAAAGCTGAAAAAATCGCGCAGACATCTTAAAACCTTTTCTTGAAGGCCAGAGTCTATACGCCAAGCATATGATGTTGCAATATTTTTGAAAAAAAGAGTCTGTAGATGCCCTTATTGTGGATAGCCTCGGGGCGTTCTTTAATGAAATCTTCCACTATGTAGGTTTCGGGATGAAACTGAACGCCAATAAATTGATTATCGTGACTCATGAGGAGCTTTGGGATGCCTTCGTGCTCTATGATGATTTCCAAGTTGTTCCCTATTTTATCGCAAGCCTGATGGTGCATGGACAAAGCCCAAATATTTGTACCGCCAATCCATTGCTGCAACTCTTCTTTTTTTGAGGAATTTGACAGGGATAAATATTGCCATTCCATTTCAGGTTTTGGGAGCTGCCTGAGAGTACCCCCAAAGTAGACATTGATCATTTGTGAACCGCGGCATATGCCCATTATCGGCATTTTTCGTTTGTGAGCATATGTAAGGAAAGCCAGCTCAGCAATGGAACGCCGGTAATCCCACTGCGCAGTCGCTGCTTGCCCATTCGTATAAAATTCTGGTTCTATATCTTTCCCTCCCGGCAGAACGAGGGCGCTGCAATAATCCAACAAGGACGCCGCATTCTCTTCGATTTTGTCGACTTCTGGGTTTTGTAATGTTTCGCAGAAAAGTTTTTTGGCAATGATGGGCAAGTTGGATTCGGAATGATTGCTCAAACATCGTGCTACTTCTTCACTGAGTTTGGGTACATCAATCGATTTGGACTGCATTTCGATTTTTAGCACTATGGCGCCATTGTCACGGAGAGCGTCATCGATAAGGGGAGAAAAAGTTCCTCTTTGTAAAAAATCCCAAGCCATTCCTACTACGGGTCGATTTGTTGAGAGGATTGTGCAATTTGTTTTCAGAAATTCTCCTGCATTCTGAATCCAAAAAACATCTTGTAAATCGGCATAGGACATCGAGCTATCGTGAATGGAGGTCGAATAAAAAGCCGATTCATTGAGAACACTGTTGTGGATATGCAGCTGAGAAAGTTGGACATGATTCCAATATGATCCAGATAACATGGAATTTGTTATGGATACATTTTTGAATTCAGAATGAATCATTTCCGAATGAGAAAAGTTGCATGCGTTGAACGCAATATTGGTCAATATGGAGTCTAACCACTTTACTTTGGCGTAGTTGCATTGGATGAACTGTAGATGGGACAATGACGTATTTCTGAAATCACGCTCTGAAAAATTGCAATCATGGAATTCCAGGCGATCGAGGATGAAATTGTGAAAGCTGAAGTTGGTAAAGTGAATGTTCTTGATTTGCCTAGAAAATCCTTGGCTATCGAGAACAGATCCCAAATCAACAGGTTTTCCTAAGAGTTTTTCCTGATGAAACTGAGAGCGTAAACTGTGATCATTCTCCCAATCGTCTTGAGTTAATTCTTTTTTATTGTCTGTGGTCATGTTTTGTTTTTTTTGTTTGTTTATTATAAACTAAACTGTTATTTTTTCGTAATTTGATTAATTATTTTGTCAGAACTGTGAAGGTACCTAGCTGGCGGGAAGGCTACAAAGAGGCGCCGCTCGCAGCAGTTCTCCCCCTAGGGAAATTGTGTAATAAAGGTACTCATTGACTTTTTGTGAGTGTCTGTGTTACATATTGAAATATGAAACGATCTAAGTATCAACACCTTCTCGCCCCTCTTCTTAAAGAGCCTATTTTCAAGGCAAGCGACGCTCGCTCCAGGGGGATTCCCTCTCGAATGCTGGCGTATTTTTGTCAGAAAGGGCTAATCGAAAGGATCGGGCGCGGGTTATATCGGGTAGCCGAGGCCTCTAGCGGAGTAAACCTTGACTTTGAAGAACTTGTGCTCACCGCTTCGAGTATCCCTAAGGGGGTCATTTGTCTAATCTCAGCGCTTTGCTATTACGATCTGACCGATCAGATCATGAGGGAGTATTGGATTGCCATTCCCAACACCGATAAGAGCCCGAAGCGCCCCCATACTCGAATCGTTCGAATGAGGAATATGAGCCTTGGGCTAACAACCGTAAAAATGGGGAAGTACGAGGTAAAAATTTTTGATCGCGAAAGGACTGTTGTCGACTCATTTCGATATTTGAGCGATGAAATTGCCATCAAGGCTCTTCAAGCTTATTTAAAACCTTCAGCTGGGCAGAAAGCGGACCTGCCAAAGCTTTCAAGGTATGCTAAGGCATTAAGAATCAATATTAACTCATATATTTTGGCTTTAACAACATGACTCACTCCTTAGAACAATCATTTAAAAAACGCCTACAGCTCATTGCTAAGGAAAGAAATATAACTCCTGCTGAAGTTTGGCAAAATGTCATCACAGAAAGATTTCTTGTCCGCCTGTGCCGATCACCGTACCACTCGCATTTTGTCCTGAAAGGCGGAACTCTTCTGGCTCGGTATGTGGACATCGGTAGAGAAACCAAAGACCTAGATTTCGCAATCCAACGGCTCAGCAACGAAATCAGCTCCTTGCAGAAGACGTTTAATGATATTGTGCGAGTTGAGATTGAGGACGGGTTTGCTTTTATGAATCCAATCGTCGCGCCTCTCGAGCATTTTCACATGGAGTATCCTGGTGCTCATGTCAAAATAGAGGTTCGTTTTGGCAAAGCCAAATTTCCACTCTTCATTGATCTAGGATTCGGTGATCTGGTCCAAACTCATGAGAAGGAGTTTTTGCTTCTCTCAAATTCGAAAGGGCCTTTATTCGAACCATCGCTAACAGTCAATTGCTACCCGATGGAATTTGTGTTCGCTGAGAAGCTAGAAACGGCAATCTTTCGAGGGGCCGATAACAGCCGGATGAAGGATTTTCACGATCTCTACACTCTCGCCAGTTCGGAGAAAATGCTGAACTGGGCTGATACTTCAAAAGCAATTCGTTTAGTGTTTGAGCACCGCAAGACGCCGCTGCGATTGCCAATGCAGTTCGATTCTTTAGCGCTCGAAGCGTTGCAGCAATACTGGGGACGTTATCATAAGACAGCGACAGCTTCATCTCGGTTGCCCAGCCAAATAGTTGAAGTAATCGAAGTCATTAATAAATTTATTGCATGAGTAATAGTATGTCAAAAAACAAACCGTCGTTTATTCATTTGAAAGTGTCTATTCAGGGTGTCGAATATTTGTTAGGCACTTTGAGTTTTAACTCCTCTAAAGAGGAATGTTCGTATCATTTGCACCACCCTCATGATGCCCCAGCCTTACATTTCAATTGCGATACTGGAGAACGTACAGCTCGCTTTGAACATATCACTTGGCATAGAAATATAGCTCAAATTAAACGTGAGGATGATATTGCAATTGAGAGGGTTGAACTTTCTCAGGGACCTCTGTTTTGCAATCCACCGGTGACTACCCCAATTTATGTGGAAAGTTTATATTTTCAGGACGCAATACCTTGCCTGAGGGAGACCAATCACTTCAAATCATGGAAAGGAAGCCAATCTCAAGAAATTCTAAATTTAGCTTCTTCTACGGGTTTTAGCGTGGTCTTTTTATTGGTCCCATCAAATATCGAGAGTGCATCGATTTTGATCGGAACTCAATTTTTGGAAATCCCAGAGGGGATGGATTGTCCTCCCTGTCTAGTAGATATTTGTGATCTCAATCATCGAACGGGAAGAATTCACCTTTGGTCTGAATGGGATTTTCTTATTATCACATCGCCAATCACATGTCGAATTCTATCCCCCGTGCCCCAAGCTATCGGCAATAGTTACAGGCTGCCCAATTTTCAGAACGTCCAATCCGCTCTAACGGATCTTTTGCTACAAGCGAATGGCAGAAGCTAAATTTCCCCAGAACTTGCGTGCAAATCCCTGGACCAACTGTGGACCAAACAGGGGCGGCAAAATACGTCAAACCAATGCAGACCACAGTAGATCGAAAAGAAAGAATCGCTTAAACTCTCCTCCTGTCAGCTGCTGCGGGATGCGGCGGCGTGGGGCGCGGCCTGCATATTCGTACTGCGAAGGTCGTCGGTTCGATTCCGGCTTCAGGCAATTGGGTGGGGTTGTTCGGGGTCCCCGATCGATGCTTCATCGATTGGGGGGGTCGTGGCTCGACTTAATAATTATCTTGCGGTCTACATAATCTTTGAATACGCTGTGGCTAGCATGAGGGTTGAAGATGGGTAGGCTTTGTCGTTTTCTAGTGGGCGCATTCACAATCGTTGCATTCGCAGGATTTGCGGATCCTGCTCCGAATTCAAAGACAGAGTGTTGTAAAGAGAGCTGCCCTTCTATTTGGCCCGATCTTAGATGCGATATGGGGATTTCCTTCTCCGCCGATTTTCTCTATTGGCAAACGTGCCAAACAGGGATCTGGTATGGTCAGGTTGCTAATTTCCATACGTCGATTCTGAAGCCAGGCGGCGGCGACAACATTCCTTCTTTTGGAGACTATAAGAACCCCGAATATAAATTCGATCCAGGAATACGCGCTTCTTTTGGATTTAGACCGCATTACGATTACTGGCAAATCGATTTTGTCTGGACTCACATGAATTCCAAAGCTTCCGGATTTTCTGATCTTCCTGGAGCATTTGAAACCTCAGTCATTATCCCTAATCCTCTTTTCTTCGTCCCTCAAATTCTTAATAACAATAGCGTGAACGCAAATGCTACCTGGAGATCTAATTACAATACGATCGATTTGGATATCAATAGAGAAATTCCCTTTGGCTAATATTTTGGACTCAAAGGCCACTTTGGTCTTAAGAACCTATGGCTCAATGAAAAATATCATATTTTTGCCCTTGCCGCTTACTCAGGTGAACTTCCTGAACCACTCACTGTCGTCAATTCCGAATCTAATATGGCACAAGAGATCTGGGGAATAGGCCCTTTGATTGGTTTAGATTCCTTTTGGAAAGTCTACAAAGGGTTCAATCTATTCGGAAAAGCTGCGTTTTCTCTCGTATGGAGCCATGTCAAATCTACCGTTTTAGGACAGTTTTTTAATGGAACCGAACCCGTTGTCGTTACAGTTATGACTTCAAACTTCCACACA
>DATIHQ010000061.1:0-1648 GCA_035480535.1 Chlamydiales bacterium
GCGGATTCTTTGGAGCTCTCCGCCGCTGAGGGTGGGCGCGGAGCGATCGAGAGAAAGATAGCGAAGGCCAATGCTGAGAATGAATTCGAGATATTTGTGAATTTGGGAGAGCGTTTCTGTGAGAAAGGCCTCTTTTTTCAGGGAAATTTTCTGGGTGAAGGCGTAGGCCTTTTCAATGCTTAAATGACAGAGATCGGGGAGCGAGAGTTTTTGGATTTTCACATTGCGCGCAAGGGGATTGAGCCGGGTTCCATTGCAGGCGGGACAGGTGTGGGCGCGCATCATGGGAAGAAGCGATTCGCGCAAATCCCCTGTAGCCATGCGCACTGCGCTGGCGAAAAGGGGATGGATGCCCAGCCAGCGAAGGGTGGGCCCTTTTTTCACGGGAACATCGGGGCCGCCGTTTAGAATGATTTGCAGATGTTTCGGGGGGAGATTTTTCATCGGCTCATCGGGATCGATGCCGATCTCGAGGAAATATTTCTCCAGAATTCTATAGGCTGTTTGGGTCCCTTTTTCTTTAAAGAGACGATCGGCCATTTCAAGAAGCGAGAGGCGGAGGAAACTTTTCTGCTCTCCCAGGTGGGCGCCGTAGGTAAATCCCAAACCTTGGCATTCTAAACACATCCCTGCGTCGTGATTGAAGGAGAAAGTTTGCGGCGTAATGGGAGGATACGATTTGCCGGTGCTCTCTTCCGCAAAGGCGAGATTGAAGAAGAGATCGCTTTTCTCTTTTGCAATGACGACAATCCCTTCCGAAAATTGAGTCGCTTTTTCGATGGCTTCATAGAGCCGCTTTTCATTTTTCCGATCCACGATCAACCGGTCGATCACGAGATAGAGCTCATTTTTTCGATGTTTTTCATACGGGATTGGCTCATCGAGAGGATAGGTGGTGCCATTTAAGCGGAGGCGCAAGAAACCTTGCCGGTTTAGCCGCTCGACAAGCTCTTCAAAGCTCTCTTTTTTCTGAAATTGAATGGGCGCTAAGACCTGGATCTTTTCCTCTTTTGGCAAGGCGAGCACTTTCTCGACGACGAATTCTTTGCTGATGTTTTTCAGCTCTTCTCCGGTGTCTGGAGAATAGGCGGTTCCTAAATGGGCATATAAAACGCGAAGCAAGTCGTAAATTTCGGTGATGGTGCCCACCGTGCTGCGGGGATTGAGCCCCCCTGTTTTTTGCTCCAGGGCAATGGAAGGGGAAAGCCCTTCGATTTTATCCACTTTGGGTTTCTGCAATTGCTTTACGAGAGTGCGCGAATAGGCGGGCAAGGTTTCCGTATAACGGCGCTGTCCTTCCGCGTACAATGTATCGAAGGCTAAAGAGGATTTGCCCGAGCCGGAGGGGCCAGTGAAGACGGTGATTTTGCCCCGCGGAATCGTAAGGGAAACATCGCGGAGATTGTTTTGGCTAGCCCCCACAACTGTTAAAGGCGGTTCTTGCCGCTCCATTTTTCCCGGCTTCGCTTTCTCCTTTGCAATTGAGCGGGGAGTGAGCGCTTCTTTTAGGGCGTGGCCGGTGGGGGTTTTGAGTTTGGCGATTTGTTCGGGAGTGCCCTGGCCAATCAGCTCGCCGCCATGGATGCCGGCGCCGGGGCCTAGATCGAGGATCCAATCGGCGGTTTTGATGAGGTCGAGATTGTGCTCG